>NZ_JAFFQE010000005.1 GCF_016919005.1 Desulfopila inferna
CCGTTCCCATTCCGAACACGGATGACGGAGTCTCGCTGCACTCGCTTACCTACGCTCTTCAGCGCCGATGGTACTGCATGGGTGACTATGTGGGAGAGTAGGTCGTCGCCGAATTCTTATAGAAAAGCCCCTTAACGTTTTTTTCGTTGAGGGGCTTTTTTTTTTGCTCTGAATCCCCTTCAGGATAGTTTCAGGAGATTAGCTTCCCTCCTCCTATATCTATTTTTCAATAGACCTTGGTTTTCCATTTCTTCTTTCAGCCCTTTGGCTGAAGGCGACAAACTATTCTGTCTTCTGGCCTCTGACTTCTGTTTTCTGATAAGTAGGTCCTCTCCCCCGAATTTCTTTCGGGGGAGTTCGCCTTACTTACATCAACTCGGAAAAGAAATCATTACCCTTGTCATCCACAAGAATAAAAGCTGGAAAATCGACAACCTCAATCTTCCACACTGCTTCCATACCCAGTTCGGGATAATCAATGCATTCTACTTTTTTAATATTTTCTTCCGCAAGAATAGCAGCGGGTCCACCAATGGAGCCAAGGTAAAAACCGCCATGCTTTTTACAGGCAGCCGTCACCTGCGGGGATCTATTGCCTTTGGCGATCATAACCATAGACCCGCTATGTGACTGGAGCAGATCCACATAACTGTCCATACGACCTGCTGTTGTCGGTCCGAATGACCCCGATGGCTTACCAGGCGGTGTTTTGGCGGGACCTGCATAATAAATCGGATGTTTTTTCAAATACTCCGGGAGAGGCTTTCCTGCATCGAGCAATTCCTTGAATTTGGCATGAGCGATATCCCGTCCCACCACTATCGTACCTGTCAGCATGAGTGATGTACCGACCGGGTACCTGCTCAACTCTGCCAGGATCTCCTGCATAGGCTGGTTTAAATCTACTTTAATCCCATGCTCATGTTTGCCGCGATATTTCTCAGGAATCAAGCGAGCCGGGTCGTCATCCATAACCTCGACCCATAAACCATGCTTATTGATCTTCGCTTTTATATTCCGATCAGCAGAGCACGAAACTCCCATGCCGACAGGACAGGAAGCACCGTGACGCGGCAAGCGGACAACACGAACATCGTGAGTGAAATATTTACCACCGAACTGAGCGCCAATGCCTGAGTCCTGCGCGGCCTTTTGCAATTCAGCCTCGAGTTCTACATCACGAAACGCCCTGCCGTGTTCATTCCCTGTGGTTGGCAGTCCATCAAGATATTTGGCAGAAGCCAGTTTAACCGTTTTCAAGTTAGTCTCCGCACTGGTACCCCCAATGACGAATGCCAGATGATAAGGAGGACAGGCTGCGGTACCCAGGGTTTTCATCTTTTCCACCAGAAAACTTAGCAGCTTTTCAGGATTCAGGAGGGCCTTTGTCTCCTGAAAAAGATAGGTTTTGTTTGCACTACCGCCGCCTTTAGCGATGAAAAGAAATTTGTATTCGTTTCCTTCGGTTGCATAGAGATCTATCTGAGCTGGCAGGTTTGTGCCGGTGTTGGTCTCGGTGTACATATCAAGAGGTACTGTCTGGGAATAGCGTAGATTTTCTTCCGTATAGGTATTAAATACGCCGCGGGAAAGCGCTTCCGCATCATTGCCGCCCGTCCAGATATTCTCCCCTTTTTTCCCCATGATTATTGCAGTCCCGGTATCCTGGCAGATGGGAAGCTCTAATTTGGAGGCAACTTCAGCATTTCTGAGAAACGCCAGAGCAACTCCTTTTTCATTCATTGATGATTCCGGATCATGCAAAACCTTAGCTACCTGATCATTATGACCCGGCCGCAGCATAAATGAAACATCCTTCATTGCCTGATTAGCAAGAACCGTCAGCCCTTCAGGATCAATAGTAACAACTTCAATGCCCTTGAAGGTATCCACGCCGACATGTCTTTCCGAACCATCAATCTTACGATACTGCGTTTCATCACTGTCCAAAGGAAAAGGGTCCTGATAAATAAATCCTGCCATTTCATACTCCTTGTCTCAAACTTTTTGCAAATAAAAGCTACCTGGTGACTATAATGGGAATTTTCTGTTTTAAATCGGAATTATCTTCTATGAAGGCTATGGATATCAATCTATTTTATTTATCACATTTATTTAACTCGCAGCCTGAATTTTGGCCAGATCTTTTTACCGTATTTTCTTTTCATGTACTGATAGTTTCGTAAAATGTCCGATCCTGGGACTTCAAAAAGTACGAGAAGTTTTTAGTTTGCTCTTCCAACGTTGATGAGATTAATATCGCTCTAATGTCTTTTCGAACTGCAACAAACATTATTCCAAATTGAAAGAACATTGGCACGCAGGCTATTGATGCCTTTCAGAAAACTTGATTTTTTTCGCTCATACATGGTATATCGGTACATTCTAATGTGCCTTTGCCTCTATGGCGCAAAAGAGCAGTCTCTGCTATAGCAGACTGATTCACGTATTCAAAAATACTTTTCGTTTTCCTATTTTTCGGGCAGTTTTAGAAAACATCACTAATTCAGCGGAACTGGATAAGAACCTTGAAGGCAGATTGTTTTCTTGCAAAAAAAACAAGAATAGAATCTTTAAGCTAACACTTAGGAAGGGGGAATCATGTACGGAAAGATTGCATTCCATATAAGCTGTGTGTCCATGCTGCTGCTTTTTGCAATAAGTGCAGCTGCACAAACCACTATCCCGGAAGCACCCTCCGGTAATCTGAAATATTCCATTACCGTCGCCAAGTTTAAAAACGAATCCAGTTGGTCCGGACAATGGGATGTAGGAGATGGCTTTACAACCGCCATGACTGATCTTCTTCAGCAGTCCGGCTGGTTTATTGTTTTAGGTGATTCAGAGATGCGTGAAGAGGCTATGGTTGAGCAGGATTTCGGTGCCAGCGGCCGCACTGCCGGCGGTAAAAAAACCCCTCAAGCTGGACGAATGACTCCAGCACAACTGCTGGTCCGCGGCTCTATTACCAATGTTCAGGAAACCGGAGGTCAGGGAGGTGGAGTAAACCTCTTTGGGGTACGAGTCGGCGGCGATATGGGCCATTCGGAAATGGACATAACCATTTACCTTGTTGATTCGGAAACAGGTCAGGTTAAGGCTTCAAAGAAGGTTACCGGCAGATCCACGAACAAAGGCTTTTCCATCGGCGGCAGAATTTTGGACGATATCGGTGCCAATTATGGGGCCGACAAAAAGGACAATGTTCAAAAAGCCGCGGAGGACGCCATCGCTCAGGGAATAGCATTTCTCATAGACCAGTTGGAAAGTATTCGCTGGGAAGGAACCATTATTCTTGCCAACAATGGTAAAATAATTGTCAATCGCGGTTCCCGCGAGGGAGTCCAGGTAGGTACAAAATTCTCAGTAGGGAGTGTTGAGGAATTAATTGATCCCGATACCGGGGAAGTGCTTGATTCCGAGATGACCCAGACGGGAACCTTGGTGGTCACCAATGTGAAAGAGAAAATATCCTATTGCTCGGCTGAGACCGGCGGCAATGCCATTCAAAAAGGAATGACTGTTTTTGCCATGAATTAAATCCCCTGTTCCGGCACGGCCCTTCAGGAGTGAATCTGCAGCGGCTGTGCCGTAAGTGCGCATCCGTCTTTTATCAGGGCTCCAAGAGATATTCCTCCATTTTTACCCTCAACTGCTTGAAGTGCTGTTCGATTATCTTCCCATGATGATCAAGATCGCCGCCTTTATCATTTTGGGCCAGGTAATTTTCAATTTCGATAATTGCCTCCCTCATCCTGGAGGCACCCACATTGCCTACGGCACCTTTCATTTTATGGATCTGCTTTTTAATCAGCTCAAAATCCTTTTCGGCGATGGACGAAAACAGGTATTCAAGTTGGACCTGCATATCTTTAACAAATTCTTTAACAATGGTTTTGGCCAGCGACTTATCGTTGAGAACCCTTCTTTCCAGCTCCTGTGCATAAAAAACGGATGATGTATTTATATTGTTGCACTGGGTGGCGCAAACACTATCCGGGGCTTCCAGACTCGATTCCTGTTTATCTCCGCCATCCTGGTTGATATAAAGTTCCAGAATATGGCCAAGCGCATCAGGTGATACCGGTTTGGTGATATAATCATTCATTCCCGCGGCAATACATCTCTCCTTATCACCTTCCATGACATGCGCGGTCAGGGCAATGATAGGAACATTTCGATTCCTCATACTGGAATGTACCTGACGAAATCTTCTCGTTGCCTCCAGTCCGTCCATTTCCGGCATCTGGACATCCATTAATACCAGGCTATAAGGAAATGCCTCCAGAGCCTGAATCGCCTCCATGCCATTACCGACGACATCAACATGAGTATACCCTATCTTGTTCAGGATACCGATAACCACCTGCTGATTAATGCTGTTATCTTCGGCAAGAAGAATCCGGCCCTTTTTTTCTTTACATGATGAGAGTGTAGTACACCTGGGACGCTGAACCACCGGTCTCTTCCCGGTCAAAAGCATGCTCAAACAGGCAATCAGGCCATGATAACGGACAGGCTTGGCTAAAAATGCCGTGAACCTCATTCCGATAAGTCCGCGCAGCTTGTTGCGATAGCTTGAATCATGCATGAGAACCATTCGCAGAGCCGGTATGTTTGGGTCGGCCACAATACAGTTTCCATAAACAACACCATTCTTATCCGGCAAGTCCATACTTAAAAAAGCATAATCAAAGGGCTTTCCATTACCCCCGGCTTGCTGCAGAATGGAAACTGCCTCCATGCCCCGTTCTGCCTCGCCTATCTCTGCTCCCCAATGCTGAAGTTGCTTCCGCAACATATTGCGCACATTGCTATTATGGTCGACGATAAGAACTCGACGACCGACAATTTTCCTTAGCCAGTCGGGAGATTCTTCACTGCTTTTCTGCTTTTTAAAACGAGCGGTGAAGAAAAACTCCGACCCTGTTTTCTCCTGTGAATGAAATCCAATCTCTCCTTCCATCAGTGAACAGAGTTCTCTGGAAATCGCCAGGCCTAGACCAGTTCCACCGAATCTTCTGGTAATAGAGCTATCGGCCTGAGTAAAGGTTTTAAATATATCAGCCTTCCGTGAATCAGGGATACCTATGCCCGTATCCTGAATTGAAAAACGCAGCCTGCAGTCCTCCTCACCCTGCTCAAGAACGGTGACATGGACAACAACCTGTCCCTGATGAGTGAATTTTATCGCATTCCCGGTCAGGTTAAGAAGAATCTGACGCAACCTTCCTGAGTCTCCAATCAGCAAAGAAGGAACAACAGGCTCGACACAAAATACATATGCCAATCCTTTGGCTTCAGCCTTTAGCGAGGTAATATCAATGAAATCATCCAGTAGTTGCCGCAAATTGAAATTGAATTCCTCCAGTTTCATTTTTCCTGCTTCTATTTTTGAGAAGTCCAGGATGTCATTGATTATTCTCAACAATGACTCACTGCTCGACTGCAGGGTCTGAACATAGTGCATTTGAGATTCATCGAGTGGAGTATCCAGCAACAGTGTTGTTAATCCCATGACCCCATTCATCGGTGTACGTATCTCGTGGCTCATGCTTGCCAGAAATTCACCTTTGGCCTTGCTTGACTGTTCCGCAATATCCTTGATTACTCTCAGCTCTTTCATATTTTCACGGCACCTTGCTAATTCTTTTTTGTGCAGGGAAAGCTTAAGAGACATATCATTAAAAACTGCAGCTATCTCGTCAATTACAACGGCAGAGGAGTCAGTAGCGGTTGCTTGCGATTCATTCGCTTCAATCTTTCTCATGTCATTTCTGAGAATGATCAGTGGTTTGACCAGCAACCTGTTGAGAAAAGCGCTCAAGATTACCGTCAACAGGGCAAGAGAGACAAAAAGCAGCATAACGATCGTAAAAAAAGATCTGCTTTTCTCCCTGAGGATATTTTCCATCGAGTAATAAATCGAAAGAAAGCCTACTTTGTCACCGTCTGCATAGAAATTATTACGATACAGTAAAATATCACCTATTCCTGTTTTAACCTGCCCAAAAAAATATGGCGCTGCAGTAGAAGCTATATTCTCCGGTTTAACATTATGATGAATAGCATTTCCGGAACATGAAAATAGATTTCCGTTTGCAGCATACATACAAATTCTTTCAATCTCCGGCGCTATTTCTCTGATTCCATCGAGAGTCTCTCGATATTCCAGATCATTGCCGTCAAGAAATCCATCTGCCAGGACAGAAGCTTTTTCTCTGAACAAAGTGTCGAGAAGGAGCTCAATTTTATTCAAGTGCTCGTTAAATCTTCGATTTTCAAGAGGATATACAGAGGATAAAAATAGGATTGCAACAAGAACAGCCGTTGACAAGAGAACCGCATTTATTTTAAAAGACAAGCTCGGGGTGCTCATAAATAGTGAAGCCGTACTTTTAAGTGATAAGTACACGAGATTATGTAATAATGGATTTCACAATAAATAGACGATAATAGTTTTGTTTAGGGAGATATAGTTACTTTTTCTGATAAAGCAGGATAGATAACCAGCTCCTTCTGACTATATAATAGATCATTAAGAAAAAGAAGAGCAACGCGGAAAATAAAAATCGTTCTTCTGAGAGGGTTTTGCTTCTCCGAATCACGACTCGAGGCAGACAGGATACTTAATGAATTTTATTGAATAGTTACCTTGCTATTAATCGATTCTACTGGTGGTCCAAATCTATATTCCAGCATAAATAAAAATCAATACGAAAGCTTTTGAGGCGGTTTTTCAGGAGTGATTCGCCAAATTACCTTATGGCAAGCAATAATATTATTTATGCTTCGACGACCATTTCTCAGTAAACCTCAGCTTGGCTACCTATTAAATAATGATCTTCTACCTTTTCCTTTTTATATCATCATTCCTGGCAGCGACCGTTCTACCCTTTTCTTCAGAAGTAATCCTCTTTGCCCTTGTTCGTCAGGGGGAACCGGAGGGCTTGCTGATTCTCACAGCATCGCTCGGCAACACTCTTGGCGCTGCGGTAAACTGGTATCTCGGCCGCTTTCTTCTTCATTACCAGGATCGCAACTGGTTCTATTTCAAACAGGACCAAATCGAAAAAATGCAGCATTGGTTTCAACGTTATGGCATCTGGTCACTCCTTTTCTCCTGGCTCCCCCTTGGTGGAGATGTGCTCACCTTTATAGCCGGGGTGATGAAGGTGAATTTCCTATTGTTCATTATCCTGGTAGGAGTTGGGAAAACTTTGCGTTACATAGCTGTGTTCTATCTCGCCGCGTGGCCGATTCTTTCCCTTAATTAGGCTCTACACCGGAAATACGAAAAAATGATATCCTGTCAACAAAAACGTGCTTTCTTAAAATGGTTGCTTATTTTTATAGTTGATGCCCCCTGAACTCCGATTGGGCTTGTTACAAACTATTCTGATTACCAGTTCAAGATAGGGGCTGCTCTTTTTCACTGGTCTCTGCAGCCCGGCTGGCTACAGCAAAGCCCGGTTTATGGCGTCCCGATGAAGGAGCGGCTAATACTTCAAACCTACTGCTGAAATAACCGGAGGAGGCTGTCTTCATGTCGTATATTTATGGCATCGATGGTCTGCTTTTTAAAAGCAGCTATGAAGCACTTCAACACCAAGGAAAAAAGATAAAGCCTTGTGAACAATCTGCTCGGGTTCCCGGCGGCACTTGTAACCAGGCAATAAAAACATACACAGGTACAATGCAAGGAACGGCTGTTGGCCGACATCTGGTACCTGTCTCTCAAATTATGTCCTCACCTGTTTTAACCATCAGCAGGTATCAATCCCTGTACACTGCCTGGCGTCTGCTGAAAGAAGCAAATATCCGCCAATTGATTGTTATTTCCGGAAAGAATGAGGCAATTGGTGTTCTGGCGGACCGGGATATCCTTCAACATCTGAATGTGAAAGACGGTGAAGTTGAAACGAGCAGGATTCAGCCTGTAGCCGATGTGCTACAGGCTGAAATATATACCACTGACAGCACCAGCGATATCCGCCAAGTTGCCGGGGTGATGGCTGAGCACCATATCGATGCCGTTGCAATTGTTGACAAGCACCGCGCGACAGGTATCGTAACCCGGGGTGATATACTCAGATGTTTTGCCTCGAACCCAAAACTTAACCTCTGGGCCTGACTGTAAATATCCTGCTCAAGCAGGATATTTACATCATTGAGACTGCTGACCCTTCGCTTTTCGCTGCAGAACACTTTCCACCTTATCGCTCATTGCCTGCTCTCTGTCGGTCCGTGTTGCCAGCTTGATAGTAGTTAATATTCGCGGAACGCCCATTTCATGTACTTTTTCTTGACATCTTTTTACCGCTGACATGACTTCATCCCACTCACCTTCGATATTCGTTCCAAAAGCATGCAGCTTTATCTCAAGTCCTGTTTCGTCGAGAATCTCATGACAGGCTATGATATATTTTGATAAAGAAACGCCGGTGCCAATGGGTACAATGCCAAGGTCTATATTCACCTTCATATTTTTCCTCCTGAGAGTTTCTTATGGCCTTTTATAGAGCAGCAGGCGAAATGCCTGCTGCTTTACATTTTAATAATGTTCTTCGTGAGGGTAAACAGTGGATCCTATCGCATTCACAAAGAGCGTGTGTTGTTTGAGCCTACCTCTTTCAAGATCAGGTTAATGCTCGTCTCAAATCCCGATTCATATACTTTCTCACTTTTATGTTTTGATCCTGCATTTTTCAATTCTTAGTTTTGCCTGATATTTCAACTCAAACATAACATATGCACATTTAATTTTTTCATTTCATCAATAAAAGACAATGCTAAATTAATTGATATTTCTTCAGATTAACTACTAATTTTAAAAGCCTCTAAGATACTTTTCCTTACCCTTGCTTATTGTTTTTACACTTTAATTACAGATATTTAATTACTCTATTATTATTTTCCCGTTGATCTTTTGGTGTTATTTTCCTCATTACGCTTTTTCCCAAATATGTTGTTTTATTCTTGCATTTTTTACCATCATCGGATATTCACAAAGTAGGAGTGTGAGACACACACCGTAGGAGTACCACAACGTAGTAACGTGCATATGTATTTTATACGACATTGTAGTATATATTTACGGGTGAATTTTTTTTGAATTTTTTATGTGCATATGCATCTTATGTCACAATGTGGTGATTGCCCATTTTAAACTTTTTGTAACTCCAGTTTCGTACATATGAAATCTATACCACAGCGTAGCAATGAAGCACCTTGGAACGGGAGACTGATGACACTTGGACAGCAGCTTAAAACTATAATTCCCCTTCTGCACGAGCTCCAATATTTCGAGCAGAGGTAACTTGCAATCCTTTTTTTGGAGGGTAGAAACATGGTCAATCCCGAGGCATTGAATGAATTCAAAAAGATGTGGTCCTGGCTGTACAGGCATCCGGCGCATGACAGGAAGTATTACGTAAAACATGTCGCCAAACCTGAGCCACCCTGGAAAAACGACTGTCCGCTATGCAACCTCTCAGAGGGAGAGTGCACAGCATGTCTTTTCCTATGGGACCATGGTCACGGCAATCTCTGCAGCGACCCCGACTCCCCCCTGTCAAAATGGCGGATTACGCAGTTGAGTGACCCCAACTTCAGGACTTGGTATGCGGGAAAGATTGTAGACATAGCCCAGAAAGCGGATGCGTGACAAACCAGGAGTATGGCAGGAGACCATAGTCCTGCCATACAAAAAAACGGTCTGGAGAAATCTCTTCCTCTGCATCAGGGGATGAATAAGCTATGTAAAATCGCAATGAAAGCACATTACGCACAGTAAGAACAAATGCAATTGGCGAGGGGGAAAACAGGGCTCAATCCGCTCCTTTTACCCTTGCAATTTTTATCTACGTAATATAATCATGCTGACGGACCTTAATATGCATATGCCAAATATACTACATTGTAGTGATGCCCTTTCCGGCAGAAAACTCACAATAGGCGTATTGTGCATATGCAATTATTGTCTTTTGCCCGCATCATACTCTATCAAAGCGATATGGAACGTCCTTGAGGCGGTCTCAAACCGACGTCCTTTCATTAACCCACCTACTGGTACAGAAGGGAGAATGTTTTGAAGAATTATGGTATCAGTCAAAATCTTTATGGCGAGATCAAGAGGTTGGGTGCCAAGGATATGGAAATCTGCATGCAGTGTGGCAACTGTGCTGCGGCATGTCCTCTGTCTACAGGTGAAAACACCTTTCCTCGGAAAATCTACCGCTATCTTCAGCTCGGCCTGAAGGATAAGGTTCTGGAATCTCCGGAACCCTGGCTTTGCTACTATTGCGGCGACTGCAACACCGACTGCCCGCGTGGTGCAGAACCGGCGGAAACAATGATGGCAACCCGCCGCTGGCTGACAACCCAATATGACTGGACAGGTCTTGCCAGGCTCTTTTACGCCTCTCCGAAATTGGAAGTTGCAGCCTTTGCCGGCATCGCACTCTTTGTCATGTCATTGTTTTTACTTTTTCATGGTCCTGTCATTACCGACTATGTTGCCCTGAACGCCTTTGCCCCAGCGCATTACGTGCATATCGGCGATGAAATAATGATCCTGATTGTCCTCGGGCTGCTCGGCTCCAATGCAATAAACATGTATCTCAAGATCATGCAGGGTACCAAAGTTCCGCTGAAGCTTTATTTTACCCAGGCGCCTGTCTTTATCCTGAACTACTTCACTCAGAAAAAGTGGAGAAAGTGCGGTACCGGGCCTTCAAGTGCCTGGGCTAGACACTTCTTTCTCTTCTCCGGTTGGGTAGCTATGGAAGTATTGGTCATGATTTTCCTCACATCTTTCCAAACGGATATAGTCCATCCTTTCTGGCATCCGACCCGAATCGTCGGGTATTACGCCACGGTTGCACTCTTGGTAGGCTCAACCAGCATGCTCTATGGCCGATGGTTTAAAAAGGAAGAAAATCTGCATCGTTATTCGGATTTTACAGATATGTTTTTCCTGGTTCTCATTTTTGCCATCGCTTTCACCGGAATTCTGGTCCACTTTGCCAGACTCGGCGGGCTGCCCTTGACCACCTACTCCATCTATGTCATTCATGTGGGAATCTGCGTGGGCATGCTGATGATCATGCTGCCGTTCGGCAAACTGTCCCATCTGATGTACAGACCGCTGGCCATCTTCCTCACCTCTATAAAAGCGAAAGCACAACATGACTCACAGGTCGATCCCGTCGATATGGAACACGAGATCGGCGAAGCCTTCAAGACCTGTATGCAGTGCGGAACCTGTACCAGTGTGTGTACGTCGACTCATGCCAACAATTACAGCCCTCGACTGGTCCTCAGAAATCTGGCCCTTAACCGGGCTACAGATACCAATGTGGATGATGTCTCCTGGAACTGTGTGACCTGCAACAGCTGTGTGGCAAACTGCCCCCGCGGAATCGACATTATCGGTCTTATCAAATCGGTGCGAAGACAGATAGGGGAAGGAAAATTTATGCCTGAATATCTGCAGGCACCTCTTAAGAGCCTTGAAAAAGAAGGTAATCCCTGGGGCGGCAAACGCTCCAAAAAAACAGATTGGATAAACACACCCAAGATTCCCGTCTTCAGCCAAGATAAAGAATACTGTTTATTCACATGCTGTACCACCGCTTATGACGATACAGCCGCAAAAGGGAGTCTGAGCAGTGGGACCGCCCTGGTCAAGCTTCTGGAAATAGGCGATGTCTCCTATGGGACACTCGGCACAGCGGAATCGTGCTGCGGTGATCAGGCTGAGAAAATAGGTGCGGCGACCGTCAATGAAAGCCTCATCAAGGCGAATACCGATCTTTTCCTGAAAAACAATGTGAAAAAGATTCTGACATCCTCACCCCATTGCCTGAATGCCTTCAAAAAGAATTATCCGGAGTTGGAGGAAAACACCAAAACAATTCATTACACTGAGCTGCTCGATGCACTGATCACCAATGGCAGTCTGACCCCGCTCACTGAGGTGAACAGCAGGGTAACCTACCATGATCCGTGTTATCTCGGCAGACACAATGGAATATATGAACAACCGCGCAGAATCCTGCAGAGTATTCCGGGGCTTAAAATCATAGAGATGCAGAACTCCAGGAAGAGAAGTCAATGCTGTGGAGGCGGAGGCGGCGGAGCCTGGCACATTCTGCCGATAGACGAAAGCCACGGCGTTCAAAGAGTACGTGAAGCCATGGATACCGGAGCTGAGATCATCGCAACCGCCTGCCCCTATTGTATCCGTATGCTGAACGATGCCATTGCAATACTTGGTGCCCAAAATAAAATTGCTGTCCGTGATGTGGCAGAGCTTCTTCTCCAATCCGTAGAAGCATCATATATATCGGGTCAAACCACAAGCGCTAATCAGGAGGAGTATCATGTCTGAACGTATTGGATTTTTCATCTGCCACTGCGGTATCAATATTGCCTACAGGGTAAGAGTTGAGGAGGTTGCCAAATATGCAAGCACCTTCCCCGGGGTAGTAGTGGCAAAAGACTATCTCTTTATGTGTTCTGATCCCGGCCAGGAACTGATCGAGAAGGAAATAAAGGAGCACGATCTCACACGTGTCGTAGTCGCAGCGTGCTCTCCCAGAATGCATGAAAAAACCTTCAGGGCAGCCTGTGAAAGGGCCGGCTTGAATCCTTATCACGCCTTCCATCAGGTCTGTGTCCGCGAACATGGCTCGTGGGTCACGGAGAATGAGGACGAGGCAACCGCCAAGGCCATCACCATAGCCAAGGCAGGTCTATCCCGGGTAGCTTATCAAGACAAACTGGTACCGAAAACTTTTCCGGTAAATCCCAATTCTCTGGTAGTCGGCGGCGGCATCGCAGGAATGGAGGCTTCACTCACTATCGCCTCCTCAGGCAACAAGGCATATCTGGTGGAGACTCAGCCCACCGTCGGCGGCCATATGCTGCAGTATGATAAAACCTTTCCTACGCTTGACTGTGCCGCCTGTATCGGTACGCCGAAAATGGTTGCTGTGGGTCAGGAGAAGAACGTTGAGTTGAGGACCTACAGTGAGGTTGTCGATGTTGAAGGGTTTGTGGGTAATTTCAAGGTGACCCTCAACCAGAAGGCACGCTACATTAAACCGAACTGCACGGGGTGCGGCGACTGCGCCAAGGTATGTCCTGTCGAGACCACGAATGAGTGGGATAATCACACTAAATCGAGAAAAGCCATCTACATCGCCTTCCCGCAGGCGGTCCCGGTCCGCTACGTTATCGACAAGAAAGATCGTGGACCATGTGTTCAGAGATGTCCCGCCAACATCAACATCCAGGGTTTTGTCGCTCTTATTAAACTGGGCAAGCACCAAGAAGCGCTCAAGCTGATAATGGAGAAAATGCCTCTTCCTGGATCGCTTGGCCGAATCTGTCCGGCTCCCTGCGAATCCGAATGCCGCAGACAGGAAGTCGACAAACCACTGGCCATCTGCTCTCTTAAGCGTTTTGCAGCTGACCAGGCAGACTGGGAAAGCTTGCCAGTTCCCGAGATCGCCAAAAAAGATCCCAATGAAAAAGTGGCGATTATCGGTGCCGGACCCGCCGGGCTTACCGCCGCTTATTTTCTTGCCCAGGAAGGCTACCACCCCACCATCCTCGAGAAAGCTCCACAGAGTGGAGGTATGCTGCGCTACGGCATACCCGACTATAGGCTGCCGCCCGAGATTTTGGACCGGGAAGTGGATTACATCAAACGGCTCGGTGTTGCCATCGAGCTTGAAGCTGATATAGGGCGTGAGCGTACCATCGAAAGCCTTCTGGCTGAGGGCTATAAAGCCGTATATATAGCCGCCGGCGCCCACAAGAGCCGCAAGATGAATATCAAGAACGAAGATGCCGAAGGAGTAATGCACGGCATCGATTATCTTGGTCTTCTCAACCGTAAAAAGCCGGTGACCACCGGAGAGAAGGTGGTTGTAGTCGGCGGAGGCGATGTTGCCATCGATGCGGCCCGTGAGGCTGTTCGTCAGGGCGCCAAAAACGTCACCATGGTTTATCGCCGCAGCAGAAAAGAAATGCCCGCGGTGACTGCGGAAATCAAGGCCGCCGAAGAAGAAGGCATCAAAATTGAGATCCTGCAGAATCCCATCGAAGTTTTGACGGATAATGGCAAGGTAGTCGGGGTCAAATGCATCAAAATGGAACTCGGCGAGCCGGACGAGTCCGGCAGAAGAAGACCGGTTCCGATTGAAGGATCGGAATATGATATCGAATGTGACATGGTCATTCCTGCAATAGGCCAGCAAGTCAACAGTGAATTTATCAGCGGTACGGAGGGCATCGAGCTGACCCGCTGGGGGACCATTGACGCCGACCCAATCACCTTTCATACCGGCAGACCCGGGGTATTCGCAGGTGGTGATGTTTATACGGGACCATCTATTGCCGTTGAAGCTGTAGGCGCCGGTCAGGAGGCTGCGATATCCATCGCCAGATACCTCGAGGGTGAAGAACTCTTTGAGGACAGGCAGAAGCGCCCCACAGGAACCAACTGGCAGAAGATTCCCGAGAAGACCGTCAAAGTGGAAAGAGCCAGGATGCCGGAACTCCCGGTTGCCGAACGTATCAGCAATTACAAGGAAATAGAACTCGGTTTTTCTGAAGAACAGGCGATGCAGGAAGCGTCCCGATGTGTCGACTGCGGCGGTTGCTGTGAATGCAAACTGTGCATGGATCAATGCAAGGCGCAAGCCATCGATCATGTCGATACCGACAAGAAGGAAGTCATTGATGTGGGCTCAATCATCATTGCCACCGGGTTTGATCCAATGGATCCGACACCGATGACGCAGTATGGCTACGGCAAGTACGCCAACGTCTTCACCAATCTCGAATTCGAACGTCTCTCCAATGCAACCGGACCGACTTCCGGCAAACTGCTGAAAAGAGATTTGAATGACAAAATGAAGTTTACCACTCCGCCCAAAAGTGTCGCCATACTGCACTGCATCGGCAGCCGTGACAAGAATCATCACGAATATTGTTCCCGGACCTGCTGTATGTATGCCTTGAAATATGCCCACCT
Source organism: Desulfopila inferna (assembly GCF_016919005.1). Taxonomy (NCBI): domain Bacteria; kingdom Pseudomonadati; phylum Thermodesulfobacteriota; class Desulfobulbia; order Desulfobulbales; family Desulfocapsaceae; genus Desulfopila; species Desulfopila inferna. The sequence continues at coordinate 15,050 of NZ_JAFFQE010000005.1, forward strand.
TCTCAAGGACAAATGCGGCCATGATACCGAAATTTACAACTTCTACATCGACATGCGCTGCTTCGGCAAGGGCTATGAAGAGTTCTACAAAAAGGTGCAGGAAGAAGGCGTGCGCATGATCCGCGGCAAAGCCGGCTCAATCACCGAAAAGGAGAATGGTATCCTGACGGTCAAGGCGGAAGATACCCTGTCCGGCCGAATAGTCGAAGTCGATGTCGAAATGGCCATTCTCTGTACAGCCATGGAGGCCAGACCAAACGCCGAAGAGGTGATGAGGAAATTCGGCATTGGTATCGGGCAGGACGGCTTCTTCCAGGAAGAGCACCCCAAACTTGCTCCTGTCTCCACACCTTCAAGCGGTGTTTTTCTGGCCGGCGCATGCCAGGGACCCAAGGATATCCCGGACACTGTGGCCCAGGCGAAGGGTGCGGCCGCTGAATGCCTTGCCCTTTCCTCTGCCGGACATGTCCAGGTTCCGCCAATGATTTCAGGGATCGATCCAGACATCTGTGTCGGCTGTAAGCTCTGCATCAGTCTCTGTCCTTACGGCGCAATCGAATTCAATGACTTTGCCGGTATTAGTGAAGTCAATTCTGCTGTCTGCAAGGGATGCGGCAGCTGTTCCGGCGGGTGTCCAAGCGGCGCACCGAAGGTTCGACATTTCACAGACAAACAAATATTTGCGGAAATTGATGGAATATTAACATATTAAATGAGGAGCCTGAACATGAGTGAGTTTGAACCTAAAATAGTAGCCTTTTTCTGTAACTGGTGCACATTCACAGCTGCTGATCTGGCAGGTACTTCGCGTCTTTCGTACCCGCCCAACCTAAAGATCATTCGCGTTATGTGCAGTGGTATGGTGGATCCGAAGTATGTCCTCAAATCATTTCTCAACGGCGCCGACGGTGTTCTGATCGGTGGCTGCTGGCCGGGCGACTGTCATTATATAAACGGCAACCTTAAGGCCAGACGCCGGGTTGCCCTGCTTACTGAATTGCTCAGTCAGTACGGCATTGGACCTGACCGTCTCTGGCTTCGCTGGATTGCGGCCAGTGAGGGAACGATGCTCAAGGAAGTAGCCGATCAAATGACGGAGAGGCTCAAAGAACTCGGCCCTAGCCCCCTGAACAGGAAGCAGCAGGAACTTAAACCCAGCCTGAACACGACCAAAGAAATGGTCGCTTGAGAAATGGAGATGCAATAATGGCTAAATTTATAAAATTGTCTTTCAATAAAGGCGAACTCAATACACGTGTATCCGAGCTTTTTTCGGATATGTTGGAAAATAACGCAGTGGATGCTGTACTTGCTCCCATGGCTCAACCACGAAAAGGGGTCATGCAGACTCTGGTAACCTCAAAAGAACATATTCAAAACATAGATCCTTTTGCACCAGTGGTGCCGGTAAATGGTGCCAAAGTTGCTTCCTCGCTGACAGCCAGTCCTTCGGGCAAGAAAATTGCCATGGTGCTTCGCTCCTGTGAAGTACGGGCTCTTATCGAACTGGTCAAACTGAAGCAGGCCAATCTCGACGATGTGCTCCTGGTGGGCATGGACTGTCTCGGCCGATACGAGAACACCGATTTTCTCAAATATCAAGCCGACGGCGGCACCGCAGAGGCCTTCATTGAAAATAGCCTCAACGGAAAAACGGAAGCAGCCGGCAATGATATAGCCGGAGCCTGCAAGATCTGCGAATATCCTTCCCCTGCGAATGTAGATATACACCTTCGTACAATAGGTGCCGGTTCAGGCACACTTTATGTCGAAGCACTCAGTGAAAAGGGAGAGGAAGCGCTCAGTAAGTCAGGTGCCAAATTCGGCGACGCCCCCGGTGGTCTTGATGAAGCGGTAAAGAAGGTTGCCGCCGGACGCACTGAAGCACGGGATGCACTTTTTGCGGCCTATCGTGAAGAGACTGCCACATTTGATGCACTGGAGGATAAACTTGCCGCCTGCATCAACTGCTATAACTGCAGAGTTGCCTGTCCGGTCTGCTACTGTAAAGAATGCGTTTTCGTGACTGATACCTTTCGTCACAAAGGCGAACAGTTCATCGGCTGGGCCAACAGCAACGGCACTTTGAAAATGCCCACTGACACAAGTTTTTATCACCTGACCCGCATGACGCACATTGCCGCTTTCTGTGTCGGTTGCGGACAGTGCACTTCAGCCTGTCCCAATGATATCGAGCTCATGCCGATCTTCAGAACCGCGGCAGAGAAGGCCCAGGCACGCTTTGAGTATGAGGCGGGCAGATCTGTGGATGAACCGCAGCCGCTGTCAGTTTTCGACAGCGATGAACTCATGGAAGTAACAGGTCAGGTTAAATAGGAGAGATATTATGGCAGAAAAGAAGCCGACAGGCACAGTCCTCGTGGCCGGAGCCGGCATCTCTGGAATAAAAGCAGCTATCGAACTGGCGGAAACAGGCTATAAGGTTCTGCTCACGGATGCCTCCACCCAGGTGGGCGGAATCCTGGCAAAGCTTGACTATCAGTTTCCCACCGACCATTGCGGAATGTGTCGGATGCTGCCCATGGTAGGACGTGAGTATTCTTCGGAATACTGTATGCGAAAGAGCCTCTATCATGAGAATATTGAGATCCTCCCGTTTACCGAGGTCGTCAATGTTTCCGGTGATGCAGGAAAATATACAGTGGAGCTGAAAAAAAAGGCGCGGTATGTCAATGCCGAGGTCTGTAATGAGATGGGAAAATGTATTGATGTCTGTCCGGTTGAGGTTGAAGATGAGTTCAATCACGGTCTGACCATGCGCAAGGCCATTTACAAGTCGATTCCCCATAACGTTCCCCAATTGCTTCTCATAGACAAAGATGCATGTACGGAATGCGGTCAGTGTGTTGAAGTCTGTTCAACAAATGCCATCGACCTGAACGCTCAGGATGTTATGGAGACCCGTGAGGTTCACTCCATAATTCTGGCTTCCGGCGTCAAGTTATACAATACCAGAGAATTTGAGGATGCCAAATCATATGCCGTGTCCCCGGATGTTGTCACCTCCCTGGCTTTTGAGCGGATGTTGAGCAGCACCGGCACCTACAATTACGGCACCATAACCCGGCCATCCGACGGTAAGCCCGCCAGAAAAATTGCCTGGATCCAGTGCATGGGGTCACGTAACAGAAGACAGAACAGAGATTACTGCTCCTCGGTGTGCTGCATGTTCGCTCTCAAGGAGGCTGTCCTGGCCAAGGAAAAAGGCGGAACAGATATAGAGGCCACCATTTTTTATATGGATATGCGCACCTTTGGCAAAGGTTTTCAACAGTACCGAGAAAATGCTGTTGATGAGCATGGAGTCAAGCTAATCCGCTGCCGCGTCCAGGAAGTTGTCCGTGAACCCGACGGTAGTCTGCGGATACGCTATTTCGATCCGGACACCAACGAATTTTTTATCGAACATTATGATATCGTGGTCCTCTCCACCGGTCAGATTCCTTTTGCCGACCATAAAAAGTGGGCTGATCTGATCAGCGCTGACCTCAATCCTCTGGGACTTCTGGCGACGGAACCCTACAGTAAAGTAAAAATCGCCAATAAACAGGGGATCTACATGTGCGGTTCACTAATGGGCCTCACAGATATCAGCGAAGCCATGTCCAGCGGCATTGCCGCAGCCGGAGAGGCGACAAACTTTCTCACTACCATAGACGTTGAGACAACACTGGGAGAAAATGTCGCAGAACCCAAAACCGACGATCGCGGCCTGCCAAATGTTGCTGTACTCATTTGCAAATGCGGTGAGTTTGCCGGGGCGGAAGGTTTCGATGCCAAACTCCTGGAAGCTCAACTGACAAAGGTCCATCAAGTCGGTGCCGTCCATGTTATCGAGTCGATCTGCTCGGAAGCAGGTCGGCAAGAGGCCTTGGATATTCTTAGCGAATCCGGCTGCAACCGTCTTCTCATCGGGGCCTGCCAGCCCTATATGTATCGCCGTAAAATAAAAGACCTCGCGAGAAAGGCCGGTTTCAACTCCTCGCTTGTACAGATTTTCGATTTTCTGGGAATTTCCCGCAGAGGTATACATGAAGATGACAAAGCCGCATGGACCCTGAGGGCCATCAAAGCGATCACCTCCGACATCTCCTCGATGAAGGAAAAACCAGCCTTGCACGTACGCTCGATCCCAATAAACCATACTGCGCTGGTGGTAGGTGGCGGTATAGGCGGCATGCAGTCGGCATTGTCGCTGGCTAATCGTGGAGTTCCCGTTCATTTGGTTGAAAAATCTGGTGAACTGGGTGGATTTGCAGGTAATTTCATCGCCTCTACAGTTGATGGCCTGGCCCCGATGGAAATGGCAAAGGACATGAAGCTGAAGGTTTACGAAAATAAGAAAATTACTGTCCATCTCAATGCTCAGGTAGAAAAAACGGAAGGATCGTTAGGCTCTTTTGAATCGAAACTTGTCTACAACGGCAACGGTGAAAATGAATATTTGCATCATGGCGCCGTTATAATGGCGACCGGTGGAAAGGAGGGCGCTACCGAGGAGTACGGTTACGGCCAGTCGGACAACATTATGACCCAGTTCGAATTCAAGCAGGGACTGGAAAACGGCAAGATCGATCTCAGCGAGGCTGAAGATGTTGTAATGATTCAATGTGCCGGCTCACGCGAAAAAGGCAAACGCGAATACTGCAGTCGTATCTGCTGCATGTGGGCTGTTGCCAATGCTCTGAAAATAAAAGAGAAGAATCCGGAAACCAGAGTTTTTGTGCTCTATCGTGATATGATGACATATGGGTTTCTGGAGCAGTATTACACCAAGGCTCGTCTGGCAGGCGTCATATTCGTCAGCTATAGTCCCGATTCCAAACCGCAGGTGGAATTAGTCGAAGGCAAGCCGGTGATAACCTTTAACGAGAGTGTCCTCAATTCTCCGGTAGAGCTTTCCCCCAACTATCTCGTCCTTTCAACCGGGGTGGATCCGGAACCCAGCAACAAAGATCTGGCAAAAGCGTTCAGCCTGGAGTTGAACCATGATGGTTTCTTCAACGAAGCCGACTCCAAGTGGAGACCAATCGAACTCAAGCAGATCGGGACTTTTCTGGCCGGTGCAGCACACTCCCCCATGCCACTTCCCGATGTCATTATGCAGGCGGAAGCGGCCGCTCAGAAGGCGTATACCTATCTTTCCGGAGGCGATCTGCAAACAGCACGGATTACTTCGACAGTGAAAGATTCCCTATGTATTCGCTGTCAGCGCTGCGTGAGTGTTTGTCCCTTTGGGGCACGATCCTACAATGAAATGGAAAATCGTATCGAGGTCGATCCTGCCGGGTGTCAAGGTTGCGGAATGTGTGCCGTAGCCTGCCGCAACAATGCTACAGAGGTCTCCGGTTGGAGCGACAGGCAGTTCATGTCGGTCATTGACTCCACACTTTCGGATGACCTGGAATTTTCCACGGTTAAATAGAGGTAAGCAATGGACATCAAAACAGAATCAATCAAAGATTTATGGAAGGATATTTATAATACCGGTGACCTGCAGCACTGCTTTAACTGCAGTACCTGCCTTTCCGGCTGTCCTGCCTCTTACGGAGATCCACCTCTGCTTGTCCGCAACCTGGCCCGCAAGGTGCTGTTTGGCCTTGAAGAAGAGTTGTTTGAAGAAGACACTCCCTGGGCCTGTGTCAGTTGTTCTCGATGTGAGGAAATGTGCCCCATGGACGTCAAGCCCTTTGAGCTTATTCTTCATATCCGGCAATGGCAGTCGGCCAATGATGAAACACGGGTACCGCCTTCAATAGTGGAAATTTACAAGAGAGGATACACCCAGGCCGTCGGGACCAACGTCGAGACCAGGGAAGCCTTGGGTTTGCCACCACTGCCGATTATCACCAACAACGAGGAACAGCTGAAAATGTTCCGGGAAATGCTCATGAAAACACCGGTGGTAGCAGCCAACGACTATATGTTCGGTGGTTAACCAGCAACTACCTTAAGTTAAAAGGAAAATAAAATGGAATTTTGTCTATTTCTAGGGTGTAACACCCCGGCTGTTCGCCCCGATGTCGAACGCGCCATCAGGGCTTCCATGGAAGAGCTTGATGTCGATCTGGTAGACGCAGATAACTATGTCTGCTGTCCTGCATTCGGCGCCTTTCCATCAACCGACGAGGACTCCTGGCTGGCAACAAGCGGCTGGAATCTTTCCATCGCCGAACAGAAAAAACGAGACATTCTCGTTCAATGCGGTTCCTGCTACAGTTCCCTGAGAATGGGGCGTGAGCATATCATGCATGACGAAGAAAAGAAAAAACGGGTTAACGAACTGCTCGAACCGACGGGGCGGAGCGTCACAGGCAGTACCAGAATCCGCCATGTGTCTGAAGTTCTCTACCGCGAAATCACACCGGAGAAGATATCCGAGAAGATCACCCTCAGTCTGAAAGGATTGCACGGCATCGTTCAATACCCATGCCACACCCTATATCCCAGCGAGGTGGTCGGCTTTGAGGACTCCCCCCGTAAGCCAAAGGGAATGCGGCAATTAGTGGAGGCACTTGGTGCAACAGTAGATTCCTATAGTCGTGAGATGCAATGCTGCGGCGGCGCCGGTGGTTTTATGAAATCTACACCGGAGCAGGCAATTGAATTTGCCAAGAGCAAGTTCGATGCCATTCTCGAGGAGACCAAGGCAGATTTTATCGCGGTCTCCTGCATAACCTGCCTGATGCATATGGAAAATGTACAGAATACGATTAACAAGCAGATCGGCGAAGAGAAGTATAAGATACCGGTTTTCGATTATAACCAACTGCTCGCCCTCTGTCTCGGCAAGGATCCCAAGCAGGTTTCCTCGATCTGCAATGTTCCGCGTGATGCCATCCATAATCATCTGACCAAGGTTGCCGCATAAAGCAGCATCTTTAACTATTCAGCGATACCGTCCCGTCGGGGATTTCTCTGCGGGACGGGTAACCATCATATTCGGAGGAGCTATGCAATTTGGATCCGTTGACGAAATTTTAAAGTTTGCCATCGGCAAAGAGAAGGAGGCGGTTGCCTTTTATACCGATCTCAGCAAAAAAGAATCGATCTCTTCTTTACAACAGACCTTCAGGGAACTGGCGCAGGAAGAGGCCAAGCATGTAAAGCTCCTCACGTCTCTGGGCAAAAACACGGCTGCCATTGCCTCCTATCAGCCCAAGGTTATAGCTGACCTGAAGATCAGCGACTACCTGACTGAAAAAGAATATGAAGAAGGCATGCCTATGGAAGATATTATAGCCCTGGCGATGAAGCGGGAAGAAATGGCTGTCAAACTCTATAAAGATCTGGCGGATAAAACCGCCGACCAGGAACCCCTTGCACTTTTCAGACTGCTGGTCCAGGAAGAATCAGAGCACAAACTCACTTTTGAGAAAATGTACGACGATTATCTTCAGGGTCAGGGAAACTAGCACACCTTCAATTTGCATATTTTCTATTCCAAGAACTGGAGAAAGCCGGCTCTCGGCTTACTCCGGTTCATCCAGGCCAGCTTGTCAATCTTTCAGCTCACCTATAGATCGGACCGATCTACTTTTCTTGGAATTTGTAGTTCCCCGCTTGCCTCAACACCATCCTGAATCGACTAACCACTGCTTCAGATCTCAACAATGTAGATCGAGCTTTTAACCAGCCCATCCTAAACTATTTATTACTAATTGACGAAGTATTATCATACAGATAATATACGCCAAATTTTCAGTTTTACCCTTATTCTCAACTCAATGGAGTTATCTGCTTTATGAAAATTTTGAATCTGGTGCAGAAAATAGGTGGTGGTTTCGGCCTCGTTCTGGTGCTGCTCTTCATCGTATCACTCCTTTCCTGGAGCGGCCTTAGCGGAGTATCTACCGGATTGAATACCTATAATCAATACGTAGAAAACGCCAATCTCAACTTTCAGCTTCAGGCTGACATGCTTGGAGTGCAGATGCATGTGAAGGATTTTATCATAGGTGGTGATGCGGCTTCCGTCGTCGGTTACAATGAATATCTAGCCAAAGTCGAAAAAGGTATGCAGACGGCTCGACAGAAGGCAACAAACCCTCAACAGAAAAAGAATCTCCGCAACATCGCCGAAAAAATAGAAGGTTTCAAAACGGCTTTTCAACATATTGTTTCATTAAAAGAGAGCCGCAACCAATTATTCGACAATAATCTGGCAGTCAGTGGACAAAAAATCGCATCTGACCTTGCTGAGATTATGGATACGGCCCACAATGATCAGGATGAGGTTGCCTCCTACCTTGCCGGCATGGCTCTTCGCAACCTCCTGCTTACCAGGATTAATGTTTTCAATTTTCTTGATTCCAGCGACTTGTCTTCTGCCGAAAAAGTAGAAAAAGAATTAATCGAGTTCGATGAATTTGCCAAAAAAATGACGGTCTTGCTCTTCGATGACGTCAGTCGTGAAAAAGCAGTGCAGTCCAGAGAGGCGGCTAAGGTGTATCTCTCCAATTTCAAAGAACTGGTGAACATCATCCAGCAACGGGACGAGACGGCCAGGGTGGCACTTGAAGAAATTGGTCCGTCCATCGCCGCAAGCTTTTCAGCCCTGACGGAATCCGTACAGCAGGAACAGAATAAACTCGGTCAGGCACTCCAGAAGCGAGCCGATAATTCCAAAACAGCTATTCTTCTGATAGCGGCTGCGGCCCTGGTAATCGGCGGTTTGCTGGCCTGGTTGCTCACCAGAATTATTACCCGCCCTATTCTCAAAACCGCTTCCTACGCAGATGTTATGGCCCAGGGTGATTTTTCCGGAACACTTGATATAGACCAACGGGATGAGATCGGCGAAATGTCACGCTCGCTCAATACCATGACCAAGAAACTTGGAGCGATGCTGAAGGATATCATTCAGGGAATTTCCACCCTCTCCGACAGTTCGGAGGAATTGAAAGAAATTGCAATGGAAATGTCCACCGGGTCAAGAGATACTTCCCGGAAATCCACCACTGTTGCCAGTGCCGCGGAAGAGATGACCACAAATATGAATTCTGTTGCGGCTGCCATGGAAGAAGCCTCCAGCAATATCAGCCTTGTAGCTTCAGCAACCGAAGAGATGTCTTCCACAGTCACGAAAATTTCCGAAGGAGCCGACAGAGCTCGGGAGATAAGCGGTCAGGCCGTTAAACAGTCCGCACTTACTTCTGAAAAAATGGAGGCTCTGGGCACAGCAGCTACAAAAATTGGCCAAATTACAGAAACAATAACAGAAATATCCGAACAGACCAATCTTCTCGCTCTGAATGCCACCATTGAAGCGGCGCGCGCCGGTGAGGCTGGGAAGGGTTTTGCCGTAGTGGCCAATGAAATCAAGGAACTTGCCGGACAGACAGCCAAGGCTACCATTGACATCAGGAATCAGATCGAAAGTGTACAGGGAACCACATCCTCGACCCTTGAGGATATCATGAAGATTTCAAAGATAATCAATGAAATAAATCAAGTCATCAATATCATTGGCACTTCCGTGGACGAGCAGGCTTCGGTCACCGATGAGATTGTCGCAAATATCAGCCAATCATCAGCCGGCATTTCAGAAGTGAATGAAAATGTTGCTCAATCTTCAGTCATGGTAAACAACATCAGTAAGGACATCTCCGCAGTGAATGATGCAGCTTCAGGTTTAACCCGCAGAAGTTCACAGGTTCAGGACAGCGCCAACAACCTCTCTTCCCTGGCCCACCAGCTTGAGGAGATGATCGCCAGATTTAAAGTCTAGAACCCAAAAAAGGGGCTGTAACGCTGTGAGTGTCTTCACCCGCTCAGTCTTTGGGTTACCGCATGCCCTTTTAAATAACATAACTTGTCGAATTGTCATTCCGCTAATTCTGTCGCTTTAAAAACTTCACCAGCAGGCAAGACGTGAATTTCGTGTACGAACGAATTACCTACATATTTGATCCCCTTCACCATGTCTGGGAAAATGCCGGAATGCACAGGAAGATATCGGTTGGACTTGTTCTTTTCTTTCTTGCCGGAGTTATCCTCATCGAGTTGAGAAGACAAGGTGTGCTGCCCCAGGAAATGGCAAACATCGTTCCACAAAACCATTTTTATGCGGTGCATTATGCTTTTACAGTGGTTCTCATACTCGAAGTAATCAGCCTGATTTTTACTTTGCCTTGTTCGTTTTCCCGCTCGGTAGGGAAACAATTTGAAATACTGTCACTTATTTTACTGCGAAATGCCTTTAAAGAGTTGTCGCAACTCCAGGAACCGGTGACTTTCGAAGGCAGCGAAACGGCAATACTCTATATTATTTCGGATGGATTCGGAGCACTGCTTATTTTCGCCCTACTCGGATATTATTATTACATTCAGCCAAAGGCTGCTGAAGACGGCATGAAGTCTACGGATCTATTCAAGTTCGTAGCCGCCAAGAAAGGTATTGCCCTCATTCTGCTGGGGCTTTTCATTTATATGGGCATCAACAGTGCCGTCTTAACATTATCTGGCAGGAAACATACCGACTTTCTATATGATTTCTATACACTGCTTATCTTGACGGACATTTTGGTGGTCCTCATTTCGCAATGTTTCCAGCCCTCCTTTTTTACCGTCTTTCGCAACTCCGGCTATGCTCTTTCCACGCTGCTGATCAGACTGGCTTTGGCAGCCCCGCCATTCTTTAATGTGTTATTGGGATTAGCAGCGGCAGCATTTGCGATTCTGCTGACTATGGTCAGTGGACGTTCTTTTATTTTGAAAAAGAGCAGGGCAGAGATAAAAGATCAGCCCAGGCAGTGAGAGAGTATCTTGATACCAGCGTCTGCTGTCAGACTGCCGAAGTTATCAATAGCTTATCCGCTTGATTTACCGACTGAACGACATCCCGCTTCATCTTCTTCAATTATTTCTTTCTCTTTTTTGGCCTGCTCCCGCCAAAGCTGAACTTTTGGCTGCGCCAGTACATGCTCCATATATTTCCTGGAAACGCCGGAAACTTCTATATTGTAGGTGTTAAAGCGAAAGACAACCGGCGCGAACATGCAGTCGACAATGGAGAACGCCCCGAATAACCAGGAACCTTGGGCGGAATATCTTTGGCGCAGCCACGACCACAGACTGTCTATACGGGATATATCTTTTTGCAGTTCTGCCGATATATCTACTTCTCTATTTGTCGCCCGGCAATTCATCGGCATCTGCTCACGAAGAGCAAAAAAGCCGGAGTGCATTTCGGCACTGCATGATCGAGCGACAGCCCTGGCCTCTGCAGAAGCGGGCCAGCCCCTGCCGTCGAGGTACCGTTCGGATATATATTCACAAATGGCAAGGGAATCCCAGATGACCAGGTCTTTGTCGTGTAAGACCGGGACTTTTCCGGCATCAGTGTATCCGGCAATTTCGGTAGCCGTATTTTGCTGTGACAGGGCAACTCTTACTTCTTCAAAGGATAGGTCATGAACCGCGGGCAGAAGCCAGGCGCGCAAAGACCAGGATGAGTAATTTTTATTGCCGATTATGAGTTTCATAACTTCTCCGGAAAGTTCGATAAGACGTTATACCAAGATATCTGGAATTTCAGAAATAAGAGTAGCACCAATGCCATAAAAAGCATATGCCTTTCTTGCGGATGTTCTCTCTCTGGAATTGCCTCCTCACCTGAAAACTCTATATCGTTCGATAACGATTCTCGAATACATTTGCCCAACAGTAGGATACCAGCAAGAGGCAGGCCTTTTCTGCCATTCCATTATTACGACCGCGTGGTATTTACTTTCACTGCATCAATAAGCTATACTTCAAATAGCTCCAAAACACTTTCCAAATTAAGCCAGGAGGTGGATCATGTTGAATGACCCGTTAAGGAATGTTATGACGCAGGGATATCTGTACGTCGAAGAATATCAAAGCGCCGGCAAGGCCCTTGGAGTTATGCGAGATATGCGCATAAGTTGCGTATTCGTTTTACAGGATAACAAACCATCTGGAATCATTACGGAAAGAAAGATCATGAAAATTGCAGTCAGCGGCTCTGATGTCTGCACCGCAGCTGTCAAAGATGTGATGTCCTCGCCATTGATCTCATTGACACCCGAGCATACCATCGGAGATGCCTGCGCACTGATAGCTGAAAAGGAAATTCGCCATCTGGGCATCGTCGATACCGCGGGCAGACTCAAGGGAACGGTAACCTCGAGCAATATTGTCAACCTCATGGGTTCGGAAAGCTTCTCTTCCACTGCTCTGGTAAGAGATGTGATGTTTCCAAATCTTGTTTTACTTGAGGAAAAATCGAATCTCAAAGAAGCCGGCAGTGCCATTCTCGAAGCACGGAGCTGCTGTGCAATTGTCATGAGTGAAGGATATCCTGTTGGTATTGTGAGTGAAAAAGATGTGGTCCGCTGCCTGGGATTTGGACAAAACATCTCCTCCGTCACCCTTGACAGGGTGATGAGTAAACCCGTAATAGGCGTAGAGGAAAAAGATACCATCGCTCAGGCGATCATAACCCTGCGCAGACACCGAATCCACAGGCTGGTTGTCTACAACGATCAAGGCAGGGTATCAGGCATCCTGGCCCTTAACGGTCTGGTACGAAATATTCATAAAATCCTTCATTAAGACCTGGTGGTCTCACGATAAGCCACCCGCATGGGCATAAACTCCGATTTCGAGAAAGCCCGATCTGCCTCGCTGCGGGTTTTTGACAAGCCTTCGAAATCTACCCATATTGTCAAAGGTCTGCGTAAAAACCTGCACTAATTTTAATTCTTTAGAACACCTCCTTTACGCCGGGCTTAAAACTCTGCAAGCACCCCGAATTATCATATTTCACTTGTATTTTTTTCTATTTCGCTCTATGAAATGACCTTTGTAAGTACACCCTGTTTTCTATGATGACGGGTATAGAGCCCCATCTCCCGCGCCTGGTATCCAGAGCTTTTTATCCAGCCATCTGGGAAATGTAAGGGCAACGGGTTCAGTACATTTACAGGCATACCATAGGGAACATCAATGCCATTTACAGGTGTTATAATAGCCATATCAACTGTATTCTGCTGGACCATCAGTGTACAGTTTTTTGAAGCAGCATCAAAAAAAGTAGGCCCAACTCCTGTGAATATTATCAGGATTGGTGTGGCGCTTCTCTTGTTCAGCGTCTTTCTTCTGATACGGGACGGAGCTCCCATCCCCTTCGATTTTCCACTTCGGGCCTGGCTTTTACTCAGCCTCTCGGGAATCATAGGCTTTTTTATCGGCGATATTTTTCTTTTCAAGGCTCTGGTTGAACTAGGTCCTCGGCTGGCCATGCTGCTCCATAGTCTTGCAGCCCCGACTGCGGCAGTCATAGGCTGGATTTTTCTCGACGAGAAATATCTCCTGCATCAATGGCTGGGTATAGCGGTGACTCTCAGCGGTGTTGCCCTGGTCATTCTCGAAAAAAACGGCAAACCCACTGCCGTGGTCAAGAGAATGCGGCGCAATATTACCATGGCCGGATTACTCTTTGGTTTACTGGCGATGTTGGGACAGGCGTGCGGGATGGTCTTGAGCAAGGCGGGTATGCAAAGCGAGTCCGGATATCTCGATGCCTTCGCAGCCACACAGATACGGGCAATTGCGGCATTTGTCTGCTTCTCACTCTTTTTTACGATTACTCATCGGTGGGTGAGTGTCAAAGACGCCCTATCAAACAGAAAGGCACTGCTATATACCTCGCTGGGTGCTGTCTTGGGGCCATTCCTCGGTGTTTCTCTGGCACTTTTGGCTCTCCACCATTTGTCGACGGGAGTCGCATCAACAATCTTCTCTCTGGTGCCGATATGCATACTCCCCTTTTCTGTTTTTCTCCATAAAGAGCATGTCTCGATTCGAGCGGTGGCAGGTGCCTTTATAGCTATATTTGGTATATTCCTCCTCACCTCCTGAGTACAGAGATATTGAAAAAAAATGCAGCCTTCCCTGCAGAATGACCCTGGCAGACAAGGCGTTCTATCCCTATCACTTACAAGATGTTTCTCATCCAGGAATGGAGAGTTCCATTTTTTTTCTTGTGTTCCCCTTGTTTTTGCAGTAATCTGACTTACTTTTTTATCTAAATCAGATACAGCACGGTGTTTTCGACACCCTTTTTTGCAGTGTACCCTGCTTCTTAGTTGCCGACGAGGATTGTTGCTGATCATAGTCTTAAGGAGCCCTTTAGTTTGAAACTCTTCATAGGTAATCTCCCCTACGATATTACGGAGCCTGAAGTATCAGATCTCTTCAGCGAATATGGCGAAGTCATTAATACCAATCTTATAACCGACCAATTCTCAGGGAGATCTAAAGGCTTTGCCTTCGTCGAAATGTCCTCTCGTGGTGAAGGTCACAAAGCAATGGAGACGCTCAACCGGAGACAGTTCAAACACCGCGAGCTTGTCTGCAAGGAAGCTATTCCACAGAAAAAAGGGAAAAAACGACGTTAGCCTGAAGTTAAGATATTTTAATGCCTGTACTGATCCAGCTCAGCTGGATCGGACACATATTGTCATATCAAAGGATATGACTACATTGTACGTGACATCACGTGCGACCATGCCGCAACCATCTTCAGCGATCTTTTTAGGGAGTCAGAGGGAAACGGCAGTAATAAAATGCCGGTATATTATTATCCGGCAATTGAACAACGGGGGTATCCCCGACAACACAGGAGTACCAGAAATGGCAGAAGGAACAGTAAAGTGGTTTAATGACGCAAAAGGTTTTGGTTTTATTGAGCAGGATGGAGGCCAGGATGTTTTTGTACATCATTCCGCTATTCAGGCAGATGGTTTTAAGTCCCTCGCAGAAGGCGAACGCGTTACCTTTGATGTCGTACAGGGCCAAAAAGGTCCGGCTGCTGAGAATGTAGTCAAAAAGTAAGACAATAAGAGACGGCGGCCGATAGGGTAATCGGTCGCCGTCTCTTTTTGAGTAGTGAATCTTCACTACCGGATTGATTGGCAATATTTACCATCAATCTATTATCCATTGTTTTATCATCAATTAATCGAAAATATAAAGTTTAATATCTGCCGAATCTTTGGGAACAACGTTTCAGGCAAGTTCAATCGGTCGTCAACAGATCTTGCAAATTCTTCAAAAACCGGTTAGATATTCTTATCTTTTTGTATTTGCCTCCAGAGTACCCTTCTTCCACTTGATCGCGCATACTTAGCAGAACATGAAAGATCGGCTCGGACACATTTGCGTGATTCCTATCATTCATGATATCTGGATATCCAACAATTCGCTAGAGAAGTAGTCTTTTCTTCCCTCGTGGTAAATCACCCTCAATTCAGTACACATTTATAATGATCAACGAAAATAACTCTCATTCGATACAGGGCTTTGATTGCCTCGGGCTTGACAAACTTCTCTTGCAGGCTCTTGATAAAAGCGGCTATACAACACCTACCCCTATTCAGTCTGAACTAATACCGCACCTTCTTGCGGGTTGTGATGTGATTGGACAGGCTCAGACGGGAACCGGCAAAACAGCTGCCTTTGCCCTGCCTTTGCTCAACAATCTCATACTCGGCAAGAAAGCAAAAGCCCAGGTCCTTGTCCTGGCCCCGACCCGTGAACTGGCTATACAGGTGAGCCAATCATTTGAAAAATACGGCAAGGCATTGCCCGGTCTTAAGGTAGTGCCCCTCTATGGTGGACAGGAATACTCCAGCCAACTGCGTCACCTCAAAAATGGTGTGCATGTCATTGTCGGCACTCCCGGCCGGGTCATGGATCACATTCGGCGCGGCAGCCTTGTACTCAGCACTATTACCAGTTTTGTTCTCGACGAAGCTGACGAGATGTTGAAAATGGGTTTTCTCGAAGATGTGGAGTGGATTCTTGAACAATTGCCTGTCGAGAAGAATATAGCTCTTTTCTCAGCAACAATGCCCGGCAGCATACGCCGCATTGCCAAAACCCATCTCCATAACCCCGTTGAAATTACCGCACGGAAAAACACCGTCTCTGCTCCCCGGATTCGCCAGCAATACGTAATCACAAATGGCCAGAGAGCTAAAAATATAGCTATTGAGAGGATCCTCGAAGCGGAACAGTTTGACGGCATGCTGATTTTTGTACGCACTAAAGTGAACACCGTCGAACTGGCCGAACGTCTCGCCTCTCTTGGATACAGTTGTGGTCCTCTTAATGGTGACATTCCCCAGAACCAGCGTCTGCGCATGGTGGATCAGCTCAAATCAGGCAAACTCGATATTGTCATAGCCACCGATGTTGCCGCGCGCGGGCTCGATGTCGAAAGGATCAGCCACGTCATCAATTACGATGTTCCTTTTGACAGTGAAGCATACACCCATCGCATCGGCCGTACCGGGCGGGCGGGCAGAAGCGGTAATGCCATACTTTTCCTGCACCCCAGAGAGAAAAGGATGCTGCCTTCAATGGAGCGAGAAACCGGGGGCAAGATTTCGCAGATGACTCTGCCGACAATCTCCGATATTAATGCCCGCAGAATTGAATCATTCAAGGATTCATTAACGGCTTCGCTGAAGGGGGATTGCTCATTTTTCAATGAATTGATCGAGAAATATTGCCTGGACACTGATATTCCCCCACATCAGGTAGCCGCTGCCCTTGCCAAGATGATGCATGAGAAGACACCATTACTATTGCAGGAACAGCCTGATCCGAAACCCTCAAAAGTGAGCATAAAACAAGGCAAGGAAGGATCCACACGAAAAAAAGAAATCCGCCGCAACCCCAAAGATACACAACCAGAATCCGGGATGGAAAGGTATCGTATTGAGCTCGGTGAGACCCATGGTGTCAAGCCCGGAAATATTGTAGGTGCCATCGCTAATGAGGCGGATATCGACAGCCGGCATATCGGTCGCATTTCGATTTTTGACAACTACAGCACTGTCGATTTACCCTATGGCATGCCGCTGGATATACTCAGGGTGTTGCAAAAAACGCGCATCTTTGACAAAACGATGCATATCCACAAGGAAACTATCACTCTGCCGGATCAGGACCAGGGAGAAAATAGAAATAAAAAGAAAAAACCAAAAAAAACATCTGCCACCGGAAAACGTAATAAGGGCGGTACCTTCCATCGCTCTCCGCAAAAATCCATGGCTGGATGAACAGATCCTTCGTTCTTCTGAATAACAGCTCTGACACATTTTTTTAATTCTCTCCAAAGCAGAGCTGCCCCCTCCGGTTTATCAGGAGAAGCTGAATTTCCTTCCGCTTCTCTTGATCTTGTCACGATGATGCATAACTATTGTAATAGTTTAGTCTGCGCCGATATATTTTTATTTCAATCAGCAGACAGTCAATTCGAGATAACTCTTTTGACGGCATTACCCTAAATTGATCCATATCATCCTCAAAGCAGTCGCAATCTGCATAGAATCTAAATGAGTGTAGATCGGGCCGTCTCCATCATCACTCGAGGATTCGAGTGAAACATTTAGGGTTTTCAGTATCGATATTTTCAACTAACTCAAAATTCCCGCTGATGATCTCAAGGAGAAGTGACTATGACGCTGACACCATCAACCATGTTAGAGCTTGGAAAAACAGCTCCGGAATTCAGTCTGCCTTCAGCGGACGGATTTCAGTTCATTCTTGCGGAACGGCATCTGGACAAAGGCCTTCTTGTCATTTTCATGTGTAACCATTGTCCCTATGTTATCCATATCCGCGAAGAACTGGTTTTTAAAATCAGGCAATACCAGGTGCAGGGAATAGAAGTTGTAGCCATCAACAGCAATGATTTCACCCAATTTCCTGATGATAATCCTGAAAGGATGTTGCAAACCGCGCAGGCTTTCGAATTTTCATTTCCTTATCTTGTAGATGAAGACCAGCAGGTTGCCAAAGCATATCGTGCTGCCTGCACTCCCGATTTTTTTCTTTTTGATGCCGACAGAAGACTTGTCTATCGTGGCCAGTTTGATGGAGCCAGACCCGGAAACAGCATCCCCGTAACCGGGGAGGACCTCACCAACGCCGTTTCATCACTGATAGCAGATGAACCTGTGAGTGCCGAACAAAAACCCAGCATGGGATGCAACATCAAATGGAAAGAAGGTAATGCCCCGGATTATTTTGCCTAGCAGGTGTGGTTTTCCAATTAAATAGAGGAGAATCTCAACGGCAGTTGTAGCCTTTCGACCATCAACGATGGATAATCCTGTAATAAGCCCGTCGAAAGTGTCGAAATGGGCTCTGGAAGAAGCATCTGAAACGGTGACTCTGTATACATGGATGCGAGACCGTTTCAGATGTGCAACAACCCGGGTAGGATTTTCCGAGTCCATCGACGAAGTGAATGGCGAGAAAGCACAACGCAGATCAACGCACCTCAACGCATGAACTGCGTACGGCGGATTGACAATTCAGTTTGAAAAAAAACAGAGGATCATAAGAACTTTAACAGGAGGGAAATCCATTTGCGCAGCAATACTAACAGAATATTTTCTTTATTGAGCAGGAACCCGTCCCGGAATGTCGATCCCTGCAAATATTGCGATTGGGGCAAGACTAATTTTGTTTTCCCGGTATCATTGAGATAAAGAATCTGTTCAACCTGCCATCTTTTCATAAACCCCCCTTTACGATGATTTTGTGAGAGGCTATAGCTTAAAGCAGCCTGCATTTTCTACCATAATAACACATTAAAAGATTACAAGTCAAACCGTACAACACCACATATAAAAAATCATTAACGTCATCATACCATATGAAGCATATCTTTCCTCATACACGAAACTATATCTTTTTTGTACAGGACCAGAAGATAAGGACAAGTAGGCAGGAAGGTATCAACAGAAAGCAGGCAGGGAATTCGGCCACGCCGGGTCAGTTATGCTCGACCCAGCGGGTATTGTCATAGAGAAAATGTGGATGAAATCTCGTTTTGTAATTCATTGATGATATCTGATCGATATTATAGCCGAGATATAAATAGTCGATACCCTTGTTGAGACAGAAGTTGATCATGGTGAGTATGTTGAAAATACCAGGGCTGCGACCTGCTTCCGATTCATCGAAGAAGAAATAGACGGCATTGAGCCAGTTGCTGCCGATATCAACAATCCCGTTGCCTATCAGCTTGCCTTCAACCCTATACCTGATTTCAAAGGTTGAGGTTATTTTGTTCAGAAAAAACCCGGAGTAGTAAGCTTCTGCAGTGTTTCCTTCGTGAGGATAGCGGCGGGAGAGGAAGTCTTCGCAGAGTTCCAGTTTTTCCGCGGTTGGACGAATCAATGCTATACTTATATCCACATCCTTATTCCTGCGCCAGATCCGTTTTTGATTTCTGTTCGGTTTAAACAATTTTGGATGGAGCCGTATTGGAACACATGCGTTGCAGTTTCTGCAGTGCATCGCATAAAGAGAATTGCCGTTTCTTCTGTAACCGGCGGCGAGGAACAGTTCCATCATTCTGTCGGAAAGAGGACCGAACAACCCCTGATAAAAGGTTGCCGGATACGGCAGATAATATGGACAACTTACCGTTACGTCGAGAAAATACTTGTCGACCTTTTTTTGTAGTGCGGAAAATTCCCGATTACATTCCTGATCATACTTTGCCATTTTTGCTACCGATATGAAGCTGCAACTCTTGCTGGGGTCTGTATAAGGTTTATTAGAAATACAATATTTCTAGACCAACCCTTGGTCAAGCATCGCATTTACTACATTAACAAATCCGGCAATATTTGCTCCGGCTACATAATTTCCCTTGACACCGTAATTATCTCCTGCCTGCAAACAGGTTGTGTGAATAGCTTTCATTATAATCTTCAGCCGGTTGTCGACCTCGTCCCTGGGCCAGGACAACCGCATCGAATTCTGCGACATCTCAAGCCCGGAAACCGCTACACCGCCGGCATTTGCAGCCTTCCCAGGCCCATAAAGCAGTCTGTTGTCCAGGAAGATATCCACAGCATCTGAAGTGGACGGCATATTCGCTCCCTCACTGATCAGGCGGACACCATTAGCCACCAGATGGGAGGCATCTTTGCCATTAATTTCATTTTCGGTCGCACAGGGGAAGGCGCAGTCCGCCTTGTGATTCCATAGCGGGTTGTAGCTTCGACCGGATTCGACCGGCACGTACACAGCATCTTTGTATTTTTCGGCATACTCACTTATTCTGCCGCGCCTGATGTTTTTTAATAATTTGACAAAGTCAAGCTTCTCACTGTCCAGTCCGGCCTCATCATAAATATACCCCGAGGAATCGGAGAGGGTAACGACCTTACCGCCAAGCTCGAGTATCTTCTCAGTGGTAAACTGCGCGACATTGCCGGAACCGGAGACGAGGCAGACTTTTCCATAAAAGGTTTCACCATTCTCGGCAAGCATTTCCGCAGCAAAATAGACATTGCCGTAACCAGTCGCTTCAGGTCTGATTAGACTGCCTCCCCAGGCCAGGCTTTTACCGGTGAGCACACCGGTGAATTCATTTCTCAATCTTTTGTACATCCCGAAAAGATACCCTATTTCCCTGGCTCCCACACCGATATCGCCGGCCGGCACATCGGTGTTAGGACCGATATGCCTGAACAATTCCGCCATAAAAGACTGACAGAAACGCATCACTTCGTTATCAGACTTACCCTTAGGATCAAAGTCGGATCCGCCCTTGCCGCCTCCCATGTTTAATGTTGTCAGTGAGTTTTTAAAAACCTGCTCGAAGGCGAGAAATTTCATGATCCCCAAATTGACAGAGGGATGAAATCGCAGCCCGCCCTTGTAGGGTCCAAGAGCGCTGTTCATTTCGATACGAAAGCCACGATTGACATGGATCTGGCCCCGATCATCCATCCATGGAACCCGGAAAAGAATAACTCTCTCCGGTTCGGTGATGCGCTGCAGAATCGCCTGCTGTCTATACTCTATATTTCTATCCAGGACAGGCTTTACTGTCTCAATAACCTCTTCAACGGCCTGATGAAACTCACGCTGTTCAGGATCTTTTTCAACAATTCGGCTCATGACCTGATCGTCCATTGCTCACTCCTTCTATCTTGACTAAACATGATGGGTTTGTTATTACGATTTTCACCTCATTGTCATTCTTGAATCGCTCGCTCCGCTTTAATTTTCCAGTCAGAGCAAAGTATACAACAGATCCGGGTGAATACACAAATAATCCATTCCTTATGAAGACGCCCCCTCTCTCTCCTGAAAATAAATAGTTGATACATCCATGTCACTTTGTGGTATAACTATGCAACTTTGATACCCTCTAAAGGCGTTTAGTATAGATGGTCTTGTAAAAAGCTCGATCTACGTCGTTGTAGACCTGAAACGGCAATTCACCGTCCTAGTTTATCGAGTTCAGCCGAAGCTGCGCTTCGTGAAGTCCATCTCTGCAACATTCAATAATATTTTACAGGATCGTCAAGCAGGATAAAGCAGAAAATATTTTATCTCACCCCATTTAACCTTTTGAGCACTCGATTTATGGATAGCAAGCAATTTACCCAAATACGAAAGAAACTCCACAAGACCCAGAAAGAACTGGCACAGCTGATGGGCACCTCTCTGAAAGCCGTCTGCTCCTATGAGCAAGGCTGGCGCTCAATTCCTACTCATGTTGAGAGACAACTTTACTTTCTGCTCTTCAGAAAAGCAGATGCAGAAAATATTCAGAAAAACTGCTGGGATATACTTAATTGTCCGGAAGAAAGAAAGATCCGCTGTCCAGCCTGGGAATTCAGGTCAGGAAAATTCTGCTGGTTTATAAATGGTACAATCTGCGCCTGCCGATCTCAGCAGAACTGGAAGAAAAAAATTGAGATATGTCATGAATGTGAGGTTATGAAACATGTGCTCTCAGAATGTTTCGGCAAAAATCAATGATCCGCTGGTGCAATCTGACTTTAATGAGCAACAATTCTTTTCAGCTTTGTTGCTCTTTAGCCTTCCGGATCCTCTTGAGCCCATTTTGTACAATCTCAAACCTGATACTTTCTAGAGCGCAATACCGGCAATTGCGTGATCGGAAAACATCATTACAGCTGACTAGGAGTGTGTCGGAGAATTGCAATTTTTCCTCAGATTAAGGCGTTTTTAGGAAATCAAGCACAGCCATATACTTAATATCGGAGTCTGCGCTTACCTGTGAGCATTGATTTTCTGAAAACAACGCCAAGATGGGCCGGCAAGCGAAGACTCCGAGAAGTGCTATCTCCGACAGGCTCCTAGAGTATTTGCCAATAATCACCTGCTGGCATAAAGACAATAGAGATTGTCCCCCAAGCTGATCCTGTTCGCGTTCATACAAGAATTACATGGTTCAAAGATATTTTACGAGATCGTCATTTTTGAAGGTGCTGAAGAACAATTTTTAGCATTCGTCGAATAGGTTCGGCGGCCCCCCAAAGCAACTGATCACCGACTGAGAAAGCGGTGAGATATCGGGCACCGATATTCATCTTGCGGATTCTGCCAATGGGTACGCTCAGGGTTCCGGAGGTCTTGGCCGGGGTAAGAACCTCTTCCGATTGCCGGCGTTCGTTCGGAACGACCATAACCCATTCGTTATGGGCTGCGATGATCTCCTCTATCTCCTTGAGATTAAAATCTTTTTTCAATTTTATGGTAAAAGCCTGTGAGTGGCAGCGCATGGTGCCGATACGGACGCACTGACCGTCAACCGGAATTATCGCATCGCCGGACCTGCCAAGAATCTTGTTGGTTTCGCTGATGCCCTTCCATTCTTCTCGGGTCTGACCGTTTTCCATCGGCGAATCAATCCAGGGGACCAGGCTGGCGGCAAGAGGTACCCTCCAGTTGTCACAGGTCAGCGTACCATCATTGAGTTTTTCCGTCACCCGGGTATCTATATCAAGTATGGCCGATGCAGGATTATTTAAAATTGGTGCAACGTCGGTATGCAATTCCCCCATCTGAGTGAGCAGTTCCCGCATGTTCTTGGCTCCGGCTCCGCTGGCAGCCTGGTAGGTCATGGAACTGACCCATTCTATCAGATCATTTTCAAAGAGACCACCAAGTGCCATCATCATCAGAGAGACCGTGCAATTGCCGCCGATGAAGTTTTTCACCCCTTTGTGCAAGCCGGCATCAATCACCGTCCGGTTAACCGGGTCAAGAACGATAATGCTGTCATCTTTCATCCTCAGGGTTGAAGCGGCATCAATCCAGTAGCCGTCCCAGCGGGAGCGCAATTCTTCATAGATGCTGCCGGTATAACCACCCCCCTGACATGATAGAATGATATCCATTTCTGCAAGCAGACTTATATTACCGGCATCCTGCAGTGGTTTACAACCGGAGCCGACATCAGGGCCTTTTTCTCCAACCTGAGAGGTTGTAAAGAAATGAGGCTCAAACCCTTGGAAGTCATGCTCCTTCATCATCCGTTCCATAAGAACGGAGCCAACCATGCCTCTCCAACCTACAAACCCTACATTGAGCATATCAAAACTCCGCTATTGAATGTTATCTTGTAAAAAATTAAGTAACTTAATCTCTGGCAACCCGTCAGACCTTGTATTCACAAGCATCTTCAAAAGAAGGGCCGCTACCCGAAACAGAAGATAAACAGTATACACAAAAATTAATACTATTTCATTGACGATAATTTCCTGGACACGCAAACTTCGTGAAAGCGCTATCGGGCTTTTCACAAGTCCGTCATTAATGACAATACATATTGCCACAACGCTCTCGAATGGCTCGAAAAAAAAACAAGGCCCTCCCCTAAAATCTGCAACGTGGCGGATATCGTTGAAGAGATGAGCCGAAGCCTCCAGCAGCGGATTCCAGGTGCCATGAAAATATAGTGGCGACAAAGCAAAAATATAATTAAATTTTAACAGGCACTTATTAGGTATAACCACATTCCGCAGACCCTGATCAAGTTCACTCGGTGAGACAGGTAGCATGTCTAAATGTCACCTGGTTAAAAAGATACTCTAACAGCAGGACAGGAGAAGGTATGGAACACAGTCACGGCGGGCAATTCAACAATTATAACCGATCCTTTGCCATAGGTGTTCTTCTCAATATTATATTTGTGTTTATTGAAGCAGGTTATGGTTTTGCCGTCGATTCACTCGTCCTCATAGCAGATGCAGGACACAACCTCAGTGACGTAGCCAGCCTGCTGCTGGCCTGGGGAGCCGGACTACTGGCTCGAAAAACAGCTACCGACAGAAGGACCTATGGTTTCCGCAAGGTAACGATCATGGCCTCCCTGATCAGTGCAATACTCCTGCTGATTGCCCTTGGAGGCATTGCCTGGGAGGCCGTCCGCCGTTTCTTCGATCCTCAGCCCGCAGCAGGGTCAACCATTATCATTGTCGCTGCAATCGGAGTCATCATCAACACCGTTACGGCCCTGCTCTTTATAAAAGGCCAGAAACATGATCTCAATATCCGTGGAGCATTTCTTCATATGGCTGCAGATGCTGGAGTGTCTCTGGGAGTTGCGATCGCCGGCGTTATCATCACCCTCAAGGGCTGGCAATGGATCGACCCGCTAGTCAGTCTTGGCATCGTCGCTGTTATCCTGATCGGTACCTGGGGATTACTGCGTGATTCAATCAACTATGCTATAGACGCCGTTCCCAGAAGCATCGACATCCCCGCAGTACGAGAATATCTTCTCAGCTTCGATCGTGTTCTAGATATTCACGACCTGCATGTCTGGCCGCTGAGCACCACCGAAATAGCATTGACAGTTCATCTGGTAGTGGATGATAATAGACTGGATAATCATTTTCTGCGGAATCTTCAGCAAAACCTGCATGATAATTTCGGTATTGAGCATGCCACAATCCAGGTAGAGGCCTCGGATGGCATCATGCTCTCGGGCTGGCCGGTATTAAATACCGATAATTACAGCAGTGGAATAAGTCAGGGTTCAGCTTAAATAAAGGCTGGTTAATCAACATCAAGGAAAAAATGGATACTGAAGAAGCCAGAAAAATTTTTAGCAACGATCGATTTGCCGCACTGGCAGGCATTGAAATAGTTGAGTCGGCAAAGGGTTATTGCAAAACCAGCCTGACTATCGAGGAAAAACACCTCAATGCAGCGAATGTCATTCAGGGAGGTGCCATCTTTACGCTCGCCGACCTTGCCTTTGCCGTGGCCTCCAACAGTCATGGCCAATTGGCTTTGGCAATCAATGTCAACATCTCCTTTCTTCGGGGGAAATCATCAGGCACTCTCTATGCCACCGCCTCGGAAGTCGGTGAACCGAAGCGACTCGGTGCCTACGATGTTTTGGTTACCGATGAAGGGGGGGAGATAATCGCGAGATTCAATGGTATGGTATACCGAATGAAAAAAAATGTTTTGAGGTAGATCTTCTGAGGTTTGTTACTCCGGAACATTAGCCGGTCTTTTCAACTTGGGCATTTCCGGATACCGGTAACTTTTTCCAGTAACTCGCTAAGTTCTTCAAAGCTAAAAGGTTTTTTAAGAATACCGGCGGGTTGAAGCGGTTCGAGCAACTCCCGGTTTGCACTGCCTAAATGGCCGGATGCAATTATCACTTTGACGTCTTTATATGTCTTTTTCAACTGATAAAATGCCTCGATTCCATTCATTCGCGGCATCTGGATATCCATTATAACGCAGGCAATCTGCGGATCGTGCAAACGATATTGTTCCAACGCCTCCACTCCGTTACCGGCGGTTATGACTGAAAGGCCAATATGACTTACCATTGTTTCGGCAATGGTCAGGCAAATATCTTCATCATCAACAATAAGAACAACAGGACGTTCGACCATAAATCTACTTATATAAAAAAACATTGACCATAGCAACAGGGTGATGTCCAGCAAAACCTAACACACAACCTGCCGAAACTTATAAGAAGGGAATATACAGCCATCTTTGATGGTTGTCAAAATTTTTAGCATTGAATGATATGCTATCGGGAATATGGCCCAAAAAGGACACAGGAGGAAAGCCTGTCAACTTACAGGCTGAAGGACTGGGTGCACTTCTTCTACTCATCTTGGTTAAAAATATCCGGATAATATTTTTTAGCGCAATCCGGACAGATACTATGGCTGAATTCCGCTTCCGAACGGCTGGTGATATAGTGCTCAATGCTGCTCCAGTATCCTTCATCATCGCGGATATTCTTGCAATGTGCGCAAATAGGCAGCAGTCCTTGTAACTGCCGGACATGGCCCAGGGCCTGCTGTAATTCGGTGATCAACCGTTGTCGCTCGATGGCAAAGCGAATGGTGCGTACTATCGCGGTCTGCGAGGGCTCTCCCTTAAACAGATAATCCTGGGCTCCCTTCTTGACCGCCTGGTAGGCCAGTTCATGATCCTTGCGGCCACTCAGAATTATAGTCGGTATGGAAGGATATTTTTCATGGAATGAGGTAAATGTCTCGAGGCCAAAACTGTCGGGTAGTGAAAGATCGGTGATCACTACATCGAGGTCATTTCCTTCTGCGATGCAAACAGCTTCAGCGAGTCGATCTGTATGGAAAATTGTCGCATTGAATTCATCAGAAGATGATATTACTTCCTTTAAGAGCAGGTAATCATCCAGATTATCTTCAATGATTAAGATGGAAATGTCCTGTTTCAATTTTCCTCCTCACTACCGTGGAAGTTTAACCAGTTGAAGCCAAAATTCCTCAACTTGCCTGATGATTTCGGTGAATTTAAAGAAATCTATATTTTTAGTGATATAGCAGTTTGCATGCAATTTATACGCTTTACGGATATCCTCTTCATCTTCGGAGGTCGTTAATATAATTACAGGAAGACCTGTGAGATTATCATCATTCCTGATTTCCTCCAAAACTTCATGTCCACTCATCAACGGCAGGTTCAAATCCAGAAGAACCAGATCAGGTCTGGGCTTTCCACGATATTTGCCCTCCTTGCGTAAAAAGGCCAAAGCGGCGATACCATCGGTGACTATATGCGTTCCAACAGGAAGATTCGAACTTTGTAAAGCTTCCAGAGTGAGCAGAGCATCGTCACTATTATCCTCCACGAGCAGGATCTGTGGAAAATGCGTATCAGCAGTATTCATCATATGGTGCGACAGGGTATTTTTTTCAATTCATATTTGGAAAGCGATATTGGAATGAGTACATTACAAAACGAAACGGACTTTAGCGTATTTATTTGTTTTCCGCAACCCGCAGTAACAGATTGTCAATCAATTAACATCTCCCCTCTTTGTCACTCAATACACTAAAATAGGCCACGCTATGCGTCAATATGCCTCCGCCTCTGGATTCTGCACTTCTGTATGTTTTCGAAGTCTTTCACAATTTTTATCGGAAATTAGGATTTGACATAATGTAACTATTCAAAATACCTTTTCAACTGCCTAACCGGTAAGATTTCCCAGGACATGCTGCATCCATTTGTAAATTAATGCATTAAAGTCCATTGAACAAGTTTGCGTCTCTGGTTTTTTCAATGATATATTATTAATAGACCATACCCGGACAAAAGATTCAGAATGCTCTGGTAAATCCACGTAGAAAATGAGATCATGGGACATGTTATCCGGGATTATTTTATAATTGTAGAAAGATTTATAAACATATTTTTTGTGCATACATTCAAATCAAAAAAACACCCCTGGTTGATTTTAACCGGCTCCTTCTAACCACCATTATCACCTTCCAGTTGCGGGGATCATGCATTCAGCACATATCTTAATTGTCGAGGACGAAGCCATCGTTGCCAGTGACCTGATCCGTAAACTGAAACGACTGGGATACACCGTTTGTGCAATCGCCTCCACTGGCGAAGAGGCCATCGCCAAGGCAAAACAGCTCAAGCCGCAACTGGTACTGATGGACATCCAGCTGACAGGCCAGATAGACGGCATTGAGGCAGCACGGGAGATTAGAGATTGCTGCGATTCCCCGGTAATCTTCCTGACCGCCCACTCTGATTCCGCCACTCTGGCCAGGGCCAAACTGACCGGGCCTTTAGGGTATATCCTTAAACCGTTCGATGAACGTGATCTGGCCACGCAGATCGAATTGGCTGTTAATAAATATCAAGCTGACCGCAAGCTCCGGGAACAAAGGGAGTGGCTGCACGTCACGCTGAGCAGTATTGGTGATGCGGTGATCGCCACCGACGAGCAGGAAAAAGTTACCTTCATCAATCCCGTAGCCGAGTCGCTGACCGGCTGGAGTTCAGCGGAAGCCCTGGGGATGGTGGCAACGAGCATATTTCAGCTGGTTGACGAGCAGACGAGAGAGCCGGTTAACCCTCCAATCGGGCATGTAGTTCGACGGAACCTGTCAGTACAAAAACAAATCCCCGAACGCGTCAACCTGCTGACCAAAAACGGGCGAATAATACCAATAGAGCATAGGGAGTCCCCCATCCTTGACTTTTCCGGAAAAATCATCGGCCTGGTCATCACCTTCCAGGATGTCACCGACAAACGTTCTGCAGAGCGTGCCCTTCAGCACAGTGAATATCTCTTGAATAAAGCTCAGGAGATGGCGCACCTGGGTAGCTGGGAGCTTGACGTGAATGATCAAGGCATGATGAAGTGGTCGGATGAGGTATATCGCATATTCGGTCTTGATTTCGATATCTCCTCGCCAACCTACGAAGACTTTATTGATCGAATTCATCCCGATGACCGCCGGATGGTGGAGAAAACCTACTCAGACTCGCGATACCTCGACTCTGTTACCTATGACATCGAACACAGGATTATCAGGCCTGATGGAGATATACGCTATGTACACCAAAAATGCGAACATCAGCGGGATAAAGGGGGCAGGGTAATCCGTTCGGTAGGCATGATCCACGATATCACTGAACAGAAAGCGGCCCAGGAGGCTCTTCAGCGGTCCAACCGGGAACTGGAGCAGTTTGCCTATGTTGCCTCCCATGACCTTCAGGAGCCGCTACGAGCGATTATCGGCTTCCTGCAGCTCCTGCAGAGTCGCTACGGCGAAAGTATCGATGAAAAAGGCCATCAATTCATCGAACGCTCCATCAAGGCCGGCTATCGTATGCAATCGCTGATCAGGGAGCTCCTCAGCTTGTCGAGAGTAAGCTCCCGGGCCTCCGATTTTGCTCTCGCCGATCTGAATGTTATCTTCCAGGAGGTCATGGAAAGCCTGAATCCATTGGTGGAACAGGAAAAGGCAACCATCTCCTGCACGGAACTTCCGACCTTGGCGGTTGATGCCAATCAAATAAGGAGCCTCTTCCAGAATCTGGTAATCAACGGTATCAGATATAATTCCAATCCCAATCCCAGTATTGAAATCGGCTGTCACGAATTAGGCGGCTACTATCAGTTCTTTATCAAGGATAACGGCATCGGTATCTCTCCCCAATTTCACCAGCGTATCTTCGTGGTCTTTCAGCGGCTGCACACCGAACGGGAGTTTGCCGGAAGCGGCGTGGGCCTGGCTATGTGCACGAAAATCGTGGAGCGGCACGGCGGCACCATATGGGTTGAGTCCGGTCAGGGAAAAGGGTCTACATTCTATTTCACTCTACCTAAATCCAGGTAAGCGCAGACTCCGGGTAAGCGCAGACTCCGGGTAAATTAATATGTCTTCGGGTGATAGCAGGCTACTTCGCAGTTGTCCAGTTCTCTGATTGCCGGCGGCTCTCCGGTACATATTTCCGTCATATAAGGACAGCGTGGATGAAAGGTACAACCCGGCGGAGGAGCTATCGGAGACGGCAATTCACCTTGAAGGGCTATCCGCTCTTTGGTCCGGAACGGGTCGGCTACCGGAGTTGCAGAAAGCAGAGCCCGGGTATAGGGATGATGGGGTTTATTGAAAATCATCTCCCTGCTGCCAAACTCGATAGGTCTTCCCAGATACATCACCATCACGTCATCGGCTATATGTTTAACCACTGAGAGATCATGGCTGATGAAAAGATAGGCAAGATTAAAGGTATCCTGCAGGTCGGTGATCAAATTGAGAATCTGGGCCTGGATAGACACATCGAGTGCGGAAACAGGTTCATCAAGCACCAGTATCTCCGGATTGAGCATCAAAGCACGGGCAACGGCGATACGCTGACGCTGTCCGCCCGAGAACATATGGGGATAGCGGTCATAGTGTTCCGGCCGCAGACCAACAAGATCAAGCATTTCCCTGGCCTTTTTTCCTCTTTCCTTTTTCCCCATCGAAGTATTGACCAGAAGCGGCTCCTCCAGACAGAAGCCTATTTTCTGCCGTGGATTGAGAGAACCGTAGGGATCCTGAAAGACAATCTGGACCTTGGAGTGGAGTGCTCTTTTGGCGCTGCTGCTTGCCGTGATAATATCAACACCTTGAATTTTCAGCTCGCCGGCCGTCGGTTCTTCGATAAGGGTTACCAGCCGGGCCAGCGTGGACTTGCCGCAGCCGGATTCGCCTACAACCGCCAACGTCCTCCCTGTTTCAAGAGTAAATGTAGCTCCATCAAGCGCTTTTAGTATGGCAGGCTTGCGAAAAGTGCCACGCTTGATCTCATAGTGCCGCTGCAGATTTGAAGCCTGCAAAACGATTTTCCTCTCCATTATGCCACCTCCACTTTTTCAGGATAGTTTGTCGGCAGACCATCCTTCAGGGGATAATGGCACAGGGCCCTGCCGAGTTCCTCATCCGCAGGCGGCGGCGGAGTACTGCGGCACAAAGGTGTGGCGTATTTACAGCGCGGCGAGAAAACACAGCCGCTAGGCTTGTCGAACTGGCCGGGCACCACGCCTTTTATCGACGGCAATTTCTTGGTTCTTGCTCTCTCCGGCAGGGAGTCGAGCAGCGCCGCGGTATAGGGGTGATGAGGATCGGAAAACAAACCTTTAATGAACTGCTTTTCCACCTGCTGCCCGGCATACTGCACCACCACTCTCTCCGCAGTTTCGGCAACAACCCCCATATCGTGAGTAATAAGAACAAGTGACATCTGTTTTTCTTTTTGAAGATTAACAAGAAGATCAAGTATTTGAGCCTGAATAGTGACATCCAGCGCCGTGGTCGGCTCATCGGCGATGAGCAGCCGGGGATTGCAGGAAATGGCAATGGCAATCATGACGCGCTGGTTCATACCACCGGAGAGTTGGTGGGGAAAAGCAGATAATCTTTTCTGCGGCTCAGGAATGCCTACTTGCTCGAGCAGTTCGATTGCTCTTTTCTTGCGATCCCGGCGGTTCATACCGAAATGAATTTTCAGCGCTTCCGAAAGCTGAAATCCTACGGTAAAACAAGGGTTCAGACTGGTCATGGGCTCCTGAAAAATCATGGCCATTTCTTTGCCGATGATTTTTCTCAACTGGTATCCTGAAATGGTGGTGAGGTCCTTGCCGTCAAATTTGAGGACATCGGCAGTCACTTTGGCCGTCCAGGGGAGAAGTCCCATCAGGGCCAGCATCGCCACTGATTTTCCCGATCCCGATTCACCAACAATGGAGACCACCTCGCCGGGGTTTACATTCAACGTGACTTTATCAACGGCGGTGAACATTCCACCTGCTGTTTGAAAAGCGACCGATAGATTTTTAATTTCGAGCAGTGACATGATAAATACTTTAGGACCGTTTAAGTTTCGGATCGAGGGCATCGCGCAGACCGTCGCCCATCAGGTTAATCGCCAGCACCGTGGTCAATATAGCTATTCCGGGAAAGGTGACGACCCACCAGGCACGCAGAATAAATTCTCTGGCCTCGGCCAGCATTGTCCCCCACTCAGGAGCAGGAGGCTGGGCTCCCATACCGAGAAAACCGAGGGCGGCGGCATCGAGAATAGCGGTGGAAAAGCTGAGAGCGGCCTGGACAATCAGTGGAGCCATACAATTAGGCAGCACGGTAATGAACATCAGCCTCAGCGTCTTCACCCCGACGATTCGGGAGGCGGTGACATAATCCTTTGTCATTTCGGACATCACCGCCGCCCTTGTCAGCCGCACATAATGAGGCTGCTGAACGATGGCGATGGCAATCATCGCATTGATCAAGCTGGGGCCGAGGATAGCTACTAATACCAATGCCAGCAGAAGGCTGGGAAATGCCAGGACCACATCCATGATGCGCATGATAAAGGTATCGACCCTCCCTCTGAAATATCCGGCTGCAAGTCCGAGAATAACACCGACAACAAGGGAAAGGGAAACCACGACGCACCCTATGAACAATGAAAACCTGGCCCCGAAAATCAAACGGGACAGAATGTCCCGACCAACGGCGTCTGTTCCCAAAGGGAAAAGAAAATTGCCGCCGTTTTGCCAGAAAGGAGGCTGCAGCAGGGCATCACGGAATTGTTGATTAGGTGCATGAGGGGCGAAAAAGTCCGCAAAAATTGCCACCAGAATAATGGCGATGAAGAAAAAAAGACCGGCAACGGCACCCTTGTTCTCACTGAAATATGACCAGAATTCGCGCAGTAGAGCAATTCTGCCGGTTGGCCGTGTATCTACTATCTGCTGCGCCGCTAATACTTCATCCATGCTTAATCCGTATGTCTGATTTGTGGGTTGATGAGGCCGTAGAGCAAATCGACCACCAGATTGACAATCATGACAATGGCGGCGATAAGCAACAGTCCCCCCTGCACCGAAGGATAATCGCGTCTAAAGATGGAATCGACCATCCA
Source organism: Desulfopila inferna (assembly GCF_016919005.1). NCBI lineage: Bacteria > Pseudomonadati > Thermodesulfobacteriota > Desulfobulbia > Desulfobulbales > Desulfocapsaceae > Desulfopila > Desulfopila inferna. The sequence goes on from NZ_JAFFQE010000005.1 coordinate 47,636, forward strand.
CTTGCCGATGCCGGGCCAGGAAAAAATAGTTTCGGTAAGAATGGCCCCGGCAAAAAGCACCCCTACCTGTAATCCGATCACCGTAATTACAGGGATCATGGCATTGCGCAGTGCATGCAACCCGATTACCCGTCCGGGCCCCAGACCTTTGGCTCTGGCCGTACGGACGTAGTCTTCGCTGAGCACCTCGAGCATTGCCGATCTGGTCTGCCGTGCTATCACGGCCAGAGGGATAGTTGCCAGGACAATGGAGGGCAGGATCAAGTGGGAAAGCGCCGAGATAAATGCTCCCTCCTGCCCGGAAAGCAGAGAGTCAATAAGCATGAACCCGGTCACTGCTTCAACATAGTAAAAAAGCGAAATTCTGCCGGAGACAGGAGTCCATCCTAAAATTCCGGAGAATAAAATGATAAGCAGCAGCCCCCACCAGAATATGGGCATCGAATATCCGGTCAATGCACCCGTCATAACCGTATGATCAAAGAACGATCCTCTTTTGGTTGCAGCAATCATGCCGGCCGGCAATCCCAGAAAGACCGCCAGAAAAATGGCGCAGAAGGAAAGTTCCATAGTGGCTGGAAATAGTGTGAAAAATTCCTTTAAAACCGGTTGCCGGGTAATGATGGACGTGCCGAAATCTCCGGAAAACAGATCAACAAGATAGTTGCCGTACTGGATAATAACCGGTTTGTCATAACCGAATTCCGCCATCAGCATGGCATGGCGCTCTTCCGACATGCCGCGCTCCCCCGCCATCAACAGCACGGGATCGCCGGGCAGCAGTCGTATAAAAATAAAAGCGACCAGCGTTACGCCGAAAAAGGTCGGTATAATTACGCCTAATTTTCTAATTATATAAGAGAACATGTAACTTGCTTGGGCTGGAAATAAAATTCATATTGCCTAGGCCCGGGCGGCGTTTGCCGCCCGGGCCGGGACTCTTACTTCAGATCTACACCATAGAAGATATGTCCGCCGAAAGGATCGATTTTAAAATCGACAACCTCGTTGCGAACAGGTTTGAAAACAACAGAGTGGGCAATTGTAGCCCATGGAGCCTGCTCCTTGAATACAACCTGCGCTTCTTCATACAGCTTGGTCCGTTCGTCGATATCGGAAACCACTTTGGCCTTCTGGATCAGGTCTTCGAAGGGCTGATGGCACCACTGGGCGCGGTTAGCGGCTTCGACGCCGTCACAGCCGAGAAGTACGGCAAGAAAGTTGTCCGGATCTCCATTGTCGCCGGTCCAGCCCAAAAGTACCGCACCATCACGATCCAAGTCTTTGGAGCGCTTGAGATATTCACCCCATTCATAGGAAACGATCTCGACATCGACACCGATTTGCGCCATGTCCGACTGAATCAATTCCGCCATCCGACGGGCATTGGGGTTATATGGGCGTTGCACCGGCATAGCCCATACTTTCATATTTAAATCGGTGACGCCTTCCTCTTCCAGCATCTTCTTGGCTACTTCCGGTTCGTAGGTGTCATCCTCGACCGCTTCATTATAGGACCAGATGGTCGGCGGAATAGGATTTTTGGCTATCTTGCCGGCGCCCTGGAAGATGACGTCAATTATCGCCTGCTTATTGATCGCCTTGTTCAGAGCTTTGCGCACCTTGACATTATCAAAAGGTGCCATTTGAGTATTGTAGGCGAGATAACCGACATTGAGGCCTTCCTGCTCAAGGACCTTGATTTCCGCATCCTTTTGCATGGCTGCAACATCACCCGGATTGGGATACGGCATTACATGACATTCCCCGGCTTTAAGTTTCTGGTAACGTACCGAGGCGTCGGGGGTAATAGCAAAGACAAGGTCATCGATAGCAGCCTTTCCGGCCCAGTACTCAGGATGAGCCTTGTAACGGATAACCGCGTCTTTCTGATAAACTACCAGTTGGAAAGGACCGGTACCGACCGGTTTATTATCGATTACTTCGGGCGTTCCGGCTGCCATCATGGCATCGGCATATTCCTTGGAATGGATGGAGGCAAAATCCATGCCCAGATTGGCAATCATCGGGGCTTCCGGTCTGCTGAGAATGAACTCAACTGTATAATCATCTACCTTATTGACTTCCTGGAGAAGATCCTGCATCGACATACTGTTAAAGTATTCGTAGCTGCCGGCTGACACCTTATGAAATGGGTGATCGGGATCAAGCTGCCGCATGAAGCTGAAGACGACATCGTCGGCATTGAAATCACGGCTGGGAGTAAATTCTTTGGTGGTATGAAACTTCACGCCTTTGCGCAGATGGAAGGTATACTTTGTTCCGTCTTCAGAAATCTCCCAACTCTCGGCGAGACCCGGACCGATCTTGGTTGTTCCTCTTTCAAATTCCACCAGCTTGTTGAAAATTTGCCTGGAGGTTGCATCAAAGGTAGTTCCGGCAGTATAAAATGCCGGGTTAAATCCTTCCGGGCTGCCCTCGGAACAGTAGACCAGGGTCTTGCCCTGCGCTCCGATGGCCCCCATGGTCATCAACGAGGCTCCGCATAGCGCGGCTAACAGCTTTTTCGTTTTTCTCATATTGTCCTCTCCATTTTTGTTGAACAGTTCAGCCCTTTTTCAAGGCCACATTTGTCCTATACAACAACTCTTGCATAAGTATCCTTTACGCAAAGGTACGCAGCAAAGATGCTACGAGACCTCTGCGGCGGAAACTCTTCCAGCCGGTCGCTCTCCCTCTTCAGCGTATGTTCCTGCTTTGAGGTTATTCCCATAATACAGGTGCGTTAGGAAAATAGTAAATGGTATTTTTTTTGCTCTGTTGTCAATTCAATGCTTGGTCACATTAAATATCTTGAAATTCAGGATGTTATCGACAAATTACGGGAGAACAGAAAAAAAATCGACTTCTGCTCGGCACTGTGATCAAAGAAATCTCTGGGCCTTATTCTTCATCGCAGCGATTTTGCTTGAGGCACAAGCTCATGATTTGGTGGAAAATCCTCATGCACCAAACGCCACTACATATACAGGGAAAGAACGGTTTAGGTCAAGTGCAATTTTATCCAGGCGGAATACTCTTTTTTATATTACGGAACTTCGACAAGGACTCACCTATCGATTACCTGCACCCGGTCGATCAAATCTTGAAATTATGATTTCAGTATAATTAAGAAAAAAAGCAAGATCTTACCATCATTAAATTTCTCAAAACCTGTTATCCTCGGCAGAATTTCATCCAGGTCTGATCCTCGCTCATTTGGTATGAACAAACTCTTCTTCAGGACTACACCTTGAAGCTCGGGGTTCTGGAAACTGCGGCATCGACGAACGGATACCGTTAATGGTCCAGGGTTTGGCTTTCTCTCTGGCATTGCATACTTTCCCGACTATACGACAGAAGAGCATGTATAAAAAGAATCGGAATAAACAACTCCAGGCACTCCTCCACCGTACGGGCAAAAGTTGCCGGATTCTCCAGCATCGGCAAAAGGGTCTTGAATATTATGGAATTGCCATCAAGCACTTTGCTAAGAAGGGTGCAGCCTATCGCACAGGCTACCGAAACGGCATAAGGGCGTGCCCTGAATACATCTTTTTTGAATCCCGGCAATGATCTGCGAAGGTAGATTATTCCGTAGACGAGCAGACTAATGATGAAAAGTGTAACCAGAAATTTCTCAACCACGGGAACCTCCGGGCTGACAAAGAACCTGCTCTTGAACATACCCATGGTGGTGAAACGCGCATGAAAATCCAGCTCACGCAGGCCGAGAAGTAGGATGAAGAATCCCGGTGCAAAGCTTGTCCTTACAGCACCTATATAATTAAAGTAAAATAGAAAGAGACAGAACAGGAAATACCCTGCCGCTGAAAGGACCTCAACCGGGCCGTTCTCCCTGACCATTTCCTGCGAGATCTTTTCGGGCATCAAGGTTATACCGATGACCAGCAGGACATAGACTGCTGCTATCTTCAGCAGAGGAATCAGGATTCTTTGAGTCGCGTCAATCTTTTCCATTCCAGTCTTCTTATCCCTGAAATTATTTAAATATTGTTCTTTTATTGATCGGCAGCCAGTCGGACCAAATCCTCCGGCGTGTTGCAGTTACGCCAGGAACCAGCCAGATTCCGCGGCAACTCAGGGGTTAAAATTTTAGCATGATCGCAAATTTCGCTGATCCTGGATTTGCCCTGTTGCAGCATCATCTCAAAAAGGTACCTGCTGCGAAAATCATAATGGGCCAGCAGCGGCTCGAAGCGATCCGACCGCCAACGACGCGGCACGGCTCCCCACACTCCCGGTTTGCGAGTATGCAGCAGCCACTGCAGACCTTCCGTCTCGACCAGCGGCATATCGCAGGCGGAGACAATCCAGGAAACTCGTGGATTCCAGCGCATAGCTGCTAGTATGCCGGCAAGTGGTCCTTTGGCTTCAGGAATGTCCGCCAGTCTTGGTACATGCACAAGTGAAGGGGGAATCTCTCCCCTGCCCGCAAGAACAACCTCTTGGGTATGCTCCGCCAGCCGGGTACACAGTATCTCCGCCCAGGTGATCCCTTCACTATTGGTAATTAAGTGCTTCGGCCGTCCCATTCTTGAGCTGTGTCCTCCTATGAGGACACAGCCCCATACAGGAGTTGACGCTGTCCACTGATCGAGCAGGGTTTGAATACCATGGACAAGCGCAGCGCACTCATCGCCAAGGCGGTGACTTAGCATCAGGTGTTCCTGCCCAGTCGGGCCCGTCAGCACCTCGGTTTTATCTGAACCGGGTTGTTCTTTTCTTGAAAGTAAAATGAGATCGTAATCACCATAGCGGGATGTAACCATGGAATGAACGGCATGATCTCCGGTACAGCTTGGTATACCGCACTCCGCTAAAAAAAGAATATCAGAGCAGCATGCGGCAGGTACTCTATGTAATATACCTGCCGTTCCCTCATCTGTGGAAACGAGCAGAGCCCTGATAAGTCTTTTTTCAAGGTTCTTCAGCAGATCATGCAGGAGCGTAGCTTTTCTCTCCGGATCCCCACCCGACAGGGTCACGACAGGCGTCATATTTCTTTTTTCAGCATGCGGTGTACGCATATTATTCAATCATTGTTAACGGCATATTATTCTGCGGCAGAATCCCCGCCTGTCTTCCCCGCGCCAAAAAGGTCTCTACAGCTTCCAGACCCTCGTCACCCAGTTCCAGCGAATATGTATTTACATATAATCCAATATGCTCCTGCACTACCTTTTCATCGATTTCCTGGGAATGCTGACGGATATAGGGGAGAGATTTACCCGGATGTTCATAGGCCTGCACCAGACTTTGCCTGATTGCCTGGTTTATCTTTTCAATCTTCTTCATGCCAAGACTCCGTTTGGCGGCGATACAACCCAGAGGAATGGCACGCCCCGAAATTTTCTCCCACCATTGGCCGAGATCCTGCAGGCACATCAATCCCTTTTCCCTATAGGTGAATCTGCTTTCATGGATTATCACTCCGGCATCTACGCTGCCCGCGGCAACCTCTTCCATAATTTGCTCAAACCTCATTTCAACCAGCGAAGTGCATTGCGGAGCAAACATCCGGAAAAGCAGCGAAGCAGTAGTCCATTTACCCGGTATTGCAATTTTCAGTGCAGCTCCTTGAGAGAGGTCAACCGGGCCGGAAGCGATAAGAAGGGGTCCACAGCCTCTGCCCAGGGCGCTACCCGCCTGAAGCAGGCAATAATCATCCAGGACATGGCCCAGCGCATGAAAGGAGAGTTTGGTGACATCGAGTTCTCCGTTCATGGCACGGCTGTTCAGGGTTTCCACGTCCTCAAGAAGAGGGGGATGAAAGAGTATATCGGTATCAACAAGTCCGTGCACCAGCGCATGAAAGATGAAGGTGTCATTGGGACATGGGGAAAACCCCAGGCTGACTGCATCCATATTAACGTAACTCCCTTACTAATAACGCCGCGGTCTTGCCGCTATTTTCACAAGCCTGTCGAAGACGCCATCGCGTAGTATCTCTATCTTCGACATAATTGGAAATACACCTTACCTGCAGCAGGGGTATCTCAAAATCGACACAAACACGGGCAATGGCCGCACCCTCCATATTTTCGCAGAGACCATGGTATTTGCGGCGCAGCATCTCCCCCCGCCGGGATGTGCCACTGGCACAGCTTACGGTAATAAAATTACCCGCAAAGGGATTTATTCCATTTTCTACCAATAGCGCTGAGGTACGTTCCCGTATGCTCCGGTCCAGTTGAAAATGTGTATTACCGGTTAACTCCCGCGGCAAGTCATCTATCCTTCGAGGAAAACATATGCCCAGATCTCCGAAAACCTCCGTTGTGGCGAGACAAATATCAAGAAGGGCAGGTCCATGCCGGCCGTCCCTGTAGGCGCCAGCCACCCCAAAGTTGAAGACAAGAGAGACAGCATCTCCGTTTTTCTCCAGAAATCGGGTAAGCTGCAGGCAGCTTTCCACAGGCCCTGCCCCGCAGACCAGGCTGGTACAGAGAGCCTCATCCCGGGCAGCGAGGAAAGGTGCCATTTCGAAATCAGTTGCAGCAACGGCAAGTATCATGGTAATACGGTCGGTCCCTGGCTTTCGCCTCTTTTTTCTGCTTAGCTGGGTCTTAATTATCAACTTCAGCCTTTTCCTGATTTTCCTGATTATTGTAACCGGATAAAGGGAAGAAATAAACTTATTACATACAGCATTATTGATCCGCCATGCAAGATGATTTCCTACTCGAATCCTATGATTATTCCCTGCCTGCGCAGAACATCGCCCAGCAGCCATCCCCACAAAGAGACGGATCCAGGCTCCTGATTCTCGATAGGAAGACCGGACACATTGACCACAAACAGTTTTCAGAAATCACCGCCTTTTTCAACCAAGGCGACATTTTGGTGGTGAACGACACCAAGGTCTTTCCTGCCCGCCTGCAGGGCAGAAAGGAGAGCGGAGGCAAGGCAGAAGTCTTTCTTCTTGAACTGCCGCAGGAAAGGACATCGACACCACTCTCTTCAACCTGCCGCTGCGCCGAGGCTGATGCCCTTATAAAAAGCTCGAAGCGGCCGGCCAGGGGTTCAAAAATCCTTATCAATGACATGCTGAGCTGCACCATTATCGATCATCTGGAAAACGGCAGGATGCGCATTGCTCTGAATTTTCCGGCACAATCGGAGCTGATGGATGTCCTCCTGCAGTACGGCTCCGTTCCTTTGCCGCCATATATTGAAAGGCCTTCAGGTTCTACAAAGAATGACCGTAACCGCTATCAGACGGTGTATGCCGATTCCATCGGAGCCGTGGCCGCACCAACTGCAGGTTTACATTTCACAATGCCTATCCTTGCCGAACTCAAGGAGAAAGGCGTAGAAATAGTGTCCCTGACTCTGCACGTCGGATATGGCACTTTTGCCCCCGTGCGCATGGAATCCATCAGAGACCACCTCATTCACAGGGAATATGTCTCCATAACGGAGGAGACAGCCGGGCGAATAAATAAGACAAAAGAAAACGGCGGCAAAGTGTGGGCGGTGGGAACGACAACCGTCAGGGCTCTTGAGTTTTCCAGCGGCGGTAGAGGTAGAGTGCAAAAGACCTCCGACTGGTGCGATCTTTACATTACCCCGGGCTTTAAGTTCACGGTGATAGACAATCTTATCACCAACTTCCATCTCCCCAAGTCATCGCTTCTCTTTCTGGTTTCCGCATTATGCGGCAGAGAGAAGCTTCTGGAATCCTATGGGGAGGCCATTGCCCGCGACTACAGGTTTTATTCCTATGGCGACGCAATGGCCATTCTTTCCTGAACGGCTTTATTAAGGCTCTTCACCTCCTCCTCTTCCCGACAACCCGAAGAAGTGGTGGATCTCAGGAGGGGGCAGAGATTCTGATCAACTGGAAGCGGCGGCAGCGGGACAGCCCTTACATCCTCCTCCAGTATCACATGCAGCAGGCGCTTTTTCAGTTGCTTTGCTGCTGTTGGCTGTGGCTGATGCATAACCGTCGGCATACCATCCGCCACCTTTCAACTGGAAAGAACTCATGGACACGAGTTTTTTAACTTCTCCCTGACAGTCGGGACAGGTTTTTATCGGATCATCTGCAATTCTCTGTTGTACTTCGAAAACTTTTTCACATTTGCTGCATTCATATTCATATACCGGCATTACTCTACTCCATTGCAACTATTATATTTTTTTCAAAATAACTATTATTGGATCAGCCACTGCCTGATGATACACGATTTTTTAGTTGAATCAAGGTGTTCACTAGTACTCATTTGATACGTGCATAAAACTTCCTCGCCCGGCACGGATATCGGTAAAAAATCATCCAGACCAGCTACTGAGGATACACCAGTTCAACTATATGGCTGCGACTTGGTTTCCTGTACCCAATCTGAGGAAAAGTACCTGTTCTCGCATACACTCCTAGTGGTGGACCAGGGAAAATCCTTTCCCAAAATAATACCATAGCGGCCTTCTGTCAATAAGCTAAATCGCTGTGATATTCTCTTTTAGGACATCTTTGTTTACCGCCCGGGAAGGATATTACAGGATTCGGGCACGACTCAGCGGAGCAGGCTAAAAACCTATGGTGTTACTGAAAACCGGCAATGCCGGAAATCGGGGTTCCCCAACGCCCGAGGTTAAGCCCTTACGGGGGCTTACTTAATCAAGCTCTTGGCTTTTAGAGACTCACAGATTACTTTCTTGTTTTTGTGCAAGAAAATAATCTGTCTAAAGGTTTCTTATCCAGCCCAGCTGGGTTAGAAATCGTTCTTGTCGTTCCTGTCCGGTTCTGGTATATCCCTGTTTGGTTGAGAAGAGTGATAGTCGCCTCGTTGTTGGTCAATCTTCTGCCGAATAGTTTTAATAAAAAACCATAATACAACTACTTTGATATTTCAGACGTAACCCCTATGATAGGAATATTTGACTCCGGCATAGGAGGGTTGACGGTAGCCCGGGCAATAGAATCATTATTGCCGAACCGTTCGCTTCTCTACTTCGGTGACACCGCCAGAACACCCTACGGAACAAAAAGCGCGGAAGTCATCATTGACTATTCCCTGCGCAATGCTGAATTTCTTCTTGAAAACGGGGCAAAGCTCATTGTTATCGGCTGCAACTCCGCTTCAAGTGTCGCTACAAATAGCCTGCGAGCTGAATTTGATGTTCCTGTGCTCGAGGTCATCGGACCGGCAGCGGCAAAAGCCGTGGCTGTCTCCGTTTCAGGCAGGATTGGCATCATAGGTACGCGGGCCACTATTAACAGCGGTATATACGAGCAAAGCATCGGCAGTTTGAATCCCGACTACAAAGTATTTTCAGTTCCCTGCCCTCTGCTTGTGCCCCTCGTTGAAGAAGGATGGACCACCAGACAGGAGACCAAGATGATCATTCGCCGTTATCTCCATCCACTTAAGGATAAACGGATCGACACTCTTATTCTGGGATGCACGCATTATCCGATGCTCAAGCCCCTGATTCAGGCGCGCTCTGGTAAAAGGGTCACCCTCATCGACTCCTCTGTCGAGGTTGCGTATTCCCTGCGGGATCAACTTTTGTCCTTACCGGATTCTCCGGAAGAGAAAGGTATTGTGGAACACCGCATATATCTCTCGGATATTACCGAATCCGCCCGTGTAATCGCCTCAACAATATTCGGCCGCCCCGTGGAATTGTTATCACCATGAAAAATATTTCGCTCAGCATATTTAGTACGTTACAGAAGGTATCCTTGTTTTTTTTCAAGAAAATAATCGGTCTAAAGGTTGTTATCCAGCTCAGCTGGGTCTGTTTCTTCTTCTCTTGTATGTCACTCGTCTGGATGCCTTCCGCCCTTTCCGCAACAGAGGATGAGAAACCGCTGCAAATCGCACAGCAATTGGCTGAACACCTCAGTTCCCTCGACAGCCTGAGCTTCACCTTCACTCAGCGCACCATGGGACAAATGAGCGGTCGCCCCCGCCAGGCCAGTGGACAGGCTTACTTTGCCAAGACCGATGAAGGTGCAAAAGTGCGCTGGAATTACCAGACCCCCGATAGCCAGGTAATACTGAGCGATGGTACCACTCTGATCATGTATTTTTCAAACCTCAACCAGATGATTGTTGCCCCTGCAGATACCCTGCAGCAGGATATAACCTATTCCTTTTTCACCGGACAAAGCGATCTGCACCATGACTTTATCGTCAAGGAAGGACCCGAGCTTGAGGAGACCTCGGAGATAAACGATTATGCGTCAATACTGCTCGTTCCCCGGGAAACCAGGTCGCAGATCAAGGATATTCGCCTGTGGTTTTTGGATACTACTCAAATTAAGCGGATTGAAATCAGGGACACTTTCGATACCGTCACCCTGCTGAATCTCAGCAATATCAAAGAAAACAGTCTCACCGCAAGCGGTAAGCTGATTGATGAGGATTTCTTTCAGTTCACCCCACCGGAAGGCACCGAAATCATCCACCAGTAAGATGGCCGTCAGCGACACATCCTCGACTATAGCCCTGATCTCCATGCCCTGGTCCTTATTTAACCGACCATCCGTGCAACTGGGGGCGCTGAAGGCCTATATTGAAAATAACAGCGATATCGCTGTTGACTGTTTTCATCCCTATCTCTCCACTGCCAAACATATTGGAACTGATATCTATACCTATCTTTCTAAAAACAGCTGGTCAGGTGAAGCCATCTATGCCGCCATTCTTTTTCCGGAAAGGCGCGAGCAGGCCGCCAGGCTTTTCCACAGGAGCTGTGCAGACAATCCCGAAATCGCCGGGAAGTTCGATGCCATTTACAATTCACTGGAGAACCAGCTGAATGAATGGACCAGATCAACCGAATTTAAGGGTTACCGGCTCCTCGGCTTCAGTGTCTGCTTCAGTCAGCTCTTCGCTTCCCTGGCGGCGGCAGTCAGGATCAAAGAGATAACACCTGCTACTCCTGTGGTCTTCGGAGGTTCCTCCTGCGTCGGCAATATGGGAGATTCGATGAGCCGTGCTTTTTCTCAGATAGACTATGTCATCAAAGGAGAAGGCGAAAAGAAACTTCTGAATCTTTGTCGTGCCTTGGAAAAAGGCAATGCACCGCCTTCGCAGACGAGTGTTGCGGCAGCCGACGGAAAAACCAATGCCATCGCTGATTTGAATACCTTGCCAACACCTGATTACCATCCCTATTTTAATGAACTTGAACATGTCTTTCCCGGCAAACCCTTCAGTCCGGTGCTGCCGATAGAATTCTCCAGAGGGTGCTGGTGGCGGCACTGCACTTTCTGCAATCTCAACCTGCAATGGCATGGCTATCGTCGTAAATCTGCAGCTAAAATGAGCTCTGAGGTAAAGCAGCTGCATGACCGGCTCCACTCTCTTGATTTTACTTTCTGCGACAATGCCCTGCCTGTTTCGGAAACTGATATATTTTTTTCCACCATTCGGAAATGGGATATCGATCTGCATTTTTTTGCCGAGATTCGAGCGATTAAGGATCCGCAAAAACTTTCACTGTATCGCAGCGGCGGACTTACCACGGTCCAGGTGGGAATCGAATCTTTTTCCAACTCCCTGCTGGCGAAAATGAACAAGGGTACCACGGTTATCGAGAATCTGGCAGTGATGAAGCACTGTGCGGAAAACTCAATAACCCTGGATGGTAATCTGATCGTTGAATTTCCGGGTTCATCAGAACAAGAAGCAGCTGAGACCCTTGCAAATCTTGAGTACGCCCTACCCTTTCACCCACTTTCCGCAGCGACGTTTTTTCTGGGCTCGGGCTCTGCTATAGACATAAATCCCTCGGAATTCTCCATCCGTGCCGTAACTGCACATGCCCATTACAACGAGCTCTTTCCTTCAGCGATAATGGAGAAAATGGATCTGCTTATAAAAGATTATCGTGGTGATAAATCAATTCAGCGCATGCGGTGGCAACCGGTGCGGGAGATGATCCGGAAATGGCAGGATGTCCACAAAAAACGCTGTAAAGATTCCCCTCTCTTAAGTTACCGGGATGGAGGCTCGTTTCTTGTCATCAGGCAGGTTCGTTCCGAGGAAGCGCCACTGCTCCACCGACTGCGGGGAAAGTCCCGCAAGATTTATCTTTTCTGCCGAGTGATACGAAATTTAGATGAAATTACCCGGCAGTTTCCGGAACTGCCGCGGAAAACCCTCTTGAATTTTTTCGATGACCTCAGTAAAAAACAGCTTCTTTATCAGGAAAATAAACAATTTCTGGCTCTTGCGATTCGCTCGCATTAGCTTCAATAGAAAAAAATCTATCGGGTAAAAAACAATGGAAAATTTTAGTGACAGCTTTGAAGAGCTCTTTAAATCAGAAGAAAGCAGGAATCTGAAAAAGCTCTCCCCCGGAGAAAAAGTCAAAGCCGTTGTTGCCGGAGTGAGCGGAGAGAATATTTTTCTTGATGTAGGCGGAAAAAGCGAAGGAATTCTCGAAGCTGCCGAGCTGACCGATGAAGAAGGCAACATCACTGTTCAGCCCGGCGATACCGTCGAAGTTTATTTTCTTCAGGCCAAAAAATCGGAGCAGGTCTTCACCACCAGGCTCGGCTCAGGCGCCAGCCTGGCCCATCTTGAAGAGGCCTGGCGAAACCATATCCCCGTTGAAGGATATGTTAAGGCGGAGATAAAAGGTGGTTTTGAAATCACTTTATCCGGCAATGCCCGAGCTTTCTGTCCTTATTCTCAGATGGGACTACGCCGGGTTGAAGATGCGGCCGCTGCTTATCTCGATACCCGCATGACTTTTCTTATCACGCGTTTTGAAGAGAATGGACGCAATCTGGTAGTTTCCGCCCGCGCCGTTCAGGAAGAAGAGAGGGAGCGGCAGAAAGCGGCACTCCGGGAAACCCTTGAGGAGGGACAGATCGTCCAGGCCACTATCACCTCGATTAGAGATTTCGGTGCCTTTGCCGATATCGGCGGGGTCGACGGCCTCATTCCCATCTCCGAGGTCGGCTGGAGCAGAGTGGAGAACATCGACGATCATTTTTCAGTAGGCCAGCAAGTCAATGTTATGATCAAAAGCATCGACTGGGAAAAAGATCGTATTTCCCTGAGCCTGAAAGAGACCCTGGAAGACCCATGGGACAATTTCATCAAGAATTTCCCGGTCGGCTCAAAAATCCAGGCAAAGGTTTCCCGCCTCGCCCAGTTTGGCGCTTTTGTTACCTTGGTTGAGGGAGTAGATGGCCTGCTCCACATCTCCAAACTTGGCGGCGGTCGCAGAATCAACCATCCCCGGGAGGTTCTTGAGGAAGGGCAAGATATCGAGGTGATCATTGAGGGAATTGATGAGGATGAAAAACGAATAAGCCTTACGCCTTCGGATTACCAGACGCCGGAGGACGAGGCGGAGATCGAAAGGCAGGAATATACGAAATATAAAGCGGGCAGCAAGAAGAATGATGCGGATACAGGTAGCCTGGGAGCTCTTCTCAAGGCGAAACTCGAGGAAAAAAAGAAATAAGAAAATAAGAGGGCTCTTGCCGGCTTTCGAACCGCGTTACTTCTTGGCCATATTCTGACGCATCGCTTCAAACATGATAACAGCAGCGGCAACGGATGAGTTAAGTGAATCAAGCCGGCCGATCATGGGGATGGCGATCAGGAGATCACATTGTTTTCGCACCAGCGGCCGGATACCTTTGCCCTCGCCACCTACGACAATACAGGCGGGCAGGCACAGATCTGTTTGATAAAGCGACTGCGACTCGCTCTCCTTAACTGCCCCAAATACCCAGGCACCGGCGTCTTTCAGCTGCTGCAGTGCTGTGGCCAGATTTGTCACCTGACAGATATCGATATGAGATATGGCCCCGGCCGACGATTTTGCCGCTATGCCGCCGAGTGGCGCAGATTTCTCCCGGGTTATCACGACACCGGCCACACCCGATGCATGGGCTGAGCGGATGATGGCTCCCAGATTGTGAGGATCCTGCAGAGTGTCACAGGCCAGCAGTCTGGGCCGCTCACCCCGACTCACCATTTTCCTGAATTTTTCCACCAGTTCTGCAAAGGGCAGTAATGGTGTATGGCTCATTCTGGCAACAATTCCCTGATGACGAATCTGTGAGCTGTTTTCACCGGCAAGCTTGAGTGTTGAAACGAAGGAAAGCTTAATCCCATGGAGACGTGCACTTTCAATTATCTCTTCCCATTTTGTTCCCCGCTTCTCCTTGACCAGTATCAACTCGGCAATCCGCTCTGGTTCCTCCTGAAGTGCCTCAAAGACCGGATGAATTCCCCAGATAAGATCATCGCTGAGCGTTAACCGCCTCTCTCTATCGCCTGCGCCTGCTTGCCGGGATCGTTGATTTTTCATGAGCACCACGTCGTATAAGGTAAAGGTGATCCGGTGATATGCCGGCGATCTCTCGACCTCTGAGCAAGAATGACAGCTTCAAACATCCGCGCGGCCTCATCTATTTTTTCATTGATGATGACATACTCAAATTCATTAATGGCCTGCATTTCCCGGCGAGCGTTTTTAAGGCGCGTGATAATAGTCTCATCATCATCAAGTCCCCTTCCGCGAAGGCGTCTTTCCAGCTCCTCAAGGCTCGGCGGAGCAAGAAAAATATACAGCGCTTCGCTTTCCCCGGATTCACGAATGATCCCGGCACCCTGAACGTCAATATCCAGAATCACATCCAGACCTGCCGCTCTCTGCTCCTCGACCCCTCGCCTGCTTGTGCCATAGAGGTTTCCATGGACATTGGCGTCTTCGAGAAAATCCCCTTTCTCCTTCATGGACATGAAAACGCTGCGATCAATAAAATGGTAGTCCACCCCATCTTTTTCACCCTTGCGCGGCTCCCGCGTAGTATGGGAAATGGAAAAGGCTACGCCCTCCAGATCATTCATCACTTTTTTCAGGATGGTGGATTTTCCGGTCCCTGAAGGAGCGGACAATATAAAAAGTTTTCCAACGTTCATGACTAAGCTGATACCTTTTGTTTATGCGCAGTAACAAGGTCCTCGAGATGATAACGGGTTTGCAGCGCCAGCATGCGCTGACCGATAGTTTCCGTCTGCACGGAAGAGAGAACGATATGATCGGAATCCATGATGATGATTGAACGGGTACGTCTCCCTTCGGTCACATCCAGCAATTTTCCATTTTTCTTGGCGAGCTCCTTGAGCTTACGGGCAGGCGAAGAACCTGTGTTGATAACCGCAACGATTCTGTCGGCCATGACCGTGTTCCCATATCCCACATTCAGCAATTGCATATCTTTCTCTCTCACAGTCCTTATTCTATATTCTGGACCTGTTCACGTATCTTTTCAAGTTCGCTTTTCAGGTCGACGGTGAGGTGCGCCGTTTCAGCATCGTTGATTTTCGATCCCAGGGTATTGACCTCACGTAAAAATTCCTGGATAAGAAAATCCAGCTTTCTCCCGACACTGCCGTTTTCTTTAAGAAATCTTTCGAACTGATCAATATGGCTACGCAGTCTGACCAACTCCTCGGTGACGTCTGTCTTATCCGCCATTATCGCCACTTCCTGACTTAAACGCAGAGGATCAAGGTCAACATTTGCCAGCAGTTTTTCCAGTCGTTGACGCAGACTCTGTTCCCTTTTTTCAACCAATGTCGGTACTATTATCTCGATTCTGGCGATGTCGGCAACAAAAGCTCCAATCCTTTTTTGTAAATCGGCGCGAAGACTCTCCCCTTCCTGCTTTCGCATCTCCTCACATCCCTGAAGTGCTTCAGTCACGGCCTGCTCAATGACTACCCAGACACTCTCAAGGTCCTCGCTCTGCTGTTCCCTGACCAGAACATCGGGATATGAGGCAAGCTGAGAAAGGGTAGTATCATCCTTAATCTTGAGTTCTTTGGCCATTTGCGCCAGAGTCTCCCTATAGGATGCAGCAAGTGCGGCATTGACGGAGAGTTTCTGCAGATCGGAAAAATCTCCCTGAACATTGAGGACGAGGTCTACTCTGCCGCGCTGGTGATAGTCAGCAACTTTTTTGCGTATTCTCTCTTCCAGGGCAGTATACCCGCGCGGTAGCTTGATTTTAACGTCAAGAAAGCGGTTGTTGACACAGCGGATTTCAGTAGTCCAGACCCTTCCGCTTTTCTCAGACTCTCCCCGGCCGAAGCCGGTCATGCTTTTCACTGTCATCAGTTATACCTGCAGTTATTTATAATATCGTTAAGTGGCAATATTAAAACTCCCGATGGAGAGAAGATATAAGCCCGGAGAAAGGTAAGCCATCATAATCCGATGTCCAAATGGGATATGTATCTTCGTATAGAGAACAATTCACAGTTATCAGATACATTCATTATTCGTTTTTCTTTTTTTTCTGACAGTCTTCCAGGAGAAAGGGCTAAACATGGTTTTCCCTGCTCGAAACGAAACTATCAGCAATGAGCTAAAAACCAGCAGTTTACCATGAACGGTAACTGTTCAGATAGGATCCTGCTGAATAATCACCTCGAAACAACAAAACGATGCCGGAGAAACTCTCCGGCATCGTTTTCTGTTGGCGATTCTCTGAGCTGACCTCTGTCAGAGGTCATCTACTATTTCATAGCCTTATTCAGCTCTTCGATAAGAGCGTCACTGATATCCAGGTCTTTATTATAAAAAATAACACCATTCTTGGAATCCAGGATCATGGAGTAGCCATTTTTGTCACCGTATGTATCGACAACACCCTCAAGCACTTTAATAATGGGTTCAAGCTCTTTGTCCTGCAGTCTTTTCATTTCCATGCCGGCATCTTCGGTTTTGGTCTGCAGGTCACGGCGCTTTCTGTTAAACTCAAGAATTTGTTCTTCCTTCTTTTCCTTACTCCAGACAGAACTCTTCTTCTCTATCTCTTCCTGAAGTTTCTCCAACTCTTGCTGGTCCCCTCTGAAGGCAGCCTCCAGCTCGCTCTTTTTCTTCTCAAAAACCGCTTTCGCCTTTAAACCGGGCTCTGATTGAACCAGAACCTTCTGGACATTCATTATCCCAACTTTTAAAGCATCACCTTGGGCAGCAAGAGCACCCAAGCTGGTACAGAGGCTTAAGGAAAGACAAACAACAAGAATTTTCAGATACTTAAGGCACATATTTATCTCCGGCTTTGCTCTACTTTTTTTTAACTTCATCAAGCTATTTTTTTTCTTCAGATCCAATCAAATTATACGCTTCCAGGGAGCTTTCCGTTATTTTTCAAAAAAAATATCGTATTGCAGCTCACTCCCTGGCATGTCTGCCTGTTCAGCAGCTCATATGTTATTGGATCTAAAGAACTATAATTTACTCGATTATAACAAAATCATCTCTTCTGTTCTGGGCATAGGAAAGTTCATCATGACCATGAAGAAGAATTCTTTCCTCGCCGTAACTAATGGTGGTCAATCTGTTCTCATCAATACCGAGGTTTTGCAGATAATTTTTGGCACTGAGTGCACGGCGTTCACCCAAGGCCATATTATACTCATTGGTACCACGGGGATCGGTGTTACCTTCTATGCGGACGCTGACTTCATTGTTTTCCTTCATGAAATCACCATTAGTCACTATTCTGTCCACTTGATCGTCCCGGATGCTGGAATCATCAAAATCAAAATAGACCGGCAGCATAGGAGCGGATGTACGTCCTTCGGAAATGGTAGGATTCTCCGGGGAATCCAGCGATTCCGGTTGGCCCATGACCTGGCTTTCCGGATCTGTTGGAGCAAGCTCTTCGCCGGTACGGCTATCCGATCCACAACCTGAAAGAGTAAGAAAAGAAAAAACCACACCAGCGAGCAGCAACACCTGAATCCTGTTTGTCATAGTTAAAACCTCCGTTTGCTTAGTAATATATGAACAAAATCAACCAAGCCGATTAACTTGCTGTAGCATTATTTTTCAGATCAGTCAGCAGATTAGTGAGCGGCCTTCAGCCCACTAAATATAAAAGAAAACGTACTAATTTCAAGTACTATTTTCCGTTTGGACTTTTCTAAATATAATACCGTCTACCTCGATCACTCTAAATAAAAGATCATATTAGGAATTTCAAAAAAACTGAATCGTCCACGATGGACAACTTACCGCTTCATTCAACCCGCAATACCACCATTCTCTTGTAATTTGAGTATATTAAGTTTTAAACAGGCTATATAGTACTCATACCTTAAAAAATTACAATGGCTCACCGAAGGATTTTTTTATTGAGCAGCAGATCAGCCGTGTTGGACATTGCCGTAACTCTTTTTTTAAAAAAAGCACGGTCCCCGATATATTGAGTACCTCTTACGTAAAATTCTCTGTCCAGGCAGATTATCTTTACCGAGAAACATTTTGCAATATCACTTCCTGGTTTTTCTGGACAAAGGTATCTGATTTCTGTTAGTGAACGTACCAATTTTGTTGGTTTCGTAAAAAGTTGCCACGAAACTCTTAAATTGCTGGATACCAAATTCAATGATTCTAGCAACGACATCAATGGAGAAGCTGTCAGGAACTTCAGGAAAAATGAACTCCTGGGTTCAACTTTATTGTAGTGATAATTTTTCGATCGGTATAGAATGATTTTGAAGAAATAATTTTAACAATCTGCTAGGTAACCGAACAAAAATGGAGCTCGGCAACCTCAGGAGGAGATATACATGGCAAAAGCACACGTCAGTCATACACGCACCACAGATAAAACAATTCGGGCAATCGACAGGAAGCGGGAACAGGAAAGGCGCAAGATGTTCATTCTGGCGAGGGATAATTCGGAAACACTTGCCACCAAAATCGTACAGCGTCTTATTGATCGAAAAAATATTGAAACAACATCAGTCGAGTCTATCCAGAAAGTCTTTGAGAAACAACTGCGCAAGCTTGTCGACCTTGAGGATTTCGATCTGCAACTTAAACTTGCCCCCGTCAGGACGCTGGTTCAGGATCCCAATATAGTAAGTCTCTATCTGACTCAATTTATTATTGAAGATCTCATTGAACATGGTGATATTCAGGATATTTTCGGTGAAGATCTCGATATTTACAGATCACTTGATTCAGTACTTAAGGTCTTACGTCCCTAGGAGGCTGTCCAAGAATGCCCTTTTTTTCCGCCTCCGAGTTATTTTATAAAAACAATACTCGCAATGTCAAATACATAGCTGTGCTTATTTTTCAAAGTGGCCCCGGATTCTTACAAGTTCGCACCTGATCTGAGAAAAAATGCCTATTCTCGGACAACCATCTAATATGCATCCTGCCGTCTCTCCTTTTCTTGTTTTTGCAGACGGAAAAGGAAATATCTCCGATTTTTCCCCACTTGCCATGGCTGGCATGAGCAATGGTCGCTTCTTGTCTCCTGCCTTAGAAGATTTAATACCTCTTCCCGAAGGCAGCGAACTATTTCTCCTGCCGGATCGCCTCCCTGTCGGTATCGATCCTCAAACCGGTGAGCCGCTACTGCTTGAAGAAAATCCTTTTGATGCCGATCTTGGAATACAAGCGGTTGCCGCGTTCATGGCGCCGGCACATACAGCTATCCTCAACAGCGCCTTTCGGGAAAAGCAGGAAAACCTGGAACCATTGCCCCTCTTCGCCTACACGGCAGTAGGCTGGTATGACGGCAGATTCTGGGTCAGCGGATTTCGAAGCGACAGCGATATACGCCAGGACGCAGGGCAGTTCAAACAGTCGGTCCTGAATAAAAAGACACCAAAACTGATGGCGCAGTACCCTGATAATAGATTAATACAGCACTTGGGTAAATGTTGTTTAACCTATGCCTGCCCAGCGGCACGCAACTATTTTCTGGGACGTTGGGAGGCTCCCCTGCCGACGTCCCCCACCTGCAACGCCCACTGCATCGGCTGTATTTCACTGCAGCCGTCCGGCTGCTGTCCCTCTACCCAGGAACGCATCCGCTTTGTTCCCACTGCCGCTGAAATCCACGAACTTGCCGTGGAACATATCAAAAAGGCGGAACGGCCAATCGTCAGCTTTGGCCAGGGATGTGAAGGGGAACCGCTTCTTCAGGCGGAAACGATTGAAAAGGCTATCCGCAAAATACGCAACTCCACGAGTAGCGGCACAATTAACCTGAATTCCAACGCCAGTCTTCCCGCAAAGGTTAAAGTATTGGCGCAAAGCGGCCTTGACAGCCTTCGGGTCAGCCTGAATTCTGCCCAGGAAATATACTATACATCATACTATCGACCTTCTAATTACAGGTATGAGGACGTTGAACTCTCAATAAAAATCATGAAGGATGCCGGAAAATTCGTCTCCCTCAATTACTTTATCCTCCCGGGATTCACCGATTCTGTCACTGAATTCGATGCCTTAAGCAGACTGATTGAGCGCTGCTCACCAGACCTTATCCAACTGCGCAACCTGAATATGGATCCCTTATGGTATCTGCGCTGCATCAGCTTTCCTGGTGAGGCGCAAACCATGGGAATTCGGGCGTGGAGAGATGCGTTGCACAAAAGCTTTCCCTCTCTTGGCTTCGGCTATTTCAATCCATACCTGCAATAAACTAATTCGGTAATATCAGAGGGATCACTGTTGGCAGCATCGCTGACTTTCGGACGGAGACTCAAATTTATGGTTGAAATTTCCACTTTTTGATATACTATGCCATGTGATAAAGCTTATTACTATTCCCACCTTTATCTGGAAACACTCGGTTTTTTATCTCAAGGGCTGAAAACTGACGGAGCAATATCATTTGTGATTATCACATGAATCAGCGTTCAAATCCAGCCTTAGATAAACACACATGATTACTTCCGGATGAAACAGCCAATCAGAAGCAGGAAGAAATTCTATGGACCATTTACCCAATATGCGACTCACCACACAAAGGCAGATCATCCTGGAAGAGCTGAACAAAGTCACCTCACACCCTACGGCAAATGAAGTCTACGATATGGTAAGAAAAAGACTGCCGCGCATTGGCCTGGGCACTGTCTACAGAAACCTGGAGCTTATGGCCGAAAGCGGAATTATTCTCAAACTTGAAGTTGGTGGGACACAGAAGCGTTTCGATGCAACTACTGAATGCCATTACCATATTCGCTGCAATTGCTGTGACAAAGTAGATGATATTGATATTCCCGTCCAGCATCATATAAATGAGGGGGCCGCTGTGGCAACCAATTATCAGATTCTCGGGCACCACATCGAGTTCTCAGGGATCTGCAGTGACTGCCGGAAGAACAACAAGCTGCAGGAGGAAGATTCCATCAACTGAAATCAATCATCTTCTCATGATGCTGACAACCGGCCACTCCATCATGACTCCATGGGGCCTTCAGGCAAGAATAAAGGTATATCACTGAAAAAGAATTCTACAAAACCTTCTCTTGCCGACTCGGAGAAGTACCGCTCCCTCAGGTTCAACATTGATATTCATGTCCTGTATCTTTTCGCCATCTAGGGAAACAGCGTTCTGCTTTACCATCCTCCGCCCTTCGGAAGTCGATTTAACAAGCTGAGCATCAACCAGCAGCTGGGGCAGCCATACCGGTTCACTGCTGGTCACATGTACTTCCGGAATTTCATCGGGCAATCCTTTCTGCTGAAATACCTTCTCAAAATTTTCCTCCGCCCGGCGAGCCTCGCCTTCGGAATGAAACCGTGCCGTCAATTCCCGCGCCAGCTGCTTTTTCACCTCTTTAGGGTGAATGTCACCTCCTTCCATCCGCTGCTTCAGTTCCTCAATTTCGGCCGCACTCAAGTCACTGAGCAATTCGTAATAGCGGAACATAAGCTCATCCGAGATAGAAAGCACCTTGCCGTAGATATCATTGGCCGGTTCGGTAATACCGATGTAGTTCCCCAGGGATTTGCTCATTTTATTGACGCCATCCAATCCTTCCAGCAGAGGCATGGTCAGGACAACCTGTGGTTCCTGACCTCTGGAACGCTGCAGATCCCGGCCCATGAGAACATTAAAAAGCTGGTCCGTGCCGCCAAGCTCGACATCGGCCTCCATGGCCACGGAATCATACCCTTGAATCAACGGATAGAGAAACTCATGAATCGAGATTGGTTTCCCGGTATCAAAGCGATTTCTGAAATCTTCTCTTTCCAGCATGCGGGCCACGGTCAGCTCTGATGCCAGACGAATCATTTCGAAGGAGCTCAGCTTGCCGAGCCAGGTACTGTTGAAAACTATCTTGGTTTTTTCAGGATCAAGTATTTTAAAAACCTGTTCCTTATAGGTTTCCGCGTTCCTGGCGACATCCTCCTGGGTGAGCGCTTTCCTGGTCTCGGATTTGCCGGTCGGATCACCTATCATCCCGGTAAAATCACCGATGAGAAACTGAACCTCATGCCCCAGGTCTTGAAAATGCTTGAGTTTCTGCAGTAAAACCGTATGGCCGAGATGCAGATCAGGCGCTGTCGGATCAAAACCTGCCTTGATCTTCAGAGGGATGCCGGTCTTCGCTGATTTTTTAAGTTTTTCCAGCAGCTCCTCTCTGGAAATGCAGTCAACCGCACCACGTTCTATCAAGGCAATCTGTTCTTCTATGGAGCTCATTTCTTCTCTTTATTGATTATTTTGGTATTCATATCCTGTCCGGTAGATACAACGTCTACCTTGATTTGAAACAACGGCAATTCTCTGAAATTGCTCTTTCCCTGGCACTATGCTGCTCAACAGGACTCATTTAGCATATTCCACAGCTCTGGTTTCTCTGATAACCGTTACCCTGATCTGTCCGGGGTAAGTAAGCTGCTCTTCAATTTTTCTGGCAATATCCTGTCCCAGAAGAGTTGCATCACTATCTTTGATTTTGTTTGAATCGACAATAATACGCAACTCTCTACCCGCCTGAATGGCGTAGGATTTTTCAACTCCGTTGCAGGAGTTGGCTATTGCTTCAAGATCTTCAAGCCGCTTCACGTAGCTCTGCAGCATTTCTTTTCTCGCTCCCGGTCGAGCACCGGAAAGGGCATCAGCCGATTGCACCAGAACGTCAAGAACACTTTGAGGCGGAATATCTTCATGATGTGCGCCTATGGCATAGACTACCTCATTGACCTCGCCGTATTTCCTGGCCAGATCACGTCCGATGATAGCATGTGAGCCCTCAACTTCATGGTCGACGGCCTTGCCAATATCATGGAGAAGGCCGGCACGTTTGGCAATTTTTACATCAATACCCAATTCAGCAGCCATTATTCCACAGAGGAAAGCGACTTCGAGAGAGTGCTGCAATACATTCTGACCATAACTGGTCCTGTATTTCAATCTGCCGAGGATATTAATCAGATCAACGTGAACACCGTGGGCGCCGACATCGAATGTTGCCTGCTCACCTGCTTCACGCATGGTTATTTCAAGCTCCTTGGTTACCTTTTCGACAACCTCTTCTATTCGTCCGGGATGTATGCGGCCGTCGCTGATAAGCTGCAGCAGTGCCAGTCGCGCAACCTCCCTCCTGACCGGATTGAAACCCGAGAGAATAACAGCCTCGGGAGTATCATCTATGATGATATCAATGCCGGTGGCCGCTTCGATAGCCCGAATATTTCTTCCTTCACGGCCTATAATCCGGCCCTTCATTTCGTCGTTGGGCAACGGCACCATGGAAACGGTTTTATCGGCCACGTAATCTCCAGCATAGCGTGAAATGGCAAGAGCCAGAATGTTCTTCCCTTTGCGGTCCGCTTCCATTTTCATTTTGTTTTCAATCTGCGCCAGTTGTTTGCCGGCAGCAAGGCGTGCCTCGCTCTCAAGAGATTCCATCAGCATTTTTTTGGCATCTTCCTGACTTATCCCGGCAATACGGGATAGCTCATAACGCCGCTTCCCCACGAGCTGCTCAGCTTCCTTCAGGCAATTGCTTATATCCGTCTCGCGTATTTTTAGCTGTTTGTCGAAAATATCCTGTTCTTCACGCTTTTTATCAAATGAATCCCACTCTGCCTTGAGCAGTTCCCGCTTCTTGTTGAGCAATCTCTTTTCGTCCTTTAATTCCGCTCTATCCGCTTTCAGTTCTTTTTCAACCGACTGTTTAAGTTTGTATGCCTCTTCCTTGCTTTGCAGAAGGGCTTCCTTTTTGCGCTGCTCCGCCTCCACAATAGCATTTTCAATAATCTGCTTTCCCTGGGTCTGCAGATTTTGAAACTGGTTTTCTGCAATCTTCTTGCGCAGCAGAAATCCGGCGATCAAACCAGCCACCAGTCCACTAACGAGAAAGAGAGCAGAATACGTTGTCAAATCCATATATGATCCTATTAAGTAACGATTGCACAACAGATGAGGGGGAGGGAGATGGCCGCAGGACAAAATATTGTCTGCGCAGTAGAACAATCAGAGAAAAATCGGCCGTCGGCCATACCCGGCCAGCTCCCGGCAGGGTATCATTCAGCAGCGTGAATTATAGTCACACTTTAACGGTCGAAAAGAGAGCAGATCGTGGCAAAACAGTTATTCTAAAATTACAGATATCAAACGAGCGCTCTACATCCTTTATTATGAGATATTCTGTACTTGATATCGCTCCAATTACACCCTTTCATGATAGTCAGGGATGAATTATCATCAGCTATACCTGAAACCAATCCGAAAAAATGCACAACAGAAGACATTGTACGTCTTCATGGCACCTCGCTGCACAGCAGCGCGAATTCCAACGTTCCCCTTGCCGGAGCATGGTAGTGGAATCCAATTCTTTCGAACTGATAGAATAAAAAGCAGATCCAGCTTCACTTTTCCTAAACTTGTTCAATCAGCACCCCAGCTGTAATCAATCTTCTTTTCCAACCAAGTCGAAACCCCCACTATCCTGTTTGTTGTCTTGCAGGCCTAGTGAAAAACCTCGATATATAAAAAACAGAACTTGTACAAACCCAGCTGAGCTGGATGAGAACCTTGAGACAGACTATTTTCTCGCAAAGAAAAACATCTGTAAGGTACTAAATTCTGTAGAGCACGAAGGATTCCCCACCCTGCCGTGTCTTCGGGATAGTTAAACCTATCGAAATAGGTGGGCTGCTCGTATCAACCTCTGGTGAATCGCGTACGATTTTCCATTGGATGAAAGTGGTGCTGCCCTTTTTAAGAGAGTTGGCTCAACAAACACAGAAGATCACCAACAGCGCAGGGAAATATTCAATTTTCAAACCGGCTCGGGGACTGATCCTTCCTCGTTCCGGAGAAGAGAATACAGAACAATAACTACATATTTCCTGTTGTAGTTTTTCTCCTCTTCCTGTGGTGCATTATATCAGATATTCCATCAAACAAAAGCGTTTTTATACACCCTCTGATCATTTTTCAGCTGGGAGAGCAGCGCCTATCTTTTCTATCAGATCCGCCATCCTGGCATCGTTTTCCTTTCTATATTCATCATATTCCTGCTGCAGTCTGATATATCGTGATGCAATATTCAAACAGGCCATAATGGCCGCCTTACTAACCGGAATGGTACCACTCGTTCTTTCAGTTCCACCCTCGACCAGTTCCCGGACCAAAGCCAAAATTCGATTCATCTCCTCTTCCGGCGCCCCGGTATAAAAGGCATGATTCTGCCCAAGCAATGTAAAACTGACCAGACGTTCTTTTTCCGACATAACTTGTTCAGTCAGCCCCCGGGGTAAGCAACTTAGTTCCTTACAGATTGTTCTCTTGTTTTTTTTGCAGGAAAACGATCTGCCTCAAGGTTCTTATACCCCTCAAAGGGGTACTGTAAAGAGTTCAACTCAGCAGGGTTACACCATGATCTGAGGTCAATCACCGGACTCGCCATTTCCCCGCTGATCAACGTGAAAGAGATTCCTCTGCAGATTCGCCTCCCGATCTTCTTCCTGCATGTCATGTGAAACAGCATCCTGACCATATACAGCAGATTCTTCCACAACATTTTCGACATCTTCTTCGGATTCGAGGACGACGGATTGCCATTCTTCAATCTGATCAATCAGCCCTTTGATGCGACTGGAAATATCACCACGTTCCGAATCAGCAGTATTCAGTCTGTCCTTCAATTCCTGAATTTCATCTTCTTTTTGCTGCACCAACCCCTTTAGCTGTGTATTCTTATCAAGCAGTTGGTCATACTGTGTTAACAGTTTTCCGACAAATTGCTCAAGACGTTCAAACTCGCTTCCCTGGCTCATTCCCCACCTCTCAATATGATATCGGCAAAGCTTACCTGTTCAAAATTCATCCGGAAGAATATCCCATCTGCACAATTCCAAGGGTTGCACTTTGCTGTTCTTTTTCTGTAACAATCACCTTTCCATAAAAACCAACTATACCATGCTCGATCTTCTCTGCAACTCTTAACCTGCAGGCATTATTTATATGTCGTGGATATATGAGCGGCGAAATGTCCCGGCTAGATCCTGCTATACTGCCAACTGCGTGGTTTTCCATCGGCATAAGGCATTGACCCGTGAAACACTCTGGGATCACCATCAAAAACCAGGGGCAGAAAGAAGCGGTCTCCTTCCCACATCGGCAGGCTGGACAACCGGCTCACCTCCTGCCACATTAACTCCCCTTCATTGTTGCTGGTATACGGCGAACCATCGTAATTCTTGACGAGGAAGATAAAACCGAACCAGTCCTCGCCTTCTCCACCGAACCCCGACCAGTTCACCGTCCCCCGCAGGATAACATTGTTGGCTTCTATGCCTGCCTCTTCCCTGATTTCTCTTTTCAGGCAGGAGACAATATCCTCACCCGGTTCCAACTTACCGCCCAGACCATTAAATTTGCCAAAATGATAATCATCACGCCTTTTGTTCCTGTGCACCAGCAGCGTCATTTTCTCGTCCGGTGAAAGAATAAATCCCAGCGTAGCCAAAATTGGAGTGTACATCCTCTTCCCCTTATGCTTAAATAAAAATATTTATGGTATATACCTGTATCGCCAACAGGAGCATCCGGATATATATTTATTTGAAGATTTTTCCGGCGAACGACGATACTAAAAACATGATACAGATTGCAAGATATTCGATACCCGATAATCAGTAATTAGTGGGTGACTGGAAAGCAAAAGGCAATCAGCGGTAACCACTTCAATCTTAACCTCACAAGTAAGCGGTTTTATGTTATATTGGCGAAGCACTCCTCGCAACTTCAAGAATTACACTCTCCTACTCCTGTTTCTCACTCTTTTGCCTCAAGCCGTAAACAGCACTCCTTATAAAAATTATTTCCCTGAATTTCAATGCATAGCCGACAATGTCATCTTCTGGGAAAAAGTATATGGTGAATATTCGATCAATACAGCTGTTTTTCATGACAGAGAGAATCTGGCCATTATATACGAAGCCGTACATTTGCTGGACGGCTCTCTTCCAGGGGCCTCCAGAGTCAATCGGGTCTACCTGAAGACCATCAGAAATAAATATACTGTTATCCTTGACCGACTGGCCGATGGCAAAAAACCGGCAACATCCGAGGAAGAGCGTGTCCTAAAGATGTTTGCTCCCCCGGATATCAAGGAAAAACTGAAAAAGGCTTCGCAAAATATTCGTATCCAAACCGGCCTTAAGGAACGCTTTATCGAAGGCGTTGTTCGCTCCGGCGCCTATATGAAAGAGATGAAGCAGATTTTCAGGTCGTATAACCTTCCTGAAGAACTCGCCTACCTGCCCCACGTGGAGTCTTCTTTCGACACAAGGGCCTACAGCAAGTTCGGTGCCGCTGGGATGTGGCAGTTTACCCGCGCCACCGGCAAGAATTTCATGACCATCGACCATATTATTGACGAGCGGCGCGACCCTTTGACCTCCACCCACGCTGCCGCCCAGTATCTGAAAAAGAATTTTGACAACCTCGGTACCTGGCCCCTTGCCATCACTGCCTACAACTACGGGCATGCCGGTATGCAGCGGGCCGTACAGCAGGAAGGCAATTATACTGCTATCTTTAAAAATTACCGACAGGGTCACTTCAAGTTTGCCTCGCGCAATTTTTATGCCGAATTCCTCGCCGCCCTTCGTGTCGCCAAAAGACTGGAAATTCATCCAGCCGTCCTAAAAGAATCCTCGATAGCAAATTTCAGTATTGCCTTACCCGGATTCGCCAGTGCAGCAGCTCTTGCCGATCATTTCAATCTCAGCCACACAGAGATGCTGCGGCTCAATCCCTCGCTGGGCCAGCCAATCTGGCAGGGAGAAAAATATATCCCGAAAGGTTTTCATCTCCGCCTCCCACAAAATGCCGAAACAGTCCGATTAGCCGCAACTCTTCCCGGAACCATCTTCCAGGCAAATCAGAAGAGATCTGAGTTGTATCTGGTAAAACAAGGAGATACGGCAGGGAAAATAGCCCAGCGCTTCGGCATCTCTTTACAAAGCCTCATCAGTTCCAATAACCTGGACCGCCAGGCACTGGTTTATACCGGTCAGTCGCTGCGGATTCCTTCAGCGTCAACCACCTCAATCGTTGCCGATGCCAGCTCGCCCCGTCCCGGTTCGTCCGTGGAAGGAAGCGGTGCCATCATTCTAAAAGACGGCAAAAAGACACCACCAACCTGATATCCTTACCAAGACAAATCCCTGCCATATGGGTTATACGCCAAAAGCAGAGCCTTCCATGCCTGCCCCAAGAACGGCAGAACCAAATGCCCCTGCTTTTAACAGCCTCACCCATTTCATCTGGATAAAATTAAACCTGATTCCCCTAATCCTCAACTCAAGTTCGGGCCCGTGCTCTTTTCACGGGTCTCTGCAGCCCGGACAGCTGCAGCGGAGCCCCCAAGGACTGGGTTATGACGTCCAGATGAAATGAGGAATCCCGGTCTGGATCAGAAAATGCTGAATTTCAGGGGCAAATCAGAAAATTAAATATTTTATACTCTCCAGGCCGATGAGTATGTATAATGAGCCAATTGGTTATTCTCGCGAATAATTACCGCACTCACATTTTCTCAACGGGACCTTCGGGAAAGATCCGTATCCCGATTTCTACTCTTTGCTTAGACGGAGTCATCCATGTTCTCTGCAGCACAAAACCTTATAAGCAGATTTAATGAAATCAAAACGCTGCCTCATGTGGTGACCAAACTTTCAAAGCTTATCAATGATGAAGATTCCACCATGAAGGATTTCGAGGATGTTATCAAAATGGATCCTACCTTGGTGGTACGCCTTCTTCGGCTTGTAAACAGTCCGTATTACGGGCTGGCCCAGAAAGTGGATTCGATAAGCAGGGCTGTTGCTTTTATCGGCATGAAGAATCTGTACAACCTGGCTGTCACCGACGCCCTTAAAAATATGTTTACCTCTTTAGATGATTGTGGGGGTGGCGCATACTCCAGAAAAAATCTGTGGATGCATTGTGCCGCCGTCAGCATCTGCAGCAAGGTTCTGGCGGAGAGACTTTTCGGCATAAACGGCGACGATGCCTACCTCTGTGGAATTCTCCATGATTTCGGCATAATCGTTGAAGAACAGGTGGCCAGGGAAGAATTTATCGCAGCCTGCGAAACCGATGAGGACTCCATTGTCACTTCTGAACGGCAATACCTCCGCACTGACCATTGCGAAGTCGGCTATCTGCTGACCCGGGAGTGGCAAATGCAGGAAGATATTCAAAGGGCGATACGTGATCACCATCAGCTGCTCGACGTGGTGGCTCCTGACAGCCTGACTGGAATTCTGCAGATCGCCGAATATCTGGCGGCCCGGCTTGGCTATAGCGCTATCGCCGGTACGACGGTGATCCTCTCGCAGGATCTGGTCGATCATGTCAATGAAAATATGGAGGAGTATACCGTACTCCTGGAAGACCTTCCCGAGGAATTGGAAAAGGCCCATGATCTTTACGGGAACAACTGACTATGACAGATCCGCTCTCGCTCTTCAGCAAGGATTCGGGGTTTAAAGATGAAATTCAAACTCTACTGCACTATCTTGAAAAGAATCTTCCCGGTGGAGTCTGCCACTGCCTCGATAGCAATGAAAATTTAATATCTATCACCTCGGCTGCAGAAGCGGATACGATGCAGCGGAAGCTGCTGAGAAGCTTTGTGTCGCCTCGAATACCTGTCACTCCGGTTGAATCGGCACCAGGAGGATTTCTCTGTGTGGGAATTCCCGCCTACAGGTGTCACCTGTTTTACCGGGAACCTGATGGCGTGCCGATCTCGCCGGATCGGCTGCTGCTCTTCAAGACCATTCTTTCCCTCTATTTCACAACACTGGAAAGAGAAAAGCTGAGTCGCAAACTGACAATACAAAAAACGCAGTTTGGCAGAAAATTCCAGGTTCTCGATAATAAATATCAGGATATGCTCATCGAAACCCAAAAGGGTCATATGATGATCCAGGAGCAGCAGGAGAAATATTCAAGGACCTTGCAGTCGGAAATCGAACAGCAGACACAGCAACTCAGGAAGGCCAAAAGCGCTGCCGAAGCCGCTAATGTCGCCAAAAGTCAATTTCTCGCAGCCATGAGTCATGAAATCCGCACACCGATGAACGGAGTAATAGGATTTACCGATATCCTGCTCACGACCGAACTCGGTGAAGAACAGCAGGAAAGCGCACTGATCATAAAAAGAAGCGGAGAGGCACTACTCAATATTATCAATGATATTCTTGATTTTTCCAAGATCGAAGCGGGCCAGATGGAGCTTGAAAGTATCGATTTCGATCCCGATGTCATTGCCCATGACGTCTGTGAACTCATCAAGCCCCGCCTTGTCGGCAAACCCATCGACCTGCTCTGCCGTATTGATGACCGTCTTCCCTCCCAAATCTGCGGCGACGCCGGCCGATATCGCCAGGTGCTGCTCAACCTGCTCGGCAATTCAGCAAAGTTTACCGATAAAGGGGAGGTGGAACTAAGCATTCAGGTGGAAGAGGAAACCGAGAGTCACCTCACCTTGCATACCGCCATCCATGATACCGGTATCGGCATCGCAAGCGATAAACTCGACATCATCTTTGAACCATTTAAGCAGGCTGACGGCAGTACAACCCGCAAATATGGGGGCACCGGTCTGGGTCTGTCCATCTGTAGAAGAATTGCGCGACTGATGGACGGAATGATCTGGGCTGAAAACAATGCCGAGCAGGGAACTACCTTCCATTTTACAGCTCGACTGAAGAAGGCCGACGTAAGGCCTGAATCTGCCCCAACCTTTTCTGATTTACAGGATATCCGGGTGCTCATCGTTGACGACAATGCCCGAGGCTCAGCTATTATTGCCGATATGCTCAATAGTGCAGGCTTAAAGGTGGATGTTGCAAGAGACGGCAGCGCGGCTGTGCAAATGTTGAATAAAGCACATCGACAAAATGCTCCCCATGACCTTTGTATTATTGACCTGGAGATATCCGGTATGTCCGGCTATGAATTCGCTGAAAACGTCAGAGACCTTTCTTTTGGAGGCAAGACGATTCCACTGTTGGCCTATACATCCGCCACGGAAAATATCACCAAAAGAGGCAGGGAGAGCGGTATTACCGGTTTTCTTACCAGGCCGTCAAGAAAACAGGTAATGCTCAGGACAATTTCCCGGCTGCTGGGCGAATCCGACCTGGAGGAGAAGGATCGAAAAAATACAGCAGCCCGGTATATCGCTCCGAGGGAGCTCAAGCAACCGTTGAAACTGCTGCTGGCGGAAGATAATCCAGTGAACCGGAAACTTGCCAAAGTAATTCTGACAATGGCGGGATATTCTCTTGATATCGTCAATAACGGCAAAGAGGCGGTCGAGACCTATACACGATCACCCAAAGAATTCGATGCCATCCTTATGGATATCCAGATGCCGGAGATGGACGGTCTCACAGCCACCAGGAAGATTCGGCAGGCGGGTCACGATTCTATACCCATCATAGCGATGACGGCCAATGCCATGAAAGGGGATCGTAAAATTTGTCTCGAAGCCGGAATGACCGATTATATAACCAAGCCGATAAAACGGGAAATCGTCTATTCCGTGTTGGAAAAATGGCTCCTTGATAAACAGGAAAATTCTTTCTTAAATTAACCATGGTATCAAAATTCTCACCATCCCGATTGATCATTTGGGCGGATAAAGTACCCGACAAAAAATCTCTGCACTATAGAGTTATTCACACTTTCTGCCGTATTTTTCTCATAACTCTCCAGGAATTCAAGAGAAACGAGCTTGCCCTCAGAGCGGCGGCACTTACCTTTACCGTCATGCTCTCACTGGTACCCATACTTGCCATGAGCACTGCCGTGGTCAAAGGACTCGGAGGAACCGATCAACTGAAAGAAGTTATCTACAGTTATGTGAGAACGCTCGAGAGAGACCAGCCGACATCCCATCTCGATCCTGAACAGGGTATATCGCAGGACATTGAAATGCTGGAATCAAGCCTTACCCAACACCTCTACTCCGCCGTTGACCGGATCTTCGACTATGTAGAAAGAACAAATTTTACCACTCTGGGCACGGTTGGAGTTGCGGGAATACTGTTAAGCGTTGTTTTGGTTCTGGGCAACATCGAGATGGCCATGAATGCCATCTGGCATGTGGAGAGCGGTCGATCGGTGATGCGGAAAATATCCGACTACCTCGCCCTGATCGTCCTCATGCCTATCTCCATGAACATTGGTCTGGCAGCCAGTGCCGTACTGATGAACGAGTCTCTTCTCATCAAATTCTCAATTTTGATGCCTATGGACTGGATCCAGGCCATCATTCTCAACCTGATACCCATATTTTTTCTTGCCCTGACCCTCTATGTTATTTACCTCTTTTTTCCCAATACCAAGGTAAAAACCATACCTGCCGTTATCGGAGCCCTGTTTGCCGGATTTTTCTGGTTTGAAGTACAGAATCTTTATATGAGCCTGCAGATCGGTGTTTCCAAATACAACGCCATTTATGGCTCTTTTGCTACCCTGCCCCTCTTTCTGATGTGGATCTATTTCGGCTGGATTTTTATTCTCTTAGGCGCTCAAATTGCCTTTGCCTATCAAAACAAGGATGTCCTGCGATTAGTAGATCTCCAAACTCAGCCGAGCCTGAAGCTTGCGGTGGCTTTTGATCTTCTCGACTATGCCTATGACAGCTTTGATGAGGGAAAATCCGTCTCCGTAGAACTTTTTTCCAAACGATATCCGATGCATGATCTCACCCTGGTGCAGGATATTCTGGACCAGCTCAAGAAGAACAATCTTCTGCACACAGCCGCAGACAATTCCTCTATCAGACCTTCCATCCCCAGAGAAAAGCTTGATCAGCGCAGGATCATCAAAGCGATCATCGGTACTACCTACAGTGAGACAGAGGGTGGCAGAAAAAGCTGCAGAATATTGGAGAATGCGGCAAATTCGGCCGCAGGAGCTCCCGGAAACGAGGAAGCGAAAAAGATGTAAATTGCTTAACTTTCTGCCTGTTCAAGCCGAAAATACTGTAGGACAGATCATTTAAGAATATTATTCATCTTTGATGGACTCGTAAAAATTTCGACCTTCGTCGTTGTAGATCTGAAACGGTGATAACACTACCGTATGCGTATGTACTGCTAAATCGCCATTTCAGTTATAACACCAGAGATATTGAGCTTTCTCGAAGTCGGAATTTATGCCCGTATGGGTGCTTATCGCGGAGTCCATCTCGGCCACTTCGATGGTTTTTTTTACGAGATCATCATCTTTGGCTACAGGGACGGGCAGGGATAAAAAACCTATGGCAATTACTGTTTCAGTTGGTTCCGGAAAAGGCGGCACGGGGAAAAGCATGGTTCTGGCAAATCTGGCCTTGCTGCTCGCCAGGGAAGGCAGACGCGTATGTGTGGTCGATCTTGATGTCGGCGGGGCAAACGCGCATATATTCTTCGGTCTTTTTGAACCACAATACAGCCTAACCGACTTTCTCACCCGCAAAGTCGACAACTTAAATGATGTTGCTTATTGCCTCGATGCCTTTTACGATCTCAAGCTCATACCCGGCACGGGAGATACCCTGCAGAGCGCCAACATGAGTTATCAGGAGAAAATGAGACTGCTTAGAGGAATAAAGGCAATTGATGCCGATATTGTTCTGATAGATGTCGGTGCGGGAACAAATTACCACTCCCTTGATTTTTTTATGGCGGCCGATCTGCAGATCTGCATTACCATGCCGGAACCCACGGCAATTATGGATTTTTACAGGTTTATCCAACTGGCCACTCTGCGCAAAGCCCTCACCAGTTTTCTCTCCCAGAGTGAGGTCAGCAAAACCCTGAAGCAGCACAATTTCCAGACAATCACGGAAGTATTTGAGCTGGCGGAGGAAATAGAGGAAGGTTCCCGCGGGAAAATCCAGGATGAACTCCAGTCATTCCATCCTCTTCTCATTATCAATAAAGTCGTCCCGGGCTCCAAGCTCAACAGTTTGAAATTAAAAAAAATGGCCTCGAAATATCTGGGAATCTATCTTCCTGAACTGGGTGAGATTCCCGCCGATGCACTTGTGGGTGAATCCCTCCAGGCCTATATGCCGATCTGCGAATATTCTCCGAAAGCCGACGCCTCGCTGGCGCTTCTGGTAATATGGCAGAAATTGACAAAAATTATCGATCTCTGCAAGAAGTAACAGCGGCTGACGTCACTGCCCGGTCAAAGCCTCGAGCCGCTTTCGAAAATGGCGCAGCATCGAAGCGGCACCGCCCTGAAAGAAATAGTCACTATGTGCACTACCATTCCCTTGCACATTGGTCAGGGCAGTTTTGACGATATTGAACTCATAGATCATGCCTCCTGAAAGCTTGACCTGCTCCGGCAGAGCCGCGGCGGGGTAAACCTGTGCAGAAGTTCCAATCACCATGAGCAGATCGCAATGATGAAGAAGGTCATTGATTTCTTCATAGCAACGCACGTCTTCTCCGAAGAGCACCACATCGGGTTTTAGAATATGCCCACACCACCGGCAGCGCGGCAGACTGTTGTCCTCCAGCAATGATGCCGCAGGCTTACTGGTATCACCGCAGTTGAGGCACTGGAGATAACGGTGATTCCCATGAATCTCCAGAACATTTTCGCTACCGCTTTCCTGATGGAGATTATCTATATTCTGGGTTATAACACCGCGAAGAAAACCTTTTCTTTCCAGATCCGACAGGACCAGATGGGCGTGATTGGGCTTTTTCCCGAGAAGACCCCGGCCCAAAGCCCGGAAAAGTTTCCAGGACTTCTCTGGATTACGTCGAAAAACGGCGATGCTGCCATACTCTTCAGGCGGATATCTGGACCACAAGCCTCCGGGACTGCGAAAATCATCAATGCCGCTCTCCACGGAAACTCCCGCGCCGGTCAAGGCTACGGCCTTTTTGGCTTTGATGAAACAGTCAACGGCTTCATCGCAAAAGTTCTTCTCTGAAGATGTAATTATTTTCATACACGGAATACCGATATTTAGTTACAGGCGTCTTTTACTCACGATATCTTGTTCAATCCTCAGCGAATCGGGCTAAAACAGAAAAGAGCTCAGCCTTAATTCGCGCATGATTGTTATGAAGCAATCAAATGATGATCTCGTAAAAAGTCATCGAAGTTGCCGAGATGGACTCTCTCTCAATCTCCAGCCACATCGTTGTATCGTGCTGTTTACGAGTTTTTCAATCAATGACGATTGCGCAGGATGCGCATGCTCAGGACTCCAATTCCCGACAGTGCCAGGCCGACACAGAACAGCAGATAACCAAGCGGTGCCCCCTCACCCAATCCCCACAGGTTTTTAGTCTTCATAAAAAAGATAAGCCCGATACCGCTGAAAACAGCCAGTCCTCCAATAATATAAACGACGATGGAGACGGCCGATAAAATAATCACCTTGTCCATTTCCCACCCTGAAATCTCAGGACTGACAGAACGAGCCGACAGTCCTGATAATCATTGGCCACTAGAGATGTTGTCCACCTGCAACGAAGGCATAAAACATCAGCAAAAGCAGGATAATACCGACGAAAAGGGCCAGAAAACCAAAGCCTTTGATAAAGAAATCGTAGGCTATTCCGCTTGGCTTTTCTTTGATGTATCGATCCAAGATGCCCATTTCTTCGTAGCGTTTCCACTGATCCGTCCGTTCTTCGATAAACTCCTCCTTACTTATCTCACCGTTGAAGATGACAAAATCCATGGGAAACTTCTCAGGCCGCATATGAGTATTGAAAAAATGAATGGTAAAGATAAAGCCGGTTGCCAACAGGGCTTCATCCGAATGAACAATGGTTGCCACATTAAGCGCCCAGCCGGGCAGAACGGTTGCGAAGTACTCTGGAAACCAGAGCATCAGTCCTGAACCTCCAATAACGAACATACCCCAGAAGACGGCGAAGAAGTCAAATTTTTCCCAATATGTCCAACGCTCAAAGCTGGGTTTGGGACCGAGAAAGAAAAACCAGCGAAACATAGCGGAAATGTCGCGAACATCACGCATATTCGGGAACAGGGATTCCGGTCCGAAAAGCCGCTCCAGGAATTCAGCCGGTGAACGCAGCCCGCTAAAAAGAAATTTAGTGCTCATCACCAGAGCGCTGAAGAAGTAAAGGAAGGTGATAATTACCCCGACCCGGTGGAGAAGTGCCGCATTGGCAGCCCCACCAAAAAATCCCATCAGCAGCGGCGCCCACTCCTGTCCCGCGAACTTGAGGGGGATTCCGGTCAACGCCAGCAGCAGAAAACTGATGATCACCAGCAAATGCAGAAATATATGAATGCTCCTAAAGCGGCGATACATTTTGTGTGCTCCTGCTATCACAGGTGCCCGTCCGGTCGCCAGCAACCGTTTTTTCTCCCGATTCTCGACAAAACCACGAAACATCCAGAGCAGAGTATGAATCCAGAACACCGCAAAGGTGGCAACCAGCAGGGTGGTCATGCCGACATAGGTATAGTAGAGGATAGGATATTGCTCCCTGTTGGTCATATCGCCATGGGCATGAAATTTGACAAACTGCGCCGACGAGTTGGGATGGCACTGGCCGCAGGTAGTTATCAGATTATCAGGATGTAAACTCGACTCAGGATTTTCCTCGGCCAGAATTGCATGGGAAGTGTGGCAATCCGAACAACCGGCTACCTGCTCCGGATAACCAAGCATATAGTTCTTTCCATGATAGCTGTTCAAATATGTAGCAACGGCAACGGTGGGAACACCATTACGCTCCATCATGTCTTCATCGGCATGGCATTTCAGGCAGACATCGGTATGGA
This sequence comes from Desulfopila inferna, assembly GCF_016919005.1. Taxonomy (NCBI): domain Bacteria; kingdom Pseudomonadati; phylum Thermodesulfobacteriota; class Desulfobulbia; order Desulfobulbales; family Desulfocapsaceae; genus Desulfopila; species Desulfopila inferna. The sequence goes on from NZ_JAFFQE010000005.1 coordinate 84,723, forward strand.
AATCCCGGGACTCAGGGTGTTCCAGCTCGTCGAATCCCTTAACCAGGTGGAGATTGTGGCAATCCATACAGGAGGCGGAATCGCTATTATCCGCCTGAACCGCCGTGCCGTGAACGGATTCTTCGTAAACTTCGAGAATTTCATCATGGCACTCGCCACATTTAGCCGCGGCAATGCTCTTGTCTCCCTGCCATGGGGTCACGGTATGAATATCGCTGTGACAGGTTGAACAATCAATTCCGTTGAGTTGGTGCACACTCGCGTAGTGTTGCGCTGTTACTTCCTTATGGCAGCGGACACACTCGACTGGCTCCGGCATAAGTTCGCCTTCCATATGGGCTTCTTCATCAATCAAATCGGCATGGCAGGAGACACAGCCATTAGGTCCATGAACAGAAGCTGTGAATTCTTCGGCGGAAACCACATCTTCGTGACACATCAGGCAGGTTTCGACCGAGGCTGGAACAGCGGCGACCCCAAAGGAAGGCAAACTCCAGAGCAAAAGTGCAAGAAGTGCATAACGGAACGGAACCTTAGGCATAGGGAATCTCCTTGGAAAGGTTTTTTAAATCACTCACTCCAAACGGGAAAACCACAATAAAGCACTCTTTGAGCAGCATTGTAGCTGCAAAAAGTCAGCCGAAATAAAGAAAAGACTTTTCTACGCCGCCTGCCACACCTTAACAGCCATCCCCCTTGCTCTGAGTTCTGAAGGGACATCAAACGATCGAGTTCATGGAGATTGACTCAGAGCTGAAGAACAACAAAAATCATTGTTACCTCAACCTATTAACTTATACAGAGAGTGATAGTCAATCGAAAAAAAAATTGCATAGGCAACAGATAACTCGGCTTTTCCATCCTCCCCACAAAAGTGGTATAATTCGACAGGCGTTGAGAAATGCTACCACTAAGATCAGTTACTTTACGGAAATGCTTTGTTATTTCAGGAAGGCACCCGGACTGCTCAAAACTGGAAATATCTCGAACACGCGTTATGTTGATGATCTCCTAAAAAGTCATCCAGACTGTCGAGTCCATCTATGTAGTTTTTCTACTGAGACGAGATTACATAGATTTTGCATAATATGTGCACGATGGTATACTTTTAGTTTAGATAATATTTTTATTTTGAAATGAATTGTGCCACATGGTAGTATCTGGTCTGTTTTTACTCAACAAAACGGGTGTAATTGATTACATCGTATTCCGGTTGGTCAACGCATAAATTGATAATTAATACAGTGAGGACAAAATATGGCGGAGAAAATACCTGAATCACCTGATCAGTCGGAAAAGCAAAAATACCGGGACGAGCTCCCCCTGCTCGACAAATTTGGTCTTTCCGTGCAAACACCGCTTGGCCTTATCGGAATTGCCCTGACCACCATCTGTTTTTTGCTGACCCTGCTCGGCATGGTTCTGCATGCGACAGGGTTGATGGAAAACGCCTATGCAGCGATAGTAACTTTTCTGGTATTTCCCGCAGGTGCGGTCCTGGGTCTTTTGCTCATCCCCGTTTCCGCTTATTTCCGCCGCAAGAAATGGTTTGGCGACAGCATTAACAAACCAAATCTCATCATTGACTTCGGCAAGAAAAAACATCGGCAGATGGTCATTCTTGTAATCGTACTCTCTTTGGTAAATATAGGAATTTTTTCCCTGGTAATATATCAGGCCTATCATTTCACCGAGTCGGACTATTTCTGCGGAGTTGTCTGTCACTCTGTCATGGAGCCCGAATATACAGCATATCAGCGTTCCCCTCATGCTAAAGTAGGCTGCGTCTCCTGCCATATAGGCTCCGGTGCCGAATGGTACGTCAAGGCAAAATTATCAGGACTTCGCCAGGTTAATGCTACTATTACAGGAGATTACAACACTCCTATTCCGGCACCCGTTGAACATCTTCGACCGGCTCGTGATACCTGTGAAGAATGCCACTGGCCTGAGAAGTTTCACGGCAAGATGGTAAAGGAATTCGTAAGCTTTTCCAATGATGATCAGCAGGATCCCTTGATCGATGAAGTCGCGCTGCATATAGGCGGGAGGAATCCCATCACTGAAAGATTCGAGGGAATCCACTGGCATGTTTCCGACAACGTCAAAGTTGAATATGAATCTCTCAATGAGAAACGGACAGAGATAGGCAGGGTGAAAGTCACGAGACCATCGGGGATCACGGAAGAATTCTCCAGGGGTGACACGGAACCCTCGGAAAATCAGGATGTGGAGTGGCGTACCATGGACTGTATCGACTGCCATAATCGACCGGCGCATATCTACGATAATCTTGAGGAGACGGTGGACTTTGGATTGCAGAGTGAACAAATTGAACCGTCGATAGAGGGTATTCGCGAAGACAGCATCACTGTACTGCAGGCAGACTACGTTTCAAGGGCTGAGGCCAGGGAGCAGATTATAGAAAACCTGCTCTTACTACAGGCTGAGCGTAACGGTTCCGATTTTGTCACTGATAATCGCCAGGCTCTTCTTGATTCCGGAGCATATCTTCTCAAGTCCTATCTTGGCAATATCTGGCCAAGAATGGATATAACATGGGGCACCTACAAATCACACCTTGGCCATCAGTTTGAAGATGAAGGATATGGATGTTTTCGCTGTCACAATGAGGAGCATGAAACGGAGTTTGGGAAAACTATATCCCAAAGCTGCGATCTCTGTCATGACTATCCGGAGTAAACAGCTGTAATGGACACGTAAAGAAACAAGGCTGCCGCGGGAGAGAAGAACACCACGGCAGTCTCTTTATTCCTGTCTACTCTGCCTGTGTTTTTTCGGCGGCCCATTGCCCCAGAGATTCCCTGGGGTTAAAGCGGGAATGCTTATGCAGTTCCTGAAAAAGTTTGCGCTCTTCCTCGGTAGGCTCACTGGGAACGTGGACCTCTATGACCACTAACAGATCTCCGGCTCCGCCATGTTTATGAGGCAAACCTTTACCCCTGACTCTTAATTTCCTGCCGGTGCGGCATCCCTTGGGAATGGAGAGATGTATCTTGCCTTTGATGGTTTCAACTGTAATTTTTGCTCCCAAGACAGCTTCCCAGGGTGAGACCGGCACTGTCGTTAGAAGATCGTACTCCCGCAGCGTGAACCGGGGATCCGGCCGCACCTTAATCTGCAAAAGCAGATCACCCGCTGGACCACCTCCCACGCCCTTTTCTCCTTTACCGGCAAGCCGGATAACCGATCCGTCTTTCAGCCCCCTTGGCATTTTTAACTGAACCGTATGTTCTACCGGCCGCAGTGTTCTGCCCGAACGCTCCATGGAACTCCAGCTTATGTTTTTTGCCGCACCATGGATGAGTTCATCCAGGCTCACCTCCAGCTCAGCCTCGACCGTCCTTCCCGTTGAGCGGTAAGCCCTGCTTTGCTGGCTTCCGCCAAATATGTTGGAGAAAATATCTTCGTATTCTTCTCGACCAAAAGGATCCCCCCTCTGGGCATCTCTGAAGCCGCCGCCATATTCCCTCCACTGATTCTGTGATGCCCAATCTTCGGATGGTTCGGCTTGGCGTCCGGCCTCCTGCCATCTGGCTCCGTAACGATCATAGAGTTTCCGCTTTTCCGGGTCGGATAGAACGCTTTGAGCCTCATTGATTTTCTTAAAGAGATCCTCCCCACCTTTTTCCTTATTCACATCCGGATGGTATTTTCTCGCAAGCTTACGATAAGCCTTTTGTATTTCCTCCTTGGTGGCCGAGCGGGAAACACCTAATAATTTATAATAATCTTGCGAATTCGACATAAGCAGATGAACCCGGTTGTTTTTCTACTTTTTCATCACCACCCGTTGCCTAAAAAAAATAAGACAGCGCCATCGTTCTGTCAAAACATTACCATCTAAAAATAATTCATGTTTTTAGTTATTTAAGCTATCACTGGCACTCTCCGGCAAAAACTGCCAAAGTCGTGCTTCATCTCATCACATATCTAACCCGATACCTGAGGATGTTTGAATCCTTTGCATCGACCTTTACCTTCCAGGATACGGTTGTTGCATTTTCTTTCTGGTGACTCAGTGTTTCTTCCAGTATCTCCCAGTCACCGGGAAGATTTTCCTTTACGTTTACAACAACCGGCTGATCCTTTCCATTCTTCAGGGTGATTTCGTAACCACTTTCGAAAACTCTGCTTTGATCGTTTTCGCCCTTAATGATAGTAAAATCTGTCTGAATTCTATCGGCGGTAACATCAAAGGATCGGCCGAGCTGAATTTCGATGAGTTCGTTTTCAGGTGTATGGTCGATACCATCTTCACCAATGAACTGCGCAAAACCGGAACTATCCTGCTTATAAACCCTCACCGTTCCGGCTGGTTTTGGTGAACCGAAGTTCGATTCAGCATCGTTTTTGATCTGCAGGAAAATCTCGACACCTACATCTTTTTCTATTTGACCGATTCTGGACCAGTAATAATTTTGATTAGGAGACTCCAGCACCATTTCCTTGGAAACAACACCATTCTCCCGAAGCAGGGATATCTGTTTAGACTGATTAGCCAGAAGCGAGGTCATCCGCTCGATGGTATAGAGGTGATACTCAAACATGGATTCGCGTCGCATCTCCTTATTGTTTTCAGCGCGACGCGGCTGGGCCATATCGGCGGCAGCAAATGACATCATCTCCCTTTGCGGCTCCGCTCTATGCACTTCACCCGCTATAAGCTGCAGCTCGGCATCTCTGTAATCGATACCGCTGTTGTTGATCACAGTCACCCACCCCTGCAGGTCGACTCTGTCCTCGGCCTCGTTAAGCTCAGCCACATAGTCGGCTTTCCACGACAAGCCCTCAGTAAGATACGAAAGCTCGACTTGCTCCAGAGTTACCCCATCACCGTCCAGCAACATTGTAAGAGTTGGTTTATCCCGTAAGGTCTCGGGAATTCCAGGATAAAGAATACGGCCGTCGATATCCGTCTCAATATGATCCTCCACCTGCAACACCACACCATTTACGTTGCTTAAGATGACAGCTTTTACATGGTATTCCTCACCGGTTTTCTCATTCTTCCGGACAATTGTTACCTCACTGCCGACGTATTTCTGCAATAATGCCTGCGGAGAGAGTAAATCAAATTCATAATTCTGCTCGATTACATTCAGACCTTCGCCTTTCAGGACTGCCGTAGCCGGCAGAATCTTTGGGCTTATCCCTTCAAAAGACAGTCTCTTTTCCCCGTCAAGCAACTCAACCCTGCGCACATCCCTGATAAGCGCCAGATTGGAGCTATAAACAGTCAAACTGAGTGCCTTCTGATCATCGCTTGTGCTTACCATGGCAGCAGCATCGCACAACAACAGAGATACTACAAAGAGGGGCAGATACACCAGAACTCGACATAACATAATTTTTCTCCTGATTGGACCCTATGTGCTAATTTCCTTCTTCCAAATAAGAGCAGTACATCCCTCAAAACCTGTCCTTCTCATAAAAACGATAGTTATTTTTACCCATATTCTTTGCCTGATACATTGCGTTATCGCTTTTTTTCAAAAGTTCCGAGGAGCTCACACTATCCTCCGGACACATGGCCACTCCTATGCTGGCGGTGACCAGGAACCGCTTTCCTTCCACCTCAAATGGCAAGGAAAAGGCATCCAATACCCTCTTCACAATAGGTTTTACATCCTCACGCCCCTGCAGTTCAGAGAGAATTAAGAGAAACTCATCTCCGCCGAAGCGTGCTGCCGTGTCACAGTCCCGTAGACAGCCATGAAATCGCTCCGCGGCTCTTTTCAAAACATAATCCCCGCATTCGTGCCCCAAGGTATCATTTATCTGCTTGAAATTATCAAGGTCGACAAAAAGCAGAGCCACCGCATCTCCTCTCCTATGCCCCTGAAGTATCGCGTGCTTCAGCCGATCCATAGCCAGCATCCTATTGGGCAACCCGGTCAGGCTATCATAATTTGCCTGCTTCAACAACTGCTCTTCATACACCTTTTGTTGTGAGATATCCTCCTTGATTGCCAGATAACCGACCGGCCGATCATCCTCATCTTTGATGGGAGAAAAGGAGACAAGCTCCCAGAAGAGTTCTCCGTTTTTTCGCTTATTACATATTTCTCCTTTCCACACACCTCCGGAATGAGCAACCTGCCACATTTGCCGATAGGTTTGATCGGAAGTCAGACCCGATTGAATAAATTTTGGATTCTGACCGACTGCTTCTGCAGAGGTATATCCGGTTACCTCGACAAACCGCGGGTTCACATACGCTATGTTTCCTTCAAGGTTGCAGATTATCACGGATATCGGGCTCTGTTCAATAGCCTGCGACATCTTCTTCAGGCTTTGATTACTCCCCTTCAGTGCGGTGGTTCGCTCCTGTACTTTGTCTTCAAGAGTATGGGTCAGCTCGCCTAATCGATATTGGTTGCGCAGCATGATGACAAAGAGAGCCGCGCCGGAGAGAAATATTGCCGACACCAAAAAGATAGTGAGTCTGCCGGTAATTTTGAAGGAGTGGCGATTTTTCTCATGGAGTAGCATATAGGACTCTGAAGCGTTCCCGGCAACCTCGGAAAAACTCTGTACGACGGGATCGAGATGAGCAAGAATTTCATCCCGCCCTTCATTATCTCCGGGTAAAAATCGAGACAATAATCGGTCAATATTCGGGAGCATTTTTTCACATAGTCGCAGAGCTTCATCTGCACCCTCCAACTGGAGATAGTTTTTCTCCAGCAGGTTTTCCGTGTCCATGTCCTCAATGCGGCTCCTGAAAACCTCAAAGCTACGACGTACATCATTGAGATCTATCATCCCGGAATTTATCGAATACAGAAAGAGATGATACCTGAAATTTCTGGCTTCACGATCTATTTTATTGGCGATCTTGACACTTTCGCCGTGTATCTCCATTCTCTGCAGGGCCAGTTTTTTGTCCAGATCATGCAGAAGATATACCAGACTCAGCACTGCCGCCAAAGCTATAAGCATCAGCCCAATGACGGGAATCGTTAATTTCCGGCTGGCCTCCATACTTACCCTGTCTCTTTGAGTTGAATACTTTAATCCAGCTCTGCTGGGTTAAGTGATTTGCTCCTGTAAAACAGGAAATACTTTTAAAATACTCAAATTACCACCCAGGCTCTTATCCGTACCATTGGGTGCCATGAGCACTGGAGCCGCCGGGCTGTTTTTTTCATTTTTGCGGGATATTTTCCAGACAGAAGTCACAGACTCAAGATCGCGTTATCGAAACCTGACTTATAGTGTGGCAGGGGATTTAACGATCAGGTTTCGATGCTCCGGTTAAGCTGACTGCTTGCCGACAAATTGATGCTCGTTTGAAGGCTTTGCAAAAGCATCTTTTTTTTTTGCCGTCTTTCTGAGGATTCGATATCACCCTCCCGCTTGTTTAACCTTGTAGCCAAGCTGAGATATAACATCTGCGAGAACGATCCTGTGATCCCCCTGTATCTCTATAACTCCTTCTTTGACGGTGCCGCCCGAGCCGCATTTCTTTTTCAGCTGTTTGGCGAGGTTATTCAATTCCTTCCCGGCCAGCGGAAGACCTGTTATAACAGATACGCCGCTTCCTTTGCGTCCTTTAGTCTGCCTGCTTATTCTAATAATGGAATCTCCCGCCGGCCCGCTTTTCATGGTGCTGCAGCAGCATTTCTTCATGGGGTGTCCGCAACCCGGACAAATCCTGCCACCATCTGTTGAGTACATTACTCCTGTTTTCTCTGCTTTCTTCATTCCTTCTCTTTATGCCTTTAATATTATAAATATGTCGGTTTAGCCCCATGGCAGCAACCAGTTAACTTCTTCCACACTTGTTCTTGAGATTGTCGGCTGTACTGATTTCAATATAGGATGCTCCCTGCTGCGGCCCGAAACTTCCGGCAAGGACGATGATTAAGTCATCTCCGGCAAAAAGCTTGCCGTCAACGAGACGGCAAATCGATTTTCTCAAGGGGTCGTCCGAGATAGGATCCATTAGTGTGTAATCGGCATACACTCCGTAGGAAAGAGAGAGTTGCCGCATCACCTGTTTGTCATAGACCAGTGCACGAATGATGTTCGACCCTCTATAGGCTGAAAGGGCAAGTATAGTTTTACCGCTGAGTGAATCAGCGACAATACCTTTGGTGTCCAGTCTCAAGGAAGCTTTTACCGCCGCTTTGGCAAGATACGCAGTGACTCTGTTTTCATGGCTGTAGGGGATGTCGATATACCTGTTACTTTTGCCCTCCACTTCTTTTATAATCTTTGCCATTGTTCTGACCGCTACTTCCGGATACTTCCCATTGGCGGTTTCTCCGGAAAGCATCAAGGCATCGGCATGATCGAGACAGGCATTGGCTACATCGGAAACCTCGGCCCTGGTCGGTCGTGGCGACTCTATCATGGAATGCAGCATCTGTGTGGCGACAATTACCGGCCTGCGTCGAATTATGCAGGTTTCAATGATTTTCTTCTGGATTAGAGGTATCTGTTCGGTGGGTATTTCAACAGCAAGATCACCGCGTGCGATCATTATGCCATAGGCTTGATCGAGTATTTCATCGATGTTCTTTACTCCGTCGGCATTTTCGATTTTTGCAATTATCTTGATGGAAGACTTTTCCTCATCAAGAATTTCCTGCACCGCGATCACATCCTCTCTGTTGCGGACAAAAGAGTGGGCAATAAAGTCGAGGTCGTTAACGGCTGCAAAACGTATAAAGTCTATGTCTTTTTTACTGAGGGCCGGAAGTTTAACGTGAACAGATGGAATATTAATGCTTTTTCTCGGCCAAATAACACCGTCATTTTCCACAAGACAGTGCAGAACCCCTTCGCTTTTTCCGGTAACGACAAGTGCTACGTGCCCGTCATCAATAAGAATGGAACTTCCTACCGGAACATCATCTACAAAATTTTGGTAAGAGACGAAAATAAGATCGCCCTGCGAGCGCTCACCGGGCGCCCCTTTAATCCGTATGGTATCTCCGAATTTAACGGATAAAGGCATAAGTGCGTCTTCAGTCCGAATTTCAGGGCCTTTGGTATCCACAAGAATGCCGATTTTATCAGAAACCTGACGTGTGGCTTTGACAACGTGGAACGCATCTTCATGGGTCATATGCGCGGTATTGAGACGAACAACGCTCATTCCTGCCTGGTAGAGTTTTTCCAGAAATGGCACGGAACAGTTCAAACTGGAAATTGTAGCAACAATCTTTGTATTATTGGGCATGAGTGAACCTTGTGATGGTGTTCTCTTAAAATCAAATGAAAAAAACCGATACCACAGATTTCTTCGCTCCTCTAACCCGGACAGAGCCTCCGACCACCTTCCATTGAAAAAAATATCATCAAATATCTAGAATATGATATACATGTTCGGTCGCGGTGCAATAACCATATAGGCAGCATCATTTTCGCACGAGGATTTTTTTTGTTATGTTTCAGAATACCACAATGAGCATGGTTAAAACATTCAAGAATTTTATCATGAAGGCTGGTGCTAAAGAAATTTCCCAGACAGTGTTCCGCTCGGCAGGCTATATGAGAGATGATATGAAAGAAATCTCATCGCTTCTGCAGGAGTCCACCGGCGACGTCCAGCTTATTTACTCTGCAGTGGAACAGCTCACCGGAACGGTTTCCGAGATTTCAGAAACATCTGGAAAGGCACATCTCAATACCACAAACGCCAGAAAGAAAATGGAGCTGCTGGAAGAGGATGTACACAAACAGGGAGCCGCCAGCCTCCGCGGTTAATGAAATCGCCGGCTCACTTTCCAGTGCCTTTGAAAAACTTGAATACTCAAACACAAAAGTATCGAAAGCATCCGAACATTCGGACGAGATGGCCCGAATGGCAAATTCCGTTACCGATTCAATCATTGAAGTCGATCAGGCGATGAGTTCCATTATCAAGACCTCCGAGACTCTTAAAAAACTGGCCGAAGATTCGGCGGCAACTTCCAGGCAGTTCCGCACGGTTTAATCTGTTGACGGCGTCTTTCAAAGATGGATCTTTTGTTTAAGGATCTTTTAAAACCGGGCCCGACTATGATACAACAAAACAAGGTCTCTAAAAAAAGACTGCATCCACCAATGGTTGGGCTAGCGCCTGCACCATTTTTCAGAGTTTTTATATTTAAAATTACTCTCAAAATGCTGACTGAAAAATAATTAAGGAGACAATATGAGTTTTTGCGTAAAAAATAATATCAGCTGGGTTGGTAAGATTGACTGGGAACTGCGCAAATTTCATGGAGATGAATACTCCACCCACAGAGGCTCTTCCTACAATTCCTACCTTATTCAAGAAGAAAAAGTCGCCTTAATCGACACCGTCTGGAATCCCTATGCCGACGAATTTGTCGAAAACCTGGCCCAAAAAATTGATCTGAAGAACATAGACTACGTCATCGCCAATCATGCTGAAAGCGACCACAGTGGTGCCCTGCCGGAACTGATGCGTCATATTCCTGAAGTTCCTGTTTATTGCACCAAAAACGGGGTTAAATCACTGCAGGGGCTCTATCACCAGGATTGGAATTTTCACGTTGTCAAAACCGGGGATAAGCTCAGCCTCGGCAGCAAAGAGCTCATTTTCGTGGAGGCACCCATGCTGCATTGGCCGGACAGCATGTTCTGCTACCTTACCGGAGATGAAGTCCTTTTCAGTAATGACGCCTTCGGCCAGCATTATGCTACGGAATTCATGTTCAACGACTTGGTTGATCAGGCTGAACTCTTCCAGGAATGCATAAAATACTATGCTAATATTTTGACTCCTTTCAGCCCTATGGTCACCAAGAAAATACAGGAGGTTCTGGGTTTCAACCTGCCTCTGGATATGATCTGCACAAGTCACGGCATTATCTGGCGAGATAATCCTGGCCAGATAGTTGAAAAATATCTGCAATGGGCAAACAGCTATCAGGAGAACCAGATTACTTTGCTGTACGATACCATGTGGGAGAGTACCCGGGTAATGGCCGAGCAGATTGCTGCGGGCATAAGAGAAAGCGATAACCAGGTAACGGTCAAACTTTACAATCTGGCGAAAACCGATAAAAACGACGTCATCACCGAGATTTTTAGATCAAAGGCGGTTCTGTTTGGATCACCGACCATCAATAATGGCATCCTTGTCTCCGTAGCGGGCGTACTTGAAGAAGTGCAGGGTTTGAAATTCAAAAAGAAAAAGGCCGGCGCCTTCGGCAGTTACGGCTGGAGTGGTGAATCAGTCAAAATACTCTCCGGAAAGCTCGCCCAGTCTGGACTGGATGTAGTTGATGAGGGACTGCGACTGCTTTGGGCTCCAGACCAGGAAAGCATGCAGCGGTGCAGGGAGTATGGCAAGGCTTTCGCGGAAAAACTGTAACTGTCACTGCAGACTGCATGACCATCATAGAAAAAACATCACCTGCGCGATCCGGTGGCGGGTGATGTTTTCTTCAAGCAATTATTCCGACAATTTCTTCTGCGTTTCTCAGGGCTCTTTTTCCTTCCCCTCTTCTGCTACAGCTTCAAGAACATTTGCAAGTTCTTCAAAGCTGGAAATGACTTCTTCCGTATCTTCGCCGATAGCCGCCTCAATATCATCAAGAGCGACATCCGGGTTCAACGAAGCCGTCAAAGGACTTGTTGCCATCACCACAAAATCACCCTGCTCTTCGGCATCCAGGGCAACTCTCTGCGTTGAACGCCACAAGGCAAATAGGGTCAGAGATGTCAGCATCATTCCGACGCTGCCATAAAACGCCTGGGGACCGAATATATCCATGGCCAAAGCGGTTACTGGCGGGCCTGCCGTCGCCCCCAGCGAACTGAGAAGCACCAGGGTGCCGCTTGCCGCCACCATCTGGGTCGGAGTGAGATAATCATTGATATGAACTCCGCAGAGAGCATAGAGTGGAAGAGAAAATCCCCCTACCACGGCAACTGCAGGAAGGAAGAAAATCTCATTGCCGGATAATCCCATGCTCAGAAAAGAGAAAACAGCACCACTGGCACTGCATAACAAGATAATTTTCCGTCGTCCGATGCGATCGGACAACCAGCCCAATGGATATTGAAAGACAAAACCGCCCAGGATCAATGCCGTCATAAAAAGAGAAACATCCCTGACCGACATGCCTCTGTCTGTGGCATACACTGCCCCCATGCCATAAATTGCTCCCATGGCCATGCCGACCACCACCATTCCGAAGACGCCCAAGGGAGAGACCCTATAGAGCCTCAGAATTCCGACATTCTCCATGACTTCAACATACGGCGCCCTGGTTGCTGAAAGGAGAATGGGAATCAGGGCAAGGCTTATCAGCAGGGAAACCACAACAAACAGTTCAAAACCGGTTGGTTCGGCAATATTGAGGAGCAGCTGTCCTCCTGCCATTCCACCAAGGGAAACCAGCATGTACAGACTTAAAATCTTGCCGCGGGAGGAGTTGTCTGCCGAATCATTGAGCCAGCTTTCCGCAACGATATAGAGACCGGAATAGGCAAAGCCCGTAACTATCCGCATAGCCCACCACACCCAGGGATCAACAAATATAGCCTGAACAAGAATAGAGGTGGACGCCAGTGAGGCAAGTGCTCCAAAGGTACGAATATGGCCGACCTGGCCAACCATTTTGGGAACAAAGTTGCAACCGAAGATAAGTCCGAGAAAATATCCCGACATCATCATCCCTGTGATGATCGTACCGAAATTCTCCAATGAGGCACGTACACCCAGAAGAGTTCCCTGAAGACCGTTTCCCAGCATGATAAGCCCCATCCCCAGGAACAGGCTCCAGCAATTAGATATGACACTTTGCATTTTACAGCGATACCTCAAAAGAAAGAAATTCTAGCTCCACCTTATGCCTCTCTCGGCTCAGAAAGTCAATGCTTTTACAGCTGTCGGCTTCGCAAAAAAAGCGCAAGAAATACCGCACCGGCAACCTCTATATCATCCGGTTTCTGGTCACAATCTTGCATGCAAGTCATGATAATGCCTGAACATAGTCCACAACATGCCTTTACCGGGAGAATGATATGACACTTAAGCTACGACCGATATTTTTCCTCTTAATGCTGTGCTGGTTGACTGGAGGGTCGCCATCGGCAGGCGCGGCATACAACAATGCGAATTCTGCCGCCAGGGAAATGGGTGAATCAGCAGACGCTGACCGGGAAAAAAATCTTCTTCAGCAGATCAATCAGGAACGATCCCGAAAAAATCTGCATCCTCTGGTTGTTGACAGCCGCTTAAGTGAGGCGGCATATTTTCACAGCCTCGATATGGCGCAGAATGATTTTTTCAGCCATCAGGGTTCTGACGGGTCAAATGCCGCCCAAAGGATCGAACAGCAAGGATATGATTGGCGTTTTGTAGCTGAAAACTTAAGCTGCGGCCTGGCAGAGCCTGCTCTGATCGTTCAGGAGTGGATGAACAGCCCTGAACACAGAAAAAACATCCTCCATCCGCAGGCTGAACATATCGGCATCGGCATTGTCGTTGCTGATACCAGAGAATGCAGTCCTTACTGGACAACCGATTTCGCTTCCGGACAGTGATTGACCGGCAACTTCCCCTAAATCAACGACACTGCATTACCGTGGTAAGATTATTTGCCGGACACCGTAGAGAGCAGCTTTTTAAATGGCATAAAATATGCAGTACCTTTAACTACATCGGAAGTTTCAGAAAGTATCAGGAAGTACCAAAACATTAACTTCAAAAAGAGGACTATCACAATGTTAGGATGGGCACTAGGTTTTTTTATAGTCGCGTTGGTCGCCGGCATTCTAGGCTTTGGCGGGATCGCCGGAGCCGCCGCCGAAATTGCTAAAATTATCTTCTTTATTTTTATTGTGCTGCTGGTCATCTCTTTAATAGCAGGAGCAGTTCGGGGAAGGCCTCCCAAAGTATAATATCTTGTTTTGCCGATGCCGCCAATGATCCCGGCAAAGCAGAAATATGCAGCGCATGCTCTACTGCACCTTTCACTCACAAGCAAACATCAAAAAGGAGAATAATATGAAAACACTGACAATTCGCGCATTGCTGCTAATCGCCTTAACCTTGTTCATCGGTTCGATCAGCGTTGGATGCAATACCATGGAAGGAATGGGGGAAGATATTCAGAGGGGCGGTGAAGAAATAGAAGATGCAGCTGATTAGACAAAACTTTTTCAACCAGGAGCCTGCAGGCTCCTGGACCATGTATCTTATTCACCGAGGCAATCGATTAATTTAGCCACACACATACGTTGATCCAGGAACTACAACTCGAAAGCTACAACCGGTTAGGTACGAGTGATAATTCATCTATACCGTAAAATGAGAATCCTTCGCCGATACCGAAAGCCTTGGGGAAGGTAAAGCATTCAGCAGCTCACTCAGAGAGAAAGGTTTGTAGAAGAAATTATCAGCTCCATTTTTAAGAGCTTCAGCTTTGTTTTCCTCCTTACAACTCCCGGTCATCATGATCAGAGTTGTCTCCGGAGCCACTTTCTTTGCATATCGGATAACATCTTGCCCATTGACTTTGCCCATTTTAAGATCAGTGATGACCGCATGAAAATACTCTCTTTCCAGCATCTCTACAGCCTCTTCACCGCTGAGGGCATTGGTCGCTTCAAATCCGTGATGTTGCAAGTAGGTGACAAGCAGCTTACAGATAATGCTATCATCATCAACAACTAATACTTTTATGGGGTTCATTCCTGAAATTCTCCCTTTTTTTGTATCATTCTCAGATTATACTCGTCTCTTCTCATGCCCGAAGGCTTCCTCTAGGCCAGATAAATAAATATCAAAGCAGGTATCCAATCAGTACCGCCGTCAGCAGAACGGCTATCAAGATCCAGAAGGTTACCCCAGCGGCATTTGCCTTGCCCTGGGCTGCAAGATTCTGCTTGGCCTCCTCATGAGTCCTCGATGGAGGCCGCAGAGTAGCGGCAAGCAACAAAAAAACAAGGACGACCAGCATAAGGCCCTGTGCCCAGTAGATCCCAAAGATCGGCGGGCCCACAGGTCTGAGCCACAGCCCTCCAACCCAGGCAAACAGGAAGAAGAGGGTAAACAACGGTATGATGCCGGGCAATTCTCGTGAACGAAAAACCGCCCCAAATACCATTGCAAATAAAAATCCCAGAATCATCGCGATAATGATATCACCAATCAGCATCTTTACTCCGCTCTGATTTTTTTCAACTTAAAACCTCTCTACCCTTAATAGCTGACTTGCAAGTCTTATTCCCAATCCTGGATCTGAAAAAAAAGGTCCATGCCTATACTCCACACTCACCTTTATCACAGCCGGGAATCCAAGCAGGTGGTGATGATTCTCTGCACATTTGCAGATGAAAGTATTACATCTCCCAGGGAGAAGATCTCGTCCAGCGTTTCAGGATTTGTCCAATCTGGCTGGATAAGACAATTACATTTTTGGCTTCACGACTGAGAAGCGGTATTGATTTTTCCTCAAAATTCATTCTCCCCGGCCCCCGTGATTGTCCTATCAGATTTCGGAGAAAAAATAGTCGAGATACTGCAGCCACGCGTTCATGACGACTTCGGAGCTTTCATGAAACTTCTGCATGACCCACACCGCCGAGCCCAGACCCGTCAGAATATGGGGATCGTAATGTCCGTTATAGTTTTCCAGTACACTTAAAATGACATATCTTGCCAGCAGCCCGCGCTTTTCTTCAGAAGACAGGCTCCCGGCGATCATAGGTATGAGTTGCTGCGTATCATGCCGGGAAAAAATAGTGAAAAAGTGCTCGAAGTCCGGTATATCGATAGCGACAACCTCATCGACCGGATGTATATTTTCCTCCTTTTCTCCCATCATTGCTGTCCACATGGCTAGCATATGGTTATACTCCTGCTGCTCAAGAAGATGACGGCTCCTTTCAATGGCATAGAGCGTTATGGTATGATGCAGAGGCACGAAGCCTGTCCCGCTCACTGCTTTGCGCAGCTTGGTAAAATATTCTCCGCGGTCATCCCCTGTCTTTGTACCAAGCAGCTCGGGCGTGGTATCAAAGCCTCCTTTACAGAAGTAGTCAGCAAGTAAAACCAGAGTCGGCCAGGGATTCTGGTCTTTGCGCCGCATCATTTCCTGGAGAATAAAGGCACTACAGGAAATGGAGTGCCCCAGGGATTGATCAAGGTAGCCACTACCCAGGAGTAAGAGCTTGCGGGAAAATTCCCGTGGGCCTGTCGCCATAAGGAATGCCGCCATTGTTGCTGCAGTTGCGGCACTGTCCCTGCTCGAAATTATTCTCACAACATCGTCAAAATAGGTGGTCGATACCACATCGACAGGTTTTTCAAGAGCAGGGAGTTTTTCTCTCCTGGTATATTCCTCCAGCTCAACTCCAACAAGAAGAGCCGACTCGGCAGGCGTCAAATATGCAGCGAGTTCCCTGTTTATGGAATACATCTTAGAGAGATGCGGATTAATAAAGGGAGGGTTGAGAACCTGCTGAACCACCGCATAAACGGCATCGTGAATACCCCACGGTTCCTCTTTGCCGCTGCGAAGAAGCGAAGCGTAGATTTCTCGCGTTGCAGTGATATCCGATTGTTCTATGGCGGCGTTCAATTCTCGTATCATAGGCGCCTCTGATTATTAAAGGACTTCGATGATTGTTCATTACCGCAAGGGTGCATATAAAGCTGGAGAAGCCGAGAAATGGATTTTGTTTGTACTTTTAATAGGATTTGTTTTATTTTGTGCTACTTCAGCTATTCTACAGGCAGGTAACTGGTTTTACAAACAGGAAATAAAAAATGTCCATTGGACAACCTGGTTTTTTCTTGCTCTGAAAACACCTTCTGTGTTCTATATGCATGTGCTGAAGCAAGATGCGCAAAAATCATGTTCCAACTTGTCCTTCGAAAAATCTATGTGATCCTGGTGCTATTATCTCCTGATCAATCGGCCGAACCGGGCAAATATTTAAACGTATTTATACTAACACCATGAACATTTCCAATCCGGACCTCGAACTGGCTGAAGAGTATATTCACGATACAGGATCTAATATTTTCCTCACCGGCAAGGCCGGAACCGGTAAAACGACTTTTCTCCACACCCTGAAGCAGAACTGTCCCAAGCGCCTGGTAATCACGGCACCCACTGGGGTTGCCGCCATCAATGCCGGAGGGGTTACTCTCCATTCATTCTTTCAACTGCCTTTCGGACCGTTTCTGCCCGGCAGTCAGAACTCCAGGAACCATTTCCGCTTCAGTAAGGAAAAACAGGGCATCATTAAGAGCCTCGATCTACTGGTGATCGACGAAATCAGCATGGTTCGGGCCGATCTTCTTGATGGTGTTGACAACGTTCTGCGCCGACTGCGTCGCAGCAGCTTGCCCTTCGGAGGCGTGCAGCTGCTGATGATCGGTGATCTCCATCAATTGCCGCCGGTGGTAAAGAACGAAGAATGGCGTCTCCTCCGCAACCACTACGCCTCGGCCTTTTTTTTCGGCAGCAATGCTCTTGCCTCAACCGAAATGGTGACTATCGAGCTTAAAAAGATATATCGCCAGCAAGACAGCAGTTTTATTGATATTCTCAACCAGGTCAGGAATAACTCTCTCGACGCTTCCTCCCTTGCAGCACTGAACTCCCGGGTCATTGCTGATTTTTCCGCTGAAGATGAGAGTGGCTGTATTACACTTTGTACCCATAATCGCAGTGCGGATGTGATCAACAGAACAAAGCTTGAGGAACTTCCGGGTAAACCCAGAACATTCGCAGCAGAGATCGAAGGCGAGTTCCCCGACCATACCTATCCGGCCGCAGAAGCCCTCACCCTGAAAAAAGGCGCGCAGGTAATGTTCATCCGCAACGATCTCTCCGCTGACAAGAGATATTTCAATGGAAAAATCGGCATAATAACCTCTGTCTCCCCCAGTACCATCCGGGTCAAATGTCCGGACGATCATGAAGAGATAGAGGTGGAACCGGCTACCTGGGAAAACATAGAGTACTCCCTCAACAAGGAGACCCAGGAGATAACCGAAAAAATAATCGGCACTTTCAATCAGCATCCCCTGCGGCTGGCCTGGGCCATCACCATTCACAAAAGCCAGGGGCTGACCTTCGACAAGGCAATGATCGATGCCCAGGCCGCTTTCGCTCACGGACAGGTGTATGTGGCCCTGAGCCGTTGCCGGACCCTTGAAGGGATGGTGCTTTCCACCCCATTATCGGCCAAAGTGATGAACATCGATCAGGCAGTTCTTCGTTTTGCCGATGAAGCCAGGAGCAACCCACCTACCCCGGCAGATCTCAGAACCGCTAAGACAAAGTACCAGCAGCGACTCATCCTGGAATGCTTCGACTTCGGGAGACTGCGATCATTACTGCGCCGTATGGTATCATTGATCCTTGGCAACCGGGGAAGTGTCCAGGTCTCGGGGATCAGCGATATTGCCGAACTGCTGCAAGTTAGCGAAGAAGCGGTCTTTACCATCGGCGGCAACTTCCAGAGACAGCTTCGCACCCTTTTCAATGAATCGGTTCTACCCGCCGAGGACCACATTATTCATGAACGGCTGACCAAGGCCTCAGCCTATTTCCAGGAAAAGATTACATTACTTGGCACACCGGTGAGCAGCCTCCAGGTGGATACCGACAGCAAGGAGCTGCGCAAAAAAATCCGTAATACTTTGCAACTCCTGGAGGAGGAAATCGGCGTCAAACTGGCCGCGGTCTCCTGCTGTAAGGATGGCTTTGATGCAACACGGTATTTTCGGGCGATTTCCTCCGCCGCCCTCGATACTCTGAAAAAACCCGCGAAGAAAGAAAAGTCAGCCGTACCCGCTTATACCGAGTCGGACATCAGCCATCCCGAGCTCTTTCAGATTCTCAAAGAATGGCGCAGCAGCAAGGCCGCAGAGGAAGGGGTTGCCAATTTCCAGGTGCTGCACCAGAAAACTCTCATCCAGATCGCCGTCAAACTGCCTGAATCTCTGCCCGCCCTGAAAAAGATCAAGGGTATCGGAGCCAAACTCGCTGAAAAATATGGTGGAGAACTCGTGGAGATGGTTGGCAGGTATCGTAGTGAGCACAACATTGAAGAAGTAGAACTGCCGCGACTCCTTCAGGTAGAAAAATCCTCCACACCTGAAAAAAGGGTTGTCGACACCCGAAAACTTACACTTGAATTATTTGAAAATGGTTTGACGCCACTGCTGATAGCCGAGCAGCGGGAACTGACACTGGCCACGATAGAGAGCCATATCGCTCATCTGATTGAAGAGGGAGAGATAGCCGCATCTGCACTGATTTCTGCTGAGAGGCTGGAGGAGTTGCAGGATCGCATTGCCGCAATGAGCGAGAAGCCACTGAAGGAAATTAAACGAAAACTGACCGTCGAGGCCACCTACGGTGAGATCCGGTTTGTCCAGGCCCATCTCAGACACCTGGCCTCATCCTCGGCATAAAAAAGAACTGTCAATAAGCCCAATAGAATTGTATAATCTTCTGTTTACAGAAGCATCGTATGAGGAAAAACAATGGAACTACCCGGATTGGAAATCATAGGTATGCTGCATTGCGATATCAAAGCCCCTGAGGATGCTCCTAAAAATTTCGATGAATCGGAAATCGTCGGAACCCTGGAAATCTATCCTCAGTATCAGGAAGGACTTGAAGGAATTGAGTCCGGACAGACTATCGTCGTTCTTTTCTGGCTTCACAAATCAAACCGGGATACTTTGAAGGTCTATCCGCGGGGAGATACCTCGAGGGGACTTCGTGGCGTTTTTGCCACCCGCAGCCCGGCGCGACCGAATCCTATAGCTGTTTCCGAACTGAAGGTCCTGTCAATCGATGAGAACTCCATCAAAGTATCGGGCCTGGATATCTTAAACGGCACCCCAATAATAGATATCAAGAAAAAGCTCAATGGATGACCACTGAGAGCAGAAGCAGGTATTCTACTATTTTCTTTGGTAATAATTGATCATGCCACCAGCTAAAACAACGACAAATGCCGGCAGGAAACGTGTTTCCTCGGGTATTCCTGAACTCGACACCTTTCTTGGCGACCTCTATATCGGCGATAACGTACTGTGGTACGAAGACGCCGGAAGCTTCTCCTCGGTTTTCTGTCTTAACTTCATCAGGGAATCGCTGGCCGAAAAGAAACCGCTGATTTATGTAACCTTCGATCGCTCTCCCAAAAATGTCGTTTCTTTTCTCGGTCCACTGGCGGAAAGCCAGAACCTGACCATTCTCGACTGTTTTACCAATGGCAAGGGGGACGGCTCGGAGGTTTTTGAGAAATTCTATGAAAAGGACGGCGCTCTCTGGCCCTATCACGTCATCAAGGTCAATGATCCTGCAACCCCATCAAATGTTGGTGAGGCAATATATGGCCTGCACGGCAATCTCTCCGGGGAGGTTCATTTCATCCTCGACAGCCTGACCGGCATGCAATCTCTCTGGGGAGGAGAAGAGCATGCGCTGGCATTCTATGCCAAAACCTGCCCCCGGCTGTATGAACTCGACACTATTGCGTACTGGTTGATCGAGAAGAAAGCTCACTCCAGCAGGCTAAAAGCCAATATTAACAAAATAGCTCAAGTTGCAATCGACCTCTCGGTATATCGCGGTAAATCTTCCCTGAAGATTCTCAAAGCAGAAAAACGCAACTCCAAATACCTCAATGAGCATCATAGGTTCCTGTGCGATAACATAGATATCGTCTTCGAAAGTCAGGGACAGATACAGGGCAAGTTTGATCTGGGTGCAAAGATAAAGAATATTCGACTGACAAGGGGCATCTCCCAAAAACATCTGGCAGATCTGACCGGGGTGACTCCCAGCACAATTTCCCAGGTGGAGAAAAATCTTATCTACCCTTCTCTGCCGGCACTGTTCCGCATGGCCGAGAGCCTTGCCGTGGAAGTTGGCGCTTTTTTCCGCGGCCATGGTCTTGAAGAGAATATGTATGTCTATCCCGCTGAAGGTAGATCACCAACTTCCTTAACTAATATAAGCGCCAATGACGCCGAGGCGCAATTACTGTTGCCGCTGGATGTCAATTCACCAATAGAAGCCGTTATGATTCGAATTCAGCCGGGCAAAAAGCTGTCCACTCACTTTTTCGCTCACAAAGGCGAGGAGTTCGGATATCTCCTGGCAGGCCGGTTGGAAATGACTATTGATCAGCGGTCATATGAAGTCAACGCCGGGGATACCATTTTTCTGAACAAAAACATACCCGGACAGTGGTACAATAGAGCGGAGACTCCAGCGGAACTTCTCTGGATAAAAATGATGACGTCGCGATAAGCACCCGTACGGGCATAGACCGACTTCGAGAAAGCCCGATCTCCGGCGTTGCAGGTTTTTGGCAGGCCTTCTACATACTACTTGTATAGTCGAAGACCTGCCAAAAACACGGCGCCTTGTATATCGAACTTTTTATCTAGCCTTCTGACATCGTGGCGGTTTTTACGAAATTATCAAAAATCAGCAGGTAAAAAAAATAACTCCGGCTGCCATTTCGGCGGCCGGAGTTGGTAACAAGCTGCAGCCTGAAGCGTTCAGGCAACAGGCTGAGTATTTTATCAGGCGGCGAGAATTCGCATGGCACTCTCGTTATTGGCATCGCTAATATGGACGATCCCGGTCTCCTGGGCCGTTTCCCTGTTGGCTGCAAAAAGATCATCGCGGCTTAACTGATCAATCCTGAACTTGCGCGCACCGGCCAGCAACTGCTGAATTCCGCAGCCCAGTTTATCGGCCATTGTCCACATTGCAATGGCGCCATAGGGAATATTCGCCATTTCCTTTTGACCTACTTTTTCCTGGACATCAAAATAGGAAGCGAAAATTTCCTCAGGCGAATTGCCAAGAGCGGCTATGGACTTCGGCAGGTTGTTCCAATTGCCGTTTACCTGCTCTTTTCTCTCAGGGTGAAGAACACCCTCTATATTTGCTCCGAGAAAACCGGGAATCATTATCCCTCTGCCCATACAGATCAATTTTGTAAAGGGAGCTCCCAGCGCCAGACCCTTGAATATGCTGTCTTCAAGGGCAAATCCGCCGGCAAAGGAAAGATCAACAACCTTCTGTCCCTTTGCTGCCAGTATTGTGGCGTATTCATATGCCTTGGAGTGCAGGTTGATGGAGGGTACACCCCAGCTTTGCATCATATTCCAGGGGCTCATGCCGGTACCACCACCCGAGCCGTCGATGGTAAGAAGATCAAGACCCGCATCTGAAGCGAATTTGATGGCCATGGCAAGCTCTTCCATACCGTAGGAACCTGTTTTCAGTGAAATACGATCAAATCCGAGGCTCCTCAGATATTCCACGGATTTCATGAAATCTTCCCGAACCATCTCGACGGTGCTGAGGTTTGTTGCCCCCAGGCGGCTATGTCTGGCGAAGGATTTAATGGCCCCTTTGGCGAAAGCCTCTCTTACCTCAGGTAAGGCGGGGTTCGGATCAACCACATATCCTCTTTCTTTGAGGAAAATAGCATAATCAAGGCTTGTCACCTGAATTTCGCCGCCAATGTTTTTTGCTCCCTGCCCCCATTTAAGCTCGATGATACATTTATTACCGTATCTTTCCGCAACATATTCGGCAACCCCATTGCGGGTATCTTCAACATTGAGCTGGACGATTATGGCACCGTATCCATCATAATAGCGCAGATAGGTATCAATCCTTCTATCAAGCTCAGGCGCCTTTAGGATTTTACCGCCGCTGAGTGTAGATTCTTTATCGACTCCTACGACATTTTCACCAATGACAATGGGAATTCCGGTAAGTGCGCAGCCGATAGCAAAAGAATCCCAATACTTGGCTGCGATAAAAGTGGAACCAAGAGCACCGGTCATCAGGGGAAGCCTGCTTTTGGTCTTGATTGTATTGCCGAATTCAGTAGCTAAATCGACATTTGGGAAAATACAATCGTCGGGATCGCTGGTCATTTGCTCGGAAAGTCCGCTCGAGCCGTAGGCATATCCCTGAATCCTCAGTGAGTTATAGGATACCCCGACATGGGTGTTGTTGTTAGCACCTGCCGTGACCAGTCCGAAATCACGGGGGTACAGAAGTTTCCGGCCTACCAGGCTCGATTTCCAGGTTTCACACTTTCCGGTGCAATCCGCCCGGCAAAGGGTACACAGTCCGGACTCCGCTGGATTTCCACGGTTTGCAGTTCCCAGAACATCGTTAATTTTTTCAAAACGCATACAGCAACCTCCTTTTCAGATTCATTTTACCCTGGGAGCAGATCTTAACTTTGCAGGCTTTTCGAGCGGGCAAAAAAAAACATCTGTTCCCAAAAAATTGGAGAAAACAGACGTCTTTGTCTAAAAATGAGTTACCGCACGCCATTGTGCAGCAGTTAATTTATAGATATTTTTTTAGTACAACTTAAAAGTTCTGTCAAGCAAAATATAGACGAACCCCGCAGCCACTAATGATTAGAGCTCGTCGGCCAGTAGGATTGCCTCAGCTATCTCAAGCATGCTTTTTCGCGCATCCATGCTTCTCTTCTGCATCCAGCGGTAGGCCTCTTCGCCGCCCATGCTCCTTCTATTCATCAGGACCTCTTTGGCTCTTTCAATAACCTTTCTGGATTTTAACTCCTGTTCAATTATGTTGGTCCTGATAATCAGGTTAGTGTTATAGATGGCAACCGCCGCCTGATTGGCCACAGCCGTCAGCATATTGACATCGGTTTGTGTAAATTTGTATGGCTTGCTGGTAAAACAGTTCAAGACCCCGAGAACTTTACTTTCCTTGCCCTGAAGCGGCACGCTCACCAGGGAAACCAGCCCCAGTTTTCCAGCCATATCCTTTTCCTTAAATCTCTCGTTCAAAAGCACATCATCTATAATTAAAGGCTTCTGCGTGGTGACGACATAGCCGACAACACCCTCATGCAGCTGCAGCTCACGGTCCTTGACATAGTCCGGATCAAAAGATTGAGTGGCCTTCAGCCTTACTACAGGAGGAGAGGTATTTTCATCGACAAGCCAAAGCGAGCAGATCTCGACCCCTGTCACTTTGGCGGTAACCATAACAATCAGTTTAAAGAGATCCTCGAGAAAGAGATCCGAGGTAATCGCCTGGCTTATATCCACCAGCGCCTTAATATAATGGTCATACGTTTGTAAATTAGATTTTTCCATACCGAATAAGCAAAAAATTGTGAAGATACTAAAGGGGAATACCACCGACGCCAATTTACCACCCTTAGATGATATTGGCAAAGACTAACTGCGGAGGGAAAACGATCAAAAAGTATAGCTCATGTTCAGAGGGCTTCTGAACTGCACGCCCCCCACTCTCCCATGCAGTGCGGCATGTGCTTGACTGGAATTTGGCTATCAAGCCATAAAAGTCCTTTCTGCGTAATAAGATTGTACTGGAGATCGGGATCTGTCTCAATAACTCCCATTCCTTCCATGCTCTTGAGTACCTGTTTGGTCTCAGCCAGGCTTACATTCATCTGTCCGGCAATGTCTGCAGAGGGGACAAGTTGAGGCTGGGAATTACTAAGGTTCTTAAAAAGAATGGTAAGAATATGGATTTTTTTGTTTTTCAAAGACATACGCTACCCCTTTTTCGAGATGATCAAGCGGCTGCAAGCCTATATTCGGGCCTGACGAAATTTAACAAAGCTTGTAATGGCATTACAAGCGGTGATCTGTAAATTCTTGACAGAAATTGCTTAGCTCCAGTCCGCAGCACAACAGGATTCCAGGACCGAGCGGGCGTTTTCTGTCCATATTTCTTCAAACTCTATTTATTATATATTGAGATTTTCTTCAAACATAAAGTTATTTACAATTAAATAAAATCTCATAAATAAAGTGCAACTTAATTCTTTAAACCTGATTACCCCTAGGAGTGTGTCGGAGAATTGCAATTTTCCTCAGATTAAGGCGCTTTTAGGAAATCAAGCACAGCCATATACTTAATATCGGAGTCTGCGCTTACCTGCGAGCATTGATTTTCTAAAAAAACAACGCCTTAGTGCTTTCTCCGACAGGCTCCTATTCCTTAGCTCAAGGTCGGAGACTACTCTAGGGCCTGCCGATGTAAAGAGCGGTCCCTCCCGTGCTATGCTGAGTTTCTGGAGTAATCAGGATTTTAAATTATGGCGACAAGGATAGCACTCGTTTATAACGATTCTATTTATTCAGCTGCAATTTCAGCCTGATAGAGTTCAGGATATTCTCTCAGAAAGCGCAGCCACTCTTTGTCCATTTGCGAAGTTGCTGCTGCCTTTCCTCGAGTTACCTGGAAAAAATGCTCCTGTTCGGGAAAAATGGGCTTGAGCCTACCCGCAGTGACAGCCATAAAATACCTGCCAACCGAGCCGATAGAGTATTGGCCGACCGGACTATAATCCTCCGGCAAATTCAGATTGTATCCACCGCTTTGGAGTATTGCGAGATGGTCCGCAGGAAAAATGTTTTTTATCCGGTTCATTCTGGTAAGGACAAGCCGTATCATTTCCTGGTTCTCAAGAATGGCCGTGTGGTTATCATTGAACCCGAACTGCTCACTGGATTCCTGTTGAGCGGGGTGATGCAATTGACTGGAGAGGGGCACCACCCCATCGCTGTTTTCACCTATTTTCCAGGTATCAGGGTTGTGGTATGCATAAATGAGCAGATGATGCACGGACTTCGGCAATGGCTTGCGATAAAGCTCTCTGATAAAACTATTGTTGGGATTGACATCCCGCCATGCCGGCAAAACCATCAAACCATGTTTTACCGCTGAAGCGACTGCCGGATGACCTCCCCAGGGACTGGCGATGCTGACGAATAATTCTATTACATTTTCACACGGACTCTCGCCGCACTTATTCAAGGCCTCCCGCACAATAAGCCCCCCCATGCTGTGCGCCACTACGACCACAGGCATCTTATGGAGAGGGATGGTTTTCCCGGAGAGAAAAACTGTGTAGAAGAAATCAGCCAGCTGGTTTAAGTCGCCGCCTGAGGGATAATAAAAAAGCCAGGGTTTATAACGGGTTCTATCCAGTTGCTCAAGAATCGGCGCAAATACCCTGGAACTACCTCCTATTCCATGCACGAAAATGACAGGGATTTTATATCCCTGATCCTCTTCCAGTGCATAGAACATGGTAGGCGCCGTCTCCAGAAATGAAGCAGGATCATACATACCTAACACTGCAATCTCTTCATCGAATATGGGATCATCGAGAGCGCGAATTGCCCCGGCAGGGTAAAAAAGGGACCTTTCCAGTTCTGGTCTTTCGGGTATGGGAAAGGGTACAACCCACTCCAATGTCTCTGCCTCTACTAATGGAATATTGACTTGGCTTAAAACCTTTTCCGGTGCCGATTCTTTACTGAGAGTGATCGATCTTCGACCTACTATTTCGGATTTTGAGAACATATTATCCGCATCAATATCGGCAAGGGCCAGTAATGTATATTCACCCTCCGGCAGGTTCAAACCAAAATATGTTCCGGCACCTGCATGAAAAAGTATGTCTACACATTCATTCTCCTTGAATTTATTCGAGTAGGCCGCTACAGCCAAATTCGCTTCGGAGTATCGAACCGATGCGTCAATGGTTTTGCCGAAAAGAAAAAAAGTGTCCCGGTCAATCATATGTTTGACATTCACCTGTCCTGGTTCTGCACTTTGAATACGTGCATATTCAGCCTGGATGAGAGAATACTTCAGGTACGAACAGGAACATAGGGGCACAATCAACAGCAGGCAGATGAATGGATTTTTCATTGTCAGCAACTCTCGCAAAAATCACCCAATGAACTGTAATAGACTGTAATATTTTTCAAAAGCTTTTGCAGGTGTCCATCTTCACTTTCTTATGCAACTTTCCTGCCTCCTTCCTAACTTTAAATTGACTTACCCAGCATGTCTCTTTTCATAATACAAACTCCAGGCAGATTGCAAAAATATCGAACCAGTGAACTGAAGGTAGCAGCACAATAACAAACAGATCAGTCCGAAAAAGAAGGACATCTCGTCCTATATAATGAGACAGAAAATGGATATAAAACCAAGATTGCCCGATTACAATATTGATTGTATCTGTTATGCCGTCGACACAAGCACAATCTGAATGGAATCTTCGCTCCACTTCTCCTGGCATGAAAATTGCTGAAAATTACTAATTTTACCGATTCTTCCAAGAAGGGTGTAAGAGTTGTTTTTCAAAAGAAAAACGACTTCCAGGCACTACCTATCCTGTCACTTCGGATCAACGCGAACCGGATAAAAAATGGGAGGAAATCACATGGAATCCCCGTCTCCACGACGAATGATAACAGTTGACGCCAATGAGGCAGTGGCAGCAGTAGCGTACCATTTAAGCGAAGTGATCGCCATCTATCCCATCACTCCCTCCTCTCCCATGGGAGAGCACGTTGATGAATGGTCGGTAAAAGGAGACAGGAATATCTGGGGCACTGTCCCGCTGGTTTCACAAATGCAGTCGGAAGCCGGAGTTGCAGGCGCCGTTCACGGCAGCCTGCAGGCGGGATCCCTTTGTACCACATTTACCGCATCCCAGGGGCTCCTGCTGATGATCCCCAACATGTATAAGATTGCCGGTGAGCTTACCCCTTTTGCTATGCATGTAACAGCCCGAACTATTGCCACCCATGCCCTGTCTATCTTCGGAGATCATTCCGACGTCATGGCCTGCCGGCAGACGGGCTTTGCCATGCTGGCGTCCAGTTCGGTTCAGGAGGCCCAGGATATGGCGGCGATCGCCCACAGTGCCACACTGCGCTCACGAATCCCCTTTCTCCATTTCTTTGACGGTTTTCGGACCTCCCATGAAGTAAACAAAATTGAGGAGTTGATTACAGAGGAGATCCGCCAAATGGTCGATGACGACCAGGTCCGGGCTCATCGCCAACGTGCCTTGAATCCCGACGGGCCGTTGATACGTGGAACCGCTCAAAATCCGGACACTTTTTTTCAGGGACGAGAAGCATCAAACCCCTTCTACCTCGAATGTCCCGGAATTGTCCGTGAAACCATGAAGCAGTTCGGCAAGATAACCGGCAGAAGTTATGATTTGTTCGAATATGTGGGCGATCCGCAGGCTGAGCAGGTAATAGTCATAATGGGTTCAGGGGCCGAAACCGTAGAGGAAACGGTAAAACGGCTCAATAACCGGGGCGACAAAGTAGGCATGATAAAGGTCCGCCTCTTCCGGCCTTTTGCAATCGATCATTTTGTCGATATCCTGCCCGAATCGGTTAACTCCATTGCGGTTCTGGACAGAACCAAAGAGCCCGGAGCCATCGGCGAACCGCTCTACAAGGATGTGGTTGCGGCAATCTGGGAAACAGGACGGCAGCACAAATCCCCTCTGAACGTTATCGGCGGGCGTTACGGCCTCTCCTCCAAGGAGTTTACCCCGGCCATGGTCAAAGCTGTCTTTGAAGAACTGGGCCGCAAAGAACCCCTGATCCACTTTACCGTCGGCATCGAGGATGATGTCACCAGCCTCTCACTGCCGTACGACGATGAATTCGAGATCGAAGACCGGGAAGCGGTCCGAGCCCTCTTCTTCGGCCTCGGTTCAGACGGCACCGTCGGCGCCAACAAGAATTCGATCAAGATCATTGGCGAAGATACTCCCAATCATGCCCAGGGCTATTTTGTCTATGACTCGAAAAAATCCGGTAGTGTCACCGTCAGTCATCTTCGCTTCGGCCCCAGTCCCATTCGCGCCCCTTACCTCATCCAGCGCGCCAGTTTCATCGCCTGCCACCAGTTCGGTTTCCTCGAACGCATACCCATGCTCGATCGTGCGGAACAGGAAGCGGTTTTTCTTCTTAACGCACCCTACGGTCCCGATGAAGTATGGGAGAAACTTCCCCTGGAAGTACAAATGGAGATTATCGACAAGAAACTAAGCTTTTATGTCATCGACGCCTATGACGTTGCCGATAAAACCGGCATGGGCGTGCGCATTAACACTATTATGCAAACCTGTTTTTTTGCTATTTCGGGAATCCTCCCCCGGGAGGAGGCGATCGGCAAGATCAAGGATGCAATCCGTAAGAGCTATGAAAAGAAAGGAGAAGAGATTGTCAGACGTAATTTCAAGGCGGTGGATGACACCCTGGCAAATCTGCACCAGATTAAGGTGCCGGCTGAGGCTGCTTCAGAGATCCACATGCGCCCGGTGGTGCCGGAAGAGGCTCCCGAATTTGTGCAGAGGATCACTGCCCATATCATGGCCGGCAAGGGAGATCAGCTCCCGGTCTCGGCCTTTCCCGTAGACGGTACCTGGCCGGTAAGCACTACCAGGTGGGAAAAGAGGAACATTGCCCTGCAAATTCCCATCTGGGCCCCCCAGGTCTGCATCCAGTGCGGGAAGTGCTCCTTTGTCTGCCCGCATGCGACCATCCGCACCAGGGCCTACGATCCTTTGCGGCTCGAAGATGCTCCCGAGGGGTTCCGTCATGTAGATGCGAGGGGCAGTGAACTGAAAGGAATGAAATACACCGTCCAGGTGGCGCCCGAAGACTGCACCGGCTGCCGTCTCTGCGTCATGGTCTGTCCGGGGAAGGACAAGTCTAATCCGCGGCGCCGGGCCATCAACATGGAACCACGACTCGATCACCTGGAGACGGAGAAGGAAAACTACCGGTTTTTCCTGAATCTGCCTGAGGTTAACCGGTCTTCCCTGAAGATGAATGTCAAAAACTCGCAGTTGCTCAAACCGCTGTTTGAGTATTCCGGATGCTGCGCCGGCTGTGGCGAGACCCAGTACATTAAGCTGCTGACTCAGCTGTTTGGAGAGCGGGCGCTTATAGCCAATGCTACCGGCTGTTCCTCGATTTACGGCGGCAACCTGCCCACCACCCCCTACACCACCGGGAGCAGCGGCCGCGGCCCGTCCTGGTCCAACTCCCTCTTCGAGGATAACGCCGAATTCGGTTTAGGTTTCCGGCTCTCCCTCGATAAGCAGAAAGTTCAGGCCGAAGAACTGCTAAGCAGACTTGCCACGCAATTAGAGGAAGGACTGGCCGAGCAAATTCTGACCGCATCCCAGCTGGGTGAACGGCAGATAGAAGACCAGCGCGAGCATATCATGGAATTGCGAAAACAGCTTGAGAAGATTGATTCCGCCCAGGCCCGCGAACTTTTGGCCCTCATTGAAAATCTGATAAAAAAATCGGTATGGATTGTGGGAGGCGACGGCTGGGCTTATGATATCGGCTATGGCGGGCTTGATCATGTACTGTCCCTGGGCCGGGACATCAATGTGCTGGTTCTGGATACGGAGATGTATTCCAACACCGGCGGTCAGCAGTCCAAAGCCACTCCACTGGGTGCTGCAGCAAAGTTCGCCGCAATCGGCAAGTCCATCGCCAAAAAGGAACTGGGACTCATGGCCATGACCTACGGCGGCATCTATGTCGGCAGGGTCGCCTTCGGCGCCAACGACAATCACACGGTCAAGGTATTCGAAGAGGCGGAGTCCTTTCCCGGAGCTTCACTCATCATCGCCTACAGCCACTGTATCGGCCAGGGATTCGATCTGGCTTATGGTGCCAGGCAGCAGAAACTGGCGGTGGACTCGGGCTACTGGCCGCTGTACCGCTACGATCCACGAAAATCCGCTGTCGGGGAAAACCCCTTTATTCTTGATTCCGGGGCTCCAAAAATCCCACTCAGGGAGTATATCTACAATGAAACCCGTTATCGGATGCTTGAAAAAATAGACCCCGAACGGGCCAAGATGCTGCTCAGCAGTGCCCAGTCCACAGTGGATCAGCGCTATGATCTCTATAATCAACTGGCAGGACTTAAGCCGCAGTATACCTATTCGCCGCA
Organism: Desulfopila inferna; assembly: GCF_016919005.1. Taxonomy (NCBI): domain Bacteria; kingdom Pseudomonadati; phylum Thermodesulfobacteriota; class Desulfobulbia; order Desulfobulbales; family Desulfocapsaceae; genus Desulfopila; species Desulfopila inferna. The sequence goes on from NZ_JAFFQE010000005.1 coordinate 115,553, forward strand.
TAAATAGAATTTGCTTCAGCCCAAGGAGATTGCCATGGATCTATCAACGACCTATCTCGGTTTTTCCCTGCCGCACCCCCTCATGCCGGGCGCTTCTCCCCTGGTCGATAATCTCAGTACAGTCAAACGCCTCGAAGATGCCGGGGCCGCAGCCATCGTCATGTACTCCCTTTTTGAAGAGCAGATTATCGCCGATCAGGAAAGGGCTGTGCGTGAAGTCGAGGTGCCTGAACACACCTACGCCGAGGCATTATCCTATCTGCCGCTGACCGAGGACATGCGTCTGGGCCCGGATATTTACCTGGAGAATGTCGCCGCCATCAAAAAAAGCGTCTCCGTGCCGGTGATAGCTTCCCTGAACGGGGTGAGCGAAGGCGGATGGCTGCGCTATGCCCGTCTGATCGAGCAGGCCGGCGCCGATGCTCTGGAGCTGAACATCTATTTTCTGGCCGATGATCCGGGGTTGAGCGGAAAGGCAGTTGAAGATCGTCTTCTCGGGGTGGTCAGGCAGGTCAAGCAGAACATAGCCATTCCGGTTGCTGTAAAAATATCGCCGTTTTTCTCCTCAATTTCACATTTCTGCAAACAGCTGGAGGAGGCCGGTGCGGACGGGGTGCTGCTCTTCAATAGATTCTATCAGCCTGACATCGATGTGGAAGAACTGGAAATACTCTCAAAGCTCAAACTGTCGACTCGGGATGAACTGCTGCTGCGTCTCAGATGGCTGGCCATTCTCTCAGGAGGCTCCCGCCTCTCCTTCGGCATCACCGGCGGAGTCCATACCGGCATCGATGTGGTCAAAGCGGTGATGTGTGGCGCCCATGCCGTACAGATGGTATCGGCACTGCTCAGGAATCAACCCGAATATCTCACTGTGGTCAGGAATGAACTCAGTTCCTGGCTGGAAAGCCATGAATATGAATCCCTCGAACAGATGCGCGGCAGCATGACCAAAGAACATGCACCCGACCGTGATCTTTTTGAACGGGTCAACTATATCAGGGTGCTGCAGGGTGGGCCGGGATGATTCATGGCTCAAACCAGAGATGGATGTGAAGACGGTATTCAATCCTACCTGAGTAGAAATATTACACCATTCACAAGGGACCAGAGCAGCACGATAGCGGTGCCAATCACACAGACCATATTAAGAAATTTATGGCCCATTTTCTCCTGAACCCGCTCCCGGTAACCGAGAATAAAACCGGCAAGTACACCAATGAGCATCCCCCCTGCGTGCCCGAAATTGTTGATCCCCGGCACCAGAAAGCCGAAAATGAATATTCCTATAGCCCATCCACCGATCTGAGAATAGACGGCATTGCCATATGAACCGCCTCTGCTTTTGCCGTAATACAAAGCAGCACCGATCAAGCCGCATACCGCGGCCGAAGCTCCTATGGTAAATCGTACTCCGAACATGGTAGAGATAAGATAGCCGCCGATTCCGCTCAAGGTATAGATGATAAACATCCTGCTGGGGCCATATTCGCGGATCAGCAGCGGACCGAGCTGATGCAGCGCTATCATGTTGAAGATAATGTGCAACAGACTGCCGTGCAGATAACTTGCCGCCACCAGCGACCACCAGCGATTAAGCTGAAACAAAGGTATTGTGCCTGTGGAACCGAGCACCAACAGGCTGTTATTACTCGGCGAGAGAAAATTGAAAGGGCTGCTGGAAAAAGCCGATGGTCGTGGATCAATAACCAGAGAGATGACGAACATTGCAATATTTGCCACCAGAATCACCCTGAGGATGCCGCCTTGGTCAGCGGAACCCCTGGTAAATATATTGTCTTTCCAGATCGATCCTGGATTCTTCAGGCCGCAATGAGGACATTCCGGCGCCGATCTGCTGACCAGCCTTCTGCAGTTCGGGCAGAGGAGCGAGTTTCTTTTCTGGGGTGAATTCATAGTCTCATCCAGTTGTAATGATTTTTAAAAGGCCGCTGTTCTTCTTTTGTTTAGGACCTTGTTTTTAATCTACTTATCTCAATCTTCCGGCTGCACACATGGGAAGAAGATAATGACACCCGCTAATAATTCAAGTTAATCTGCAATGTTCCAAAAACCGGGGATTAACCACTGTGTCGATATCGTAAAAACATTTTTCGAGGCAGTCCATAATCGCCTGTTTCAGGCCAATTACCCTCTCCCCCTGCAGGCCAGCAGTAATTTTTCTGACGAGATCATCAATTCCTCTGCTTATCTGTGTTGACTCTAGGTGATCCGCACGTTATTTATGAGTACCTTACAACTTTTTTTTTTTCATAAGCCAGTATGGAATAAGATGCGATGAAAGTACATGAAGTCCCTCAAGATAGAGGAATGATAGGAAATTATGGTCGGGAGGTATGCTATGCGGTGGGACAAAACGGCAGATATAGCCTTTCTCCAAGCCTGGGCTGGGAGGCAAAAAATATCGTCAACGATCAGGCTTGGAGAGTAATTATCGAAGAAAGTGCCCGCATGCATGCCCTGGTTCTGGCCGGCAAAAGAAGTCCGATAGCGTATTATCAGGCGAAGAATCAAATGGATCTTGGTTTGCTGGCAAAGTATGTTAATATGGCGCGCTGGCGGGTCAAGCGACACCTGAAGCCCTCGGTGTTCAGTAAATTGCCGACACGCATTTTACAGCGGTATGCCGATATATTTTCTCTCTCTATCGCTGAATTGCAAAATATACCCCCCACTTTTTCCGCAGAATCCGTTCGTGACCGATAATGGATATAGAGATCGATTTCCCCCACAGGCAGACTGCCCATTGCGAAAGTGGTGTCACTTCAAACCTTCTGCGTTTTCATGGTATAGAATGCTCCGAATCTCTGGCTTTCGGCATTGGCGAAGGTTTGTTTTTCGGCTACCTTCCCTTTATCAGGCTCAACAAACTTCCATTGACAACCTATCGCTGCGCCGTCGGGAGGATCTTTAAAAAGGTGAACTCCCGCCTTGGCGTATCGGTAAGCCACAGCAAATTTCGCTCACCGGAAAAAGCCATGAAGGCCCTCGACCGAAAACTGGATGAAGGAATACCGGTGGGCTGTCAGACCGGAGCATATTGGCTGCCCTATTTTCCACCCGCCTTTCGCTTTCATTTCAATATGCACAACCTTGTGGTTATCGGGCGTCGGGGAGATGAATATCTGATCAGTGACCCGGTTTTTGAAGAAGTGGTACGCTGCAGCCGCGGAGATCTTCTGCGGGCTCGTTTTGCCAAAGGTGCCCTGGCCCCACACGGGGCAATGTACTACCTGGATAAAATACCCGGCAACCCTGATCTACATACGGCGGCACGACAGGGAATTATCTCGGTCTGCAGGACAATGCTCAAGATACCGGTGTTTTTTCTGGGAACACGCGGTATAGATTTTTTGGCCGGACGCCTCGCCGACTGGCCCCGAAAAATGGGCCAGGACAGAGCAATCCTCAGTCTTGGGCAGCTTATCAGAATGCAGGAGGAAATTGGCACCGGCGGTGGCGGATTTCGCTTCATGTACGCCGCATTTCTCCAGGAAGCAGCCGCTCTGCTGGAAAAACCGCAACTCCATGATTGTTCTGAAAGATTGACCCTGATAGGAGACAACTGGAGGAAATTTGCCGTCACCGGCGCACGGATCTGCAAAGGCCGGAGCAGGGAAAACGATACCTTCGCACATCTGGCTGAAATTCTAAGAGAATGTGCGGCTTCGGAAAGATTGATTTACGCAGATCTGCTTGAGCTCCTCTCGCAACCCGCCAGGCTGGATTCGAATCCGGCATTTGCTGAGGCGCAAAAAGCATTCCGGACGTGAAGAAGTGTCTGCTTACCCCCAAACTGCGCAATTACGGCAGAAACTTTTTTAATCATGTCGATATAGCGATGGCTGAATGAAGTCGAAAACATCCCAAAACTTACCTCTCGTCCATGGTGACTCCTTAACTCTTACGTACAGGACAGGGGAATCTCCGGCGATCGATTCCATCTCTATTTCATTGGAGGCTGGTGAATTATGCGGTTTGATCGGCCCCAACGGAGCAGGTAAGACCACACTCATTTCAATACTTACCACTTTACTTAATCCGGACAGCGGCAGCCTCACCATCTGCGGCAGAGATGCACTCACCCAGGCTGGCCTTATCCGCCGGCAGCTCGGTGTCGTGCCCCAGGAGCTTGCCCTCTATGATCGGCTCAGCGGCCTGGAAAATCTCCTTTATTTTGGACGACTCTACGGTCTCAGCGACCGGCTGGTGAAGGAGAAGAGTGGATATTTTCTTAATATGTTCGGTTTGGAGGATAAGGCAGGGAGCCAGGTCTCCACTTACTCCGGAGGGATGAAGCGCAGAATCAATCTGATCATTGGACTGCTGCACGATCCCCTCGTTCTTTTTCTGGATGAGCCGACAGCCGGTGTGGATGCACAGTCGAGGCATCTGATCATCGAAAAGCTTCGTCTGCTCAACAGCGGCGGTATGGCCATGATCTACACCTCTCATTACCTTGAGGAAATCCAGGAGCTTTGTTCAAGAGTGGTAATTATCAACAAGGGCAGGAAGGTGGCAGAAGGCAGTCCTGACGATCTGGTCGGTGAGGCTGAAAGTTTTTCCAACCTGGCGGATTTCTATCTCTATACAACGGGAGAGAAGCTGCCTAATTGATGGCCGGCAACAACCTTATGAAACTGTATGCTTCCATCAGCAAAGAATTTCTTCTTCTCCTGCGGGACAGGGCCGGTATGGTCCTGCTCTTTATCATGCCTGCATTTCTGGTCATTGTCATCACCCTCATTCAGGATAAGGTGACGACAACCACCGTAGAAGTGGTATTTGTCGACAATGACAGAGGGAGAATCGGCAATGAAGTACATAGATTTCTCGCAGAGACCGATGTTATCCAACTGGTTTCACAGCTCAAGGGAGAGGAACTCTCTGCGGAAAAGGCCCGTCGGCTGGTAGCTGCGGGCAGGTATCAGTTTGCCCTGGTGCTGCCCGCAGGACTGAGTGAAATGGCGACGGATACGGCACACCAGAGCGTTGTCAACCAGCTCTTTCCGCAAAAAAAAAGTCCGGTTTCAGAAGTAATACCTGAGATCCAGGTGTGGTTTGACCCAGCCGTTCATGGCAGCTTCCGCTCCGCGGTAAGCTCTGTCCTTGGCCAAGCCATCCAGAGAGTTCAGGCCCAACTACTGGTGGAACACATCTTTTCGATGCTGCCGGAGAAACTGACGGAGACGATGCCGCCGATGATGAAATCGTATGTTCCGCAGGAAAGCCTGCAGGCCAGGGAGCTTCTGCCGCAACTTTTCCAGGACATGCACCTGATACCGGTTGTGGAACAGTTCACCACCGAAATGAACTTTATCAGGCAGCCGACGGCCGTTCAGCAAAATGTACCGGCCTGGGCAATTTTCGGTATTTTCTTTATCTCGGTTCCGCTGGCCGGATCGTTTATTCATGAGCGTCAAACAGGAACCCTGAGCCGCCTGAAGATCCTTCCGGTCAGCTATTGGACTATCATGGCCGGAAAACTGCTGGCCTACGCCTCTATCTGTGTGGTGCAGGTCGCAGTTATCCTCATAGCCGGAATGTACGTGCTTCCCCTGCTAGGAGTTCCTGCTTTTTCACCGGGAGATACGCCCTTCCTGGCCATAGTACTGCTGGTCAGTGTCATCGCTGCCGCCTGCGGCTATGGCATACTGCTGGGCACATTGGGCAGAACCTATGAACAGATCGCTGTTTTTGCACCGGTTTCGATAGTCATAGGGGCTGCCATCGGCGGCATCATGGTTCCGGTCTATGCCCTGCCGGAACTGCTGCGTCCCCTGTGTTACCTGTCCCCGCTTTTCTGGGGGCAAAGCGGCTTTTATGATATCCTGCTGCGCCAGTCCGGATGGTCGGCAATCCTGCCCGAGGTGACTGCCCTGCTGGGCTTTTGCGCGGTAACCAGTCTGGGCTCGTTTATCTCCTCCAGGTACAGGGCCTGAGATGAGTGCAGATGGAATTAAAGCTATGAAAATTCTACTTATTAATCCACCCAACTGCGGTAGATCAATCCCCGAAGAGGAATATGGAATATCCTCTCTTAAGATGATTTTCCGTGGTGAACCTCTGGCACTTGAGGTTCTGGCCGGAAATCTAGATGCCCATGACGTTAAACTCCTCGACCTGAAGGCGGAACCGGATGGCCTGGAGAATCTCCTCGGTGGCGGCTATTCTCCAGAACTTGTCGGTTTCACAGCTGTAACCTGTGAAGCCAACACGGTGCTAAAGCTGGCACATTCAATTAAAAAACAGAGTTTAACCAGCTCTCCGATTATTGTCGTCGGCGGCCATCACGCCTCCTCCGACCCGGAATTTTTTAACAGAGCGGAATTTGATTATGTAGTTGCCGGCCTTGGCAAACTCTCCTTTCACCTCCTTGCCGATGAGCTTGCTTCCGGCAAGAAGAATAGCTCTATCCCCGGTGTGGCCGCTACCAGGCCCGGGAAAAAACTGGACTTCGGCGGAAAGGGTTACTCCCTGTTAGATCTGGTCGATCACAAAGCCCCTCGCTATGAATTGGTAGAAAAGTATCGCCAAAAGTATGTGATGAGTGGTGTCGGCGGCCAGGTGGGTTTTGTCGCCACCGCTTTCGGATGCACCCACAGCTGTTTTTTCTGTTCCATTCCGGCCATGACCGGAGGCAGGTATCTGAGCCATTCGGTCTCCGCCATCGTCAGGGATATCCAGCTTTTACCTGACATTCCCCTGATACGCTTCGTCGATGCCAACACCTTCGGAGATCTTCAATTCTCCAGAATATTAGCCGAAAAGATCCTCCAGCTTGATCTGCAGAAAAAGATAGTTGCCGATATCCGGGCTGATACCGTGGTGCGCAATCCGGAATTGCTGAGGATCTGGCACCGGGCCGGGTTGACTGCGGTCGTCATTGGTTTTGAAGAGATCGATGACGGCCGCCTGCGTGGAATGAACAAAAAATCGAGCCTGGCGGTAAATATCGAGGCCCTGAAGATTCTCGCTGAAATCGGCATTAAGGTAATCGGGGATTTTATCATTTCACCGGACTATACCGCTGAAGATTTCGCGCGGTTGAGCAGGTTCATCGAGGACTCAACCATCAGCCTGCCCATCCCTTCAATTCTGACGCCGATCCCAGGCACGCCTCTTTACCGGAAATGTCGGGAAATCCTTGAAATCAAAGATCTCGACTATTATACATTTTCCAACGCGGTACTGCCGACAGTGCTGCCGAAAAAAGAGTTCTATACCTTGTATTCGCATCTCATGAAAGACCTGCATCAACATATTACCAAGAGCTGAGTATGACTATCTACATCAATGATCTGGCCTCGTTCCTGCCGGGAAAGCCCGTTGACAACGACAATATTGAAGACATCCTGGGAAGAATCAACAATATTCCATCCCGGACCAAGCGGCGCATCCTGGCCAATAATAAAATCATCACCAGGCATTATGCCATTGATCCGCAGAGCGGCAAGCCTACCCATACCAATGCTCAACTTACCGCCGAAGCCGTGAAAAAGCTTAAGCCCTTTATCCCTGAGCACCTCCAATGTCTGTGCAGCGGCACCTCCAGTCCCGACCTGTTGATGCCCGGGCATGCCTTGATGGTGGCCGGTGAACTGCGGCTGCCACCCTGTGATGTCGTCACCACTTCAGGCATCTGCATATCCGGCGTTACCGCCTTGAAGTACGCCTGTATGAATGTAGCCTCAGGTGCCGTTGATAATGCAGTGGCCACGGGTTCGGAGTTGGCCTCATCCTATATGAAAGCCGGTTTTTTCACCACCGAGGCCAATCCCGAGGCGGATCTCAAAAAAAAGCCCATTCTTGGTTTTGATGCCGATTTTCTGCGCTGGATGCTTTCCGACGGTGCCGGTGCAGCCTATGTTTCAGGACAACCCAACCAGACCGGAATGTGTTTCCGGGTTGAATGGATAGAAAACCGCTCTTATGCCGGCGAACTGGATACCTGTATGTATGCCGGTGGCCAGAAGCAGGAAGACGGTGTGGTGACCGGCTGGCGGGAGCAGGGCAACAGCAGCGCTGCCGCTCAGCAAAACTTCTTTGCCGTGCGTCAGGACGTCAAACTTCTCGACCAGCACATTGTCTCGACCGCCATGGCCCGGGCCCTGCCGGAGATCGCCCGGAAAAGAGCTCTCTCTCCAGCCGACGTCGACTGGTATCTGCCCCACTACTCTTCCCATTATTTTCGTGACAGATTTTATCAGGGGATGAAGGCATCCGGTTTTGAAATTCCTTATGAAAAATGGTTTACCAATCTGCCTGAAGTCGGCAATATCGGCAGCGCTTCCATCTATCTTCTTATGGAAGGATTACTGCACTCCGGGAAATTGCAGGAAGGCAATAAGGTGCTCTGCTTCATTCCGGAAAGCGGACGTTTTTCCCACTGCTTCATGCTGTTGACGGCGGTAGCGGGCCAGGGATAGGCAAACAAGACCGGCAACTCAGAAAAACAGACTCCTCCTTGAGAATATTTCTACTTGATCCCTGCCATGAATGAAGCTGACAGGTAAAAAGCTAATTTCATAGGATCACCACATTAAAGAATGACACCCCGGCTATTACCCGCCAATAAATAGCGAGTCTTTAAGCTTCGCTGCTTCCTCTCCATTTCTGAAAGAAATATTTATTCATATCAATAATTTAGTAGGTACACAGAAAAAAAATTCAATGTGAAGTATTGATTTCGCTCATTTTTGTTCTACTATCGAATAGACAGATCTCTCTGTTATCACATTAAAACCGAAGTCTTGATATCACAATTACACCAAATAATGATCAGGAGAAGATTTCTATGAAAAGATCGGTATCTCTATTGCTCTGCATGGCATTTTTCCTTGGCGGCTGCGCTAAGGTTCAGGATTTTGGCAGCAGCGTAAAATACAACATTCAAGGTGAATATTACCTGCAGGAAAAAAAATTTCAGCAGGGAAGTAAAATCTTCAGCGCAGCGATATCGAAAGAACCGCAAAACCCGGAGGCCCATTACTACTATGGCCGTTTTCTTCTGGCTGAAGATAAAACCGACAAGGCCCTGCCCCATTTACAGCAGGCAGTTTCTCTAGATCCAGGCAAAAGTAAATATCACTTCTGGCTGGGAGTGGCACAGGGGGAAATGGGGAAGGTCGAGCTGGAACGCCGGAGCTACAACGAAGCTCTGCTGATTGATCCTAAAAATACTCAGGCTTTGACATACCTGGGCAATAATCTTCTTAAAGCAGGCAAATATGAAGAAGCCCTTGAATATTATGCCAGAACTCTGGAGCTCAACCATTTTAATCCCCAGGCATTATACAATCGTGCAGTTATCCTGAGAAAACAGGGACGGCTCCCAGAGGAAAAGGACGCCTGGCTCAAATATCTGCATGCCTACCCAGCAGGCAGTTTTGCCCGTCGGGCCGCCGATCGACTCAACAGCCTCGGTGACCATAGCTATCGCAATCATAGATTGGGTGTACGCACTGTAACGCTATCAAAGATCGACTTCGTTCCCTTCTCTGACATGCCGTCGTCCCGCACATATCCCTCGCTTAATCTTGTTGGGGCAACGGTTGCCAATATGCCCGAAGGTGTTCTCAATATCATCGTATATCAGCTGAACAACCGCGAACTCGCTCGGAAACGTGCGCTGAACATCGGCAACTATCTGGCAAAACAATTTCCTGATCTTAAAAAGAACAACCGTATCCGGCTAAGCTGGTTTGACGTTCCCGAAAAACGGACGGTACTGAACACCCCTTTGCGCCTTAATGAATCCGTCCGTTTTTTTCTCACCGATTTCAAAAATTCCGATAAAAAAACCGGCAGAAAGTGACCTTTCCTTTCCCCAAACGTATGTACAGGTATAAGCATAAATTAAAACGGCAGAATATGCTCACATTCAGGACCGGATGAATTATTCAGATAAAGAAATTGTTAAAAAGGTTCTGGCTGGGGAGAAACAGCTTTATGAAGTGCTGGTAGAGCGCTATCAACGTCAGATATACAACCTTATGTTCAGATACGCCCATAATAACGAAGAAGCAGCCGACCTGAGCCAGGACGTATTTGTGCGTGCATTCGACAAATTACATTTGTTTCGAAGCGATATGGCATTTTTTTCCTGGCTCTATCGCCTGGCCGTTAATCTGGCGAGTGACTGGAGCCGTAAGAATTGGAAACAGCACGCAAAATTGCACATCCTTCAGCATGAAGCACTCCAGGAACACACAGGCGAGGATACCTGCACCCGCATGGAAAACAAGGAGGAGCATCGTCAGGTTGAGGATGCCCTGCAGGAACTTGCCGACCATACCAGAGAGACTCTCATATTGCGTTATCGGCATGGGTGTTCGATACGTGATATTGCCGATGCCCTCAATCTTTCAGAAAGCGCGGTAAAAATGCGAATCAAACGAGGGCTTGCGCAGCTTCGTGCAATTCTTTCAAGCAATCAGAATTGATGATTATGAGCGATAAGATGAAAGACGAAAAAATGATAGAGGATCTGCTTCGGTGCTCGGTGGAACAGGATGCACCGCTCGGGCTGAAAAGGGAAATCATGAAGCGGATTGACAAGCGAAAGCCCCGACTGCGCCGAAGGCTGGCAGAGTGGTTCATGACCCCGCTTAATCTGCGGTTTTCACCGGCCGGAGCACTCCTTGCCGCGGTAATTGTGTCGGCAGCTTTTCTGGGTGGCATTATGGTGGAGCGCAATACTGCAAATACTGCCCACCAGGCCGACGGCATAGCCCGATATGCCGATGATGCCCACGCCAACTACCGTGTGGGCAGAAGTCTGCTTGCCGAAAATCAGCAGGAAGAAGCCCTTCGTTTTTTTCGCAAAGCTGTTGAACTTAATCCGCAGAACCCGGAATATGTCCACTGGCAGGGTGTCGCCTATTGGGCCCTGGACAACCGGGAACTGGAGAGACAAAGCTATTTTCAGACAGTACGGGACCATCCTGATTTCCTGCCCTCACTACTGAACCTTGGCCACAGTTACCTTGAGAGCGGCAACTTCCAGGCCGCTCTGCAGCAGTACCAGCAGGTATTGAGAATAGATCCGGATGTTCCGGAAGCACTTTATAACTCTGCACTTGCTTATCGCAAACTTAATAACGAAGCTCTGCAAATACAGGCATTCAAACGCTATCTGGCAACATTCCGCACCGGTAAGTGGGCCCACCGGGCAGTGGAACATTTGCATCAGCTTGGAGATTACAGCTACCGCAGCTATAGAATTGGCATTCACCGGATTATTCTCGCTATTCCAGGTCTTCTTCAGACAGATTCATCCCCTATGAACCAGGAGGTGGAATATCTGGCCGGTGTTGTGCGCAGAATGACCGGAGAGGAACTGCATATTATTGCCTATAACAAAGACGACAAAAACCAAGCAAGAGAGTCAGCGCTCAACCTGCAACGCTTGCTGTTGGATCGGCTTGATTCCGAACATGCCGATCTCATCAGGCTGAGCTGGTTCGATGCCCCAGAAACAATTACCACAGAAAACGGAGAAAACCTGCAGTTATCACCCAGTATATTAATCTTTTCAAACCCCATAATTTCTGAAAACAGGAGAAACACCACATGAAAAAGCCACAAGGATCCCGCAAGAGAACAATTGAAATGCTGCTCTTGGGACTGACAGCAGTTGCATTTTCAGCTGCAACGGTTATTGCCGACGAAATGACGGACAACCAGGAAAGCTACTATGAGAATCCTGCTCAGGCGGCTCATGCATCGCAGCTTGCCGATGAAGCTGCACTGAGTGATGAAAATGTGCAGCAGGCATTTGATGACTACCAGGACGCGCTCGATGCGCTGGGAGAAGCGCCAACCGATGAAGATCTCGCTGAAGTGCAGGCGCTTGAAGAAGCCTATCAGGAGACACTCTCCGCGGCAACCGGTGTTATAGGAGATGATATCGAGGCCATGCGGGACTCCGGAATGGGCTGGGGCGATATCGCCAATGAACTGGGAGTTCATCCGTCTACCCTTGGCCTCGGCCATAGAAAAGGCCGAAAAGATTTTTCCGAACAGGAATTCGCTGAAGCCACAGCCCGCGACACCAGGAACGGATTGGCCAAAGGGCATGGCCTCGGCGTACATACCGGCGTCAGCAGTTCTCATAAAGGATCAGGCATAGGTCGGGGAAGAGGCCTGGGCAAATCGGCAGGTGGTATTTCCGGCGCTGCTGGTCTCGGCAGTAGTAAAGACGGAGCTTCAGCAAGAGGCAAAGGAGGACCGGGAAACAGCGGCGGGTCTGGAAATGCAAGCAGCAACAGTAATGCGGGCGGAAACAAAGGCGGCAACAGCGGTAATGCCGGCGGCAACAGCGGTAGCAATGCAGGCGGTAATGGCGGCGGCAATGCCGGTGGAAACAGCGGTGGTAACAGCGGCGGCAACGGCGGCGGCAATGGCGGCGGTAACGGAAGAAATTAACAAAAAATTTTATAAGCTACCAACCTGAGAGCCTCCCCTCTCTCCTCCAGCTCTGCACCAATATCCTCAAGGGTGTGGAGCTGGTTTCCCTTCATGAATGACATTTCTCCTATTTTTTCGAAACGTTATGATTTCTTATTCCTGGTGCCCCGGAATGTAATCCTCGGACAAGCTGGTTCCTGATATATTAGTTAATAACCGGCTTTATTATGTCGCGGCGTAATGGAGCGGGAATGTCGCTGTCGTTTTTTAGGGTCTAAGAGGGAGGCCAAAGGTAAAATAAGCTGCTCAGCCGGTGAGTCGCACGAACCGGCTGAGCTCAATTTGCGCAGGACCGGCAGAACCGGCTGCTAAATCTTGACAAGGTAAAAAGTCACCGGAGTTGCCGAGATGGACTTTGCGATAGGCACAGACTCCGGAAACTAGATTTTTTTTACGAATCCATCAATCTTCTTCTGGTGAGGTAATGGGGGGCATCATCAGGGGAAGCGACATCCCTTCTTCATTGGATTGATAGATGACTCTCTGCTCACCCACGGCAACAAAGGTATAGCCTCCCCCGGTTATTCCGGTTAAATTGTCGGTTATGTCCGCATCAGCCTCGGTCCATTCGGTGCCGTCGGTGGAATACAGAATAACGCCGCTATCACCGACTATGACAAAATACCCTTGAAAATAATGAATATCGGTAAGATTCTCGGGGACCCCCGTAGTGCCCTCACTCCATGTTTCGCCATCGCTGCTGGTCAGAATCATACCGCCAGGGCCTGTTGCGATGAACATGCCATTGCCATAGGATACTGCTGTCAGATCGTCAGCAGTTCCGGAAGTTCTGCTTGTCCAGTCGGTGCCGTCAGGAGAGGTGTATATTTCTCCTGCAACTCCGACAGCGACAAATAGATCCGCACCATATACAATTCCTCTGATCCAGACAGAAGGATCGAGTGGTGGGTCAGCTTCTATCCAATTAGTTGCATCGGTTGAGTGGACTATTATCCCAGATTCTCCCCCCGCCACAAAAGTTCCATTCCCATAGGCGGCAGCCGATAAGGTTGAGGTGGTCACTCCGGATTCCTGAGGTTCCCAGGTTGAGCCATCTGAAGATGTCAGAATTTCTCCTGCACTCCCGGTCACAACAAACAGTCCCGCTCCATAGGTTGCCCCGAGTAATGAAGCCGCAGATATCGAGTCTGGGGTTATTTCAGTCCAGTTTGCACCGTCGGCAGATCTCCAGATTGTTCCACCATCTCCGATTGCTACAAAAACACCATCGCCGTAAACCACATCTTCAAAATTTCCACTCCCCGCCTCATTACGCAAATGCCAGGTTTCCAGATCAATACTTTTACAGCGTCCCTCAGTCGCAAGGCCAAAAATTAAAACCATGAAAAAAATTGAAGTAATTCTGCTCATAGCATGTCTCCTTTTTTCTATTGTATTTTCATTGAATAGTTGGAGTGCACTTCAGCTTTTCCCGCGCCGTTTTACTTACATTTGATCTTGTTGATGGGTGAAGAATGGGTTCGCTTTGTTGAGAACCTATTAATAGCGTATCTTGTCCCTGCCGCTTTTTCCAGATATTTCCAAGGACGCCTTAAAGTACGCCTGGTTCGTCGCTGAGGATTTCTGAAGATGTATGAGTGAATGATCAGGAAATATTCCGATTTTTCAAAATTACCTTTTTGGCTCCGGGTTGAGTCCATGGCAGCACAAAATCCCGCTGCTTGACTATCCACCTGCTTTTGGCTTACCATTAACTATCATACTTATTACTTTCTTTTTAATACATCTTCTGTCTTCATTCAGGCTAAACGCGCAGAAGTTGGATTCTTTTTGCAGGCTTGTCACCATTTTTGTACTACTCATGTTGAACTAAAAGACAAAGAGAGGTGCGAACGTGCTTTGGCCTTCAATCGAAAAAAAGCCGCATTCGTTCACCAAGCCCCCGAATCTCTCCGATTATGCCTCCACAGTAGCCTCGTTTTCGTGGGACACCATCCGCGCCGAGTTTCAGGGTCTTCCTGAGAGCAGAGGATTTAACATCGCCCATGAAGCAGTCGACCGTCATGCCGGTGGAGACCTTGGCGATCATGTGGCCCTGCTATGGCTCGGCAGCAGCGGAACCTCCCGCACCTTTACCTATAGCGAGCTTAAAGCACAGAGCAACCGCTTTGCCAATATTCTCCTGGACCTGGGCATCGGCAAAGGGGACACCGCCTTTGTACTGGCCGGCCGAATTCCTGAATTATATATTGCAGCGTTGGGGATTCTTAAAAACACCAGTGTATTCTGCCCCCTCTTCTCAGCATTCGGGCCGGAACCTGTTTTTCAGAGGCTCAGCAGAGGGGATGCCAAAATTCTGCTGACCACTGAGCACTACTACCGAAGAAAGGTTAGTCAGCTGATCGACAAGCTCCCGCTTCTCCAATATGTGCTCCTGACAGATATCGAGGATCACCAGGATGACCGCCTCAGGTCGCTGCCCAGGCTCATGGCAGAGGCGTCCGAGACCTACGACATTCCCTCTACAGACCCCGAGGATATAGCCCTTCTTCACTTCACCAGCGGTACCACCGGGATGCCCAAAGGCGCGCTCCACGCACACAGCGCCGCTCTCACTCACTACATGACCGGCAAATATGTCATGGATTTTCATAAGGACGATGTCTTCTGGTGCACGGCCGATCCGGGTTGGGTGACCGGAACGTCTTACGGCATAATCTCGCCGCTGCTGCATGGAATTACTAACATCGTCGATGAAGCCGAATTCGACCCCATGCGCTGGTGTGACATCCTGGCCTCCCGGAAGGTGAGTGTCTGGTATACTGCGCCCACGGCCATTCGCAGGTTCATGCGCCTTGGCATAGAACCGGTAAAAACCTACGACCTGAGTAACCTGCGCCTCATTCACAGCGTCGGCGAGCCGCTCAACCCGGAGGCCGTGGTCTGGGGAATGGAGGCGATGGGGCTGCCGATCCACGACAATTGGTGGCAGACGGAGACCGGCGGTATCATGATTGCCAATTTCCCGGCAATGGAGATCCGTCCCGGCTCCATGGGACGTCCGCTTCCCGGCATCGAGGCGGCTGTTGTCCGGCACGCCGAGGGCGATGCTGTCGAGGTGGTGGAGGAAGCGGGCATCGAGGGGGACCTCGCGCTCCGGCCGGGATGGCCGTCGATGTTTCGCGGTTATCTGCATGACGAAGAGCGCTACCGCAAGTGCTTCGCCGGAGGCTGGTATTTAACCGGGGACCTGGCCAAACGCGATGCGGATGGATATTTCTGGTTCGTGGGCCGGGCCGATGACATCATCAAAACCTCAGGGCACATGGTTAGTCCATTCGAAGTCGAGAGTACGCTCATGGAACACCCCACCGTTGCCGAAGTTGGAGTTATCGGCAAACCGGACCCCCTTATCGGCGAAATCGTCAAGGCATTCGTGGCCCTCAAGCCCGATATCGAGCCCAGTGATGCTTTGCACCTCGAACTCATCGGCTTCGCCCGTCAAAGACTAGGCTCGGCAGTGGCCCCTAAAGAGATTGAATTCAAGCTGGACCTTCCTAAAAACAAGGCCGGCAAAATTATGCGCCGACTGCTCAAGGCCCGGGAGCTGGGTCTTCCCGAAGGCGACCTATCAACTCTGGAGAATCCGGAATGAGCACCCAAAAAACCGCCGGGGCTGAAGAAAAGGCAGCCCCAATGGAGCGAAAACACGCATTGCATCTGCTGCGCGCCATGATTCGTATCCGTCGTCTCGAGGAAAAATGTGCCGAACTCTACAGCGCTATGAAGATACGGGGATTTCTGCATCTCTATGACGGCGAAGAGGCGGTGGCCGTCGGCGTCATGGAAGCACTGACCAGCCAGGACGCCATAGTAGCCACCTATCGCGAGCATGGCCATGCGCTCACCAGGGGTATTACCGCCGCAGCTATCCTGGCTGAAATGTACGGCAAACAGGAAGGTTGCAGCCGGGGCCGCGGTGGGTCAATGCATCTATTCGATGCTGAAAAGAGATTCTATGGAGGTAACGCCATCGTCGGCGGCGGACTGCCTTTAGCCGTCGGCCTGGCCCTGGCCGACAAGATGCAGCAGAGACTTCAGCTGACCTGCTGCTTTTTCGGCGATGGCGCCGTCGCCGAGGGTGAATTCCATGAAAGCATGAACCTGGCGTCTCTATGGCAACTGCCGGTGCTGTTTGTGTGTGAAAACAACCTCTATGCCATGGGTACGGCACTGAAATATACCGAGGCCTTCACAGATCTAGCCGGCAAGGCCAAAAGCTATGACGTGGGTTCAGCGGCTGTGGATGGTATGGATGTGCAGGCAGTTGAAAGTGCAGCAAAAAACGCTGCCGAAATAATTCACGCCACCAAGAAACCTTTTTTCCTGGAATGCCGCACCTATCGCTTCCGGGCACACTCGATGTATGATCCCGAACTCTATCGCCCTAAAACGGAAGTCGAAGAGTGGAAAAAACGATGTCCGATCGCAACATTCACCCGGAAGATGAAAGATCAGCAGATTATAAACGAGGGCGACATCGTCGAACTCGAAGCCGAGGTGAGCCGCGAAATTGAGGAGGCCGTGGCCTTTGCTGAAGCCTGCACCTGGGAACCCCTCGAAGATTTGACCCGCTTCGTCTATTCGGAACGGAGAATATCATGAGCGACAGCGAGCAGAACCGGTCCAGACAGACCACCTACCGCGAAGCCGTGCGCGAAGCCATTCGTGAAGCCATGCAAAAAGATGAACGGGTTTTCCTGATGGGAGAGGATGTTGGCCGTTATGGAGGATGTTTTGCGGTCAGCAAAGGATTGCTTGAGACATTTGGTCCCGAAAGAATACGTGACACTCCTCTCTCAGAATCGGGATTTGTGGGGGCAGGCATAGGTGCGGCTCTAGGCGGCATGCGTCCAATAGTAGAAATCATGACGGTTAATTTCAGTCTGCTGGCCGCCGATCAGATCATCAATAACGCCGCCGTCCTTCTGTACATGTCCGGAGGCCAGTTCAA
This sequence comes from Desulfopila inferna, assembly GCF_016919005.1. Taxonomy (NCBI): domain Bacteria; kingdom Pseudomonadati; phylum Thermodesulfobacteriota; class Desulfobulbia; order Desulfobulbales; family Desulfocapsaceae; genus Desulfopila; species Desulfopila inferna. Next base: position 133,020 of record NZ_JAFFQE010000005.1, read on the forward strand.
TGTCCCTATCGTCATCCGCATAGCAACCGGTGGCGGCCGTCAGCTGGCTGCACAGCACTCCCGCTCACTCGAAGGCTGGTATGCTCATATTCCCGGGATCAAAATAGTTTGCCCCGCTACCATCGAGGATGCCCGCGGCATGCTCTGGACGGCGCTGCAGGATCCGGACCCGGTAATGGTTTTCGAAAATGCCGGACTCTACAACATGGAAGGATCACTGGCCCCCGATGCCGGTGCGGTCGATATCGACCAGGCTCGGGTGCTCAGGGCAGGAACAGACATCACCATCATCAGTTATTCCGCGAGCCTCCACAAATCCCTGGATGCCGCTGAAATTCTTGCCAAACAAGGCATTAACGCAGAAGTCATCGACTTGCGCACCTTGCGTCCCCTCGATGAAGGGACCTTTCTGACCTCGATCGCCAAAACCCATCGGGCCCTCATTGTCGATGAGGGGTGGCGCAGCGGCGGCATTTCTGCGGAGATCATCTCACGCATTATGGAAAAAGGTTTCTACGATCTCGATGCTCCCGTCGCACGCCTTTGCAGTGAAGAAGTTCCCATGCCCTATGCCGCCCATCTGGAGAAAGCCGCGCTGCCGCAGAAGGATGCAATCGTCAACCTTGCCCGCAAAATGGTGGACGCCCATGGCTGAATTTCGCATGCCCAGTTTAGGCTCCGACATGCAGGCGGGTACGCTTATCGAGTGGCTGGTAAAGCCAGGTGATTCAGTGAGGCGAAGAGATGTCGTCGCTGTCGTGGATACCGAAAAAGCCGCGATAGAGATCGAGGTCTACGAAGACGGGTTTATCGAATCACTTCTTGTTGAACCTGGACAAAAGGTTCCTGTAGGCACGGTTATGGCCGTCATAAAAACAGAAGAAGCCGAAGAGTCGAAGGAGCCGCCGAAGAAAACGCCGGCCCAGGAAACTCCTCCGCCATCTCCGAAGCCCGAAGGTGAGTCCGAGCCGCTGCCTGAACCTGAGAATGAACCCTTCCAACCCTCTTTTAGGACCTCTGCACCAGAACGGCTCAAAGTCTCTCCATACGCACGCAAACTTGCCGCGGGCCGCGGAGTTGACCTGAGTACGCTTAAAGGAACCGGTCCTGAAGGCGCCATACGCGCCTCTGATATCGAGCAAGCCGCGGCAGCACCACCAATACCACCACAGCCGACAACCCCGTTCCCTGAAAAGGCAGGTGCCGGAGATCATCAAACAAGCATGCGTCGGGCAATCGCCAACGCCATGGCACGCTCCAAAAGGGAGATCCCCCACTATTACCTGCAGACCCGTATCGACATGAGCCGTACCCTGCTCCGGCTGACCTCGGAAAATGAGAAGCGTCCGATAAAGGACAGAATTCTGCCGGTTGTTCCGCTCATCAGGGCGGTGGCCCTGGCCCTGACGGATTTCCCGGAATTCAACGGTTACTGGATCGATGACCGGCATCAGACCGCCGAAGCTATCAATATCGGTTTCGTCATCTCTTTGCGCCGGGGGGGGATAGTTGCACCGGCTATCCTCAACGCCGATGAAATGACTGGCGATGAACTCATGGCGGCGCTGCGGGATCTTATCCGACGCGCCCGATCCGGTGGGCTGCGCAGCTCCGAGGTGACCGATGCCACCATCACTGTCACCAGCCTGGGGGAACTCGGGGTCGAAACTGTTTACGGGATCATCTATCCGCCCCAGCTAGCCCTGGTCGGGTTCGGCAAAACCATGGAGCAGCCATGGGCCGAAAACGGTATGCTCGGGGTGAGGCCGGTCCTGACTGCAACCCTTGCGGCTGACCATCGCGCCACCGACGGCCATCGCGGCGCCAAGTTCCTGGATGCCATAAACCGCTATCTGCAGGAGACCCCGGAATTATGAACGAGAATGAAATCAAGAATATTATATTCGGGATTCTCAAACGAATCGCCCCCGAATCCGATCCCGGTACCCTGGGGCCGGATGAGAACATCAGGGAAGCACTCGATATTGATTCTTTCGATGCCCTGAATTTCTTTGTCCGCATCGATGAGGAACTCGGAGTCAGCGTTCCAGAGGCGGATTACGGCAAGCTCAACACCCTGGCGGAAATGATCGACTACCTCGGTCAGCGGAAAGGTTGATCCTGGAGTAAGGTGCTAAAGGTATACGCAAATGGATGGCCGCCATCCTGGAGATGGCATCATTGCGCCGGGTTGTTCTCCCTTGCATTGCTCCTGGAGTCCTTCGTCTGAAAGACGGCATGGAATATGAGCTCTCCCTGCGGCATCATTATCAATTCCTCTTCGTCCCCTTGCCGCCTCGCCGTTGCTCACCATGAAGGCCGTTGCTATGGGGTGGCGATCTCGTCATAGCCTCTGCCGAGGAACTGGACGATGCAAAAGCCATGGCCGAACGGATCCGACATGAGTGCCAGTTTTCCCCCCGGCTGTCAATGCACGCCTTACCGCAGCATCTATGTCGTCAACGACTATATCGAGGTGCACGGGGGTCCAGTGTCTTTGGTAGTTCCTCAGGTGGGGAGAGACGGGTGAAGCCTGGGTTCCGTCAGTCTTGAGCAGCAGATATATCGGAGTCGAGCCTCCGAGGAGTTCGACACCATCCACGCCAAAGCGGCGCCCTATGTGAAGTTCAAAGGCTGCGCAAAAGAAGTCGATGGCGCGATCGAGATCATCGACGTCGATGTTGACGAGAAGTTGCACGAGTGCATCCTCCTGCGATGCCTGACAGCTGGCCCGCTGCCCTGCGCTGTTGTGGATTCAACTTATAGCCGATGGTCAAGGTGACAGAACATTGCTTTAAAAGCCAGCCCTGACTTTACGCAGATTCCTTCCAATAAATCACCTAACAAAAAAATATTCTCTTCCAGGTGTTCTTTCAAGTTATTTTTGTTGTTTTAAAGTGCTGCAGCCCTCCAACTACGAACAGCTTCTATTCCCTTGGCACATTTGACAAAAAATCCTGTTCTGCCGTACAATAAATTTAGAACCATAATCATAACCTTTCAGCACTGTATCACAGCGAAGCTTCGACTAACCCAGCTGAGCTGGACTCTTTACAGCACCCCCTTGAGGGGCATAATAACCTTTAGACAGATTATTTCTTGCAAAAAAGCAAGAAGACAATCTGCAGGATACTAATCGGCAATTCTCATTTTCAGATTCCTCAGATGGTTTGAATCCGAATTCATTGCATTCGTAATCATTCTGATGTCATTTTCTGCAACGGCAATCTTTCTCACCCAATACGGCAACCTTGACTTACTTGTCGATAAGGAGACCCCATGGAAAATTACAAAAAGATTCTATTACCTGTAGATGGTTCTGAAAACTCAAAACTTGCCAAGAAACATGCCATTAACATCGCCAAACTTATGGATGCCGAGATCCTGTTGGCCTATGTTACCGGCCCGATTCCCGGCATCGTCACCGGCAAGGCAAAGGAAGAGGCTATCAAGGCTCAGAAAGAAGAAGCCGATCTTCTGCTTTCACCCTACAGAGATTATCTTCAGGCAAATGAAGTTACCTTCACTGAAGCTGTTGCTCACGGGTACAAACCCGGAGATGAAATATGCAGAATAGCCGAAAGGGAAGGTTGCGATCTGATAATTATGGGCTCAAGAGGACTCAACGATTTTAAAGGCATGGTGCTCGGCAGCGTGACTCATCGTGTCCTGTCGCATTGTCATCACATTCCGGTCTTTGTTGTACGCTGAACAAGATGATTTGTAATACAGAACCGGCTGGGGAGCTGCGGCCTGCTTCCCGGCCAATCCGCTGAGACCGGAGCCCCATGGACGGTGCGACAATAGTTTTCAAGCTCCTCGGAGGACTTGTTCTCTTCATGTTCAGCATCAGGATGCTGAGCGACACCATGAAGAGAGCTGCCGGGCCACGATTGAAACTCATTCTCGAGAAAGCTACAGCCACTCCCCTGGGCGGCATGTTCACCGGAACTCTGGTCACCTTTCTGGTGCAGAGCAGCAGCGTCACCGTGCTGCTTCTGCTTGGTCTGGTCAATGCCGGTGTTATGAAACTCAGGCAGGCAATATTCGTCATTCTCGGCTCTGAGATCGGCACAACCTTTACCGCCCAGATAGTTGCTTTCAAAGTAACCATCTTATTTTTTCCTCTGATCATAGTCGGTTTTATTCTACAGGCCTTTTTCCCAACCCGTGAGGGAATCAGGGATAGCGGCGAAATTGTATTATTTCTCGGCCTGGTATTTCTGGCCATGAAGATTATGGCGGACGGTGCTGCTCCACTCCGAGAGTATCCTCAAGTCATCGAGCTGATTATCCGTTTTGGAACATTTCCGCTTTTGGGCATCCTCATGGGTACGCTCTTCACTGCACTCACCAGCAGCAGCTCGGCGACGACAAGTCTGGTAATAGCCATGAGCATGGAGGGCGTTATTGATTTGTCGTCGGGGATTTCCCTTATCGTCGGCGCCAATATAGGAACCTGCGTCCTGGAGCTATTCGCCACCATCGGCACCGGGATTTCTGCCAAGCGCACAGGTCTGGCCCAATTCATAATCAACCTGACCGGCGCCCTGCTGATCTATCCGGTAATCGTACCGTTTGCCGATCTTATCTCGAAAACCGCCGACGTTATCCCAAGACAGATAGCCAATGCGCATACGATATTCAATGTTTCAGTGAGCTTTCTTCTCCTGCCGTTCTCCGGGATCCTTGTTTCCCTTCTGGAGAAGATAGTTCCCGGCAAGGAAAAAGACTTCCCCGATATTATGGCAAGTCTTGACAGTCATCTTCTCAAAGTACCGGCGCTTGCCTTATACAGAGCGGAGGAGGAAGTCTATAAGATGGTGACTATAACCGATGAAATGCTCAAGCTCGCCGGCAGAAAATTATTTTCTCAGGATAAAGGAGGAGGAAAAACTGTCAGGAAGTATGAAGAGAACATCGATTTAGCAACATATGCTGTGACGGAATATGTGCATCAGATAAGCACACTGCTCCTTTCCAACAGAGACAGGCTTAGAAAACGGGCAATTATCCATTCACTCACCGATATTGAACGGATTGCCGATCTTGCCGAAAATCTGGTTATTTATGCTGACCAGCCTGAGATCATTTTCTCTGAACCAGCCAGAAAAGATCTGCAGCACATTTTTGAAAATGCCACCATGGCCTACGATGCAGCAGTTCAAACTGTTCGTAAGAAGCGGAAGATTATACAGCTCGACGTGCCCGACATGGAAAACCAGGTGAACACCAGAAAAACGGAACTGCGCATGAAATACCTCAAACGTCAGGTGAAAAAAGGTGAAAAGACCGCTGTGGATGCTTTTTATCCCGCAGTTTTCAGGGATCTTGAACGGATAGGCAGCCATTCATTTAATATTATTGAGCACTTTGACACTCTGGACTGATTTTGTCTGATATTTGGCGCTGCCCCGCGGTTTGAAATTGTTTTTGACGGACTTACAATAACTGAAGAGTCTGATGATAATGATAAAATATCTGAGTCTTACTGCTGCATCACGGGAGGATTCTTCCAATGCCTGGAGTTACTTCTTTCGAGGAGCATCATCAGCGTTATGAGGCTTGGTTCGACCGACATGCAGTTGTTTATGTTTCCGAACTGCTTGCCTTGCGACCCTTTGTCCCTCTGGAAGGCCGGGGAATTGAAATCGGGGTGGGAAGTGGACGCTTTGCCGCACCGCTGGGTCTTCGCTTCGGCATCGATCCCTCACGGGCAATGCTTGACCTTGCTGCTGCACGGGGAATAACAACAGTTGCAGGCACCGCCGAGAATCTGCCTTTCAAGGCCGATAGCTTCGATCATGCCCTGGTCGTGACCACCCTCTGTTTTGTCGATTCTCCGACCAAAATGCTCGACGAAATCTCCAGGGTGCTCAAGCCCGGCGGACGTCTGGTCCTTGGTTTTATTGATCGGGAAAGTTCTTTGGGTCAATATTATCAGGCTCATCAGGTAAAAAGCGTCTTTTTCCGCGATGCCACCTTTTTTTCTGCCGGCGAAGTTGCCGAACTTTTATGCCATACGGGGTTTTCAATACACAGCTGGGGCCAGACACTCGAACATCCTTTGCCTGAGGTACGGGAAATTGAAGCTCTGCGCTCAGGTTATGGCCAATGCGCATTCGTGGTGGTCGCTGCAGCTAATCCAAAGGAATCAGGGTAGCTGCAATCTGCTGTCATCTTTCAATCATCAGGTAAAGGAGATCTACGAAAAAGAAGAGGAATCATAAAAAAGCTTGAATAGCAGAAGACTTCAGACAGGAAAAAAGGTAGATTGGCGCCTCGATGATTCTTTTCGTTCTGAATTTCTTTGTCTCAGGTTCTGAGAAGAAAAAATCTACCAAACCAAAAGTACCTAACCCAGCTGAGCTGGATAAGAACCTTTAGACAGATTATTTTCTTGTAAAAAAAACAAGAAAATAATCTGTAAGGTACTAACGTCTACCAGGTGAAACAATGAAGGATGCCCGACCCCGAAGCCGTGCCAAAACAGCTAAAAAAAAGAACACCGAATATATAGTAGAGAAAAAAGAAACCCTCCTGGTCAGCCTGCTAAGCCACCTGCCGCATAAGAGCCGCAACATTCTCAAGGCCGTACTGAAGGACAGGCAGGTTTCAGTTGACGGCAAACCTGTCACCCAGTTCGATTACGCTCTTGTGCCCGGCCAGCGTGTCGAGGTGAGCTGGACCAGAGCCGTACCGGTGCAGCAGCCGCGTGAGCTCAATATTATATTTGAAGATGAAAACATCATTGTCATCAATAAACCCGCAGGGCTCCTCACAGTCGCCACGGATAAGGAAAAACGTAAAACAGCCTATTCAATGCTGAGCGATTACGTTAAGAAGGAAAATTCCGAAAATAAAATTTTTGTCATCCACAGACTCGATCGGGAAACATCGGGACTGTTGATGTTTGCCAGAAACGAGAAAATCAAAGAACAGATCCAGGAAAACTGGGGTTCAACGGTGAGTCAACGCACCTATGTTGGTGTGGTAGAGGGCCGAATCGAGCAGCCGGAAGGAACAATTTCCTCATGGCTCACCGAGAGCAAGGCCTTCATCGTGTATTCATCACAGAATCCGCAATCCGGGAAAAAAGCCATCACCCACTATAAGACATTGAAGGCAAACAACACCTATACCATGCTGCAGATTAACCTGGAAACGGGGAGAAAACATCAGATAAGGGTGCATATGCAGGACATGAAACATCCTATTATCGGTGATAAAAAATATGGCTCAAGCGACAATCCCCTGCGCCGTCTCGGCCTGCATGCCCAGGTGCTGGCTTTTGTACATCCGTCAACCGGGGAACCGTGCCGCTTTGAGACGGGAATTCCTGAAAAATTTCAGCAGCTTTTTTCAGCATGACGGCCAGGAAAGCAGCAGCCATCCCTACTGCCTTGCATCCACCAATGCAAAACGGGGTCATGGTATCTCGCTTGAAGTATTGTAAAAGCTCTGCAGTGAAAAAATAAGAGACAATGACCAACAATTTTGTGCTGCGCAGCCTTCGCTATACTTTCCAGATCGGCGATTCACAGATGATTGCCCTGTTCGGGGCGGCGGGCTATCAGGTAACACGGCAACAAGTCAGTGACATGCTGAAAAAAGAGGATGACCCGGCATATCAAAAATGTTGGGACGCTGAACTGGCCGTTTTTCTTAATGGTTTCATTTCCTGGAAACGGCAACAAACAGAGCATCAGAGTCCCTCTCCGCAGCGGAAGCCCGAGCAACATCTGACCAATAATATTATTCTGCGGAAGCTGAAAATAGCTCTGGACCTGAAAGATGAGGAGATACTGGAGATTTTGACCCTGGCAGGTCTGCCGGTAAGCAAACCTGAATTAAGCGCTTTTTTCCGTAAACCCGGTCATAAGAACTACCGCGCCTGCAAGGACCAGATACTGCGAAATTTCCTCAAAGGCCTGCAGCTGAAATATCGACCTGAAAGCAATCACAACAGTGACTTTAAATGGAAAATGAAGAAATAGAAATACCATTCACATCTTGTTTCTTCCTGTTTCTCGATCAAAAATGGGGTTCTTCCATATTGAGCTTACCTGCAGTAAAAAAAAAGGTACTAAAATATACAAATATAACCTGAGATTCCTTTTGGCGGTTTTTTTTGGGGGGCTGGTCCACATGTGTTGCATGGTGATCTCTCCCTGACTGCGCCGCAGTCAAGTAATACTGAAACAATCAGAGTTGATGGACTCGTAAAAAGACCGGATCGACGTTGATGTAAACCTAGCTCTAAGTCTTTGATTTAACGTATAATATGCAATGCCAAATCACCGTTCCAGATAGTACGCCTGGTACAACGAGTTTTGTCAAAATCGGAGTTTATGCCCGTAGGACGCCTATCGCAGAGCTCATCTCAGCAACTCCGATGACTTTCGAGGTCATCAGAGTTGAAATACAACGGGCTGCAACGCATCTCATAGGAGACCCCCATGAGGCGCATGGATCCGGAAAAAATTTGTTGTAACAGGTGGGTCGTATAGCCGGTGGTTTTAACCACCGGAGACATTGCGGACACACGATGAGTCCTGAAAGGACGATGTTAATACTTCATCCAAAGAAGATCCAAAAGTAGTGGCAATCCACCTACAATGATATATCTTTCTCCACAAGCACAAACTATCGATATACTGACGGAACAATGAGGTCTACCCAAAAGGAGCCGAAAATGGTTGCCGACAATGCTATTATTCTTGACCAGGTACCCGATGCCCCAGTCAAAGATAAAGATTATCTCTTTTATCTTCACGGCCTGATAGTTGAAGAGGCCGGTATCCGCCCCAAAAGTGACGAGCATGGATTTTACGAATACCGGCTCATTCTTGAAGAACTGGCCGGGCATGGATTCATCGTTATCAGCGAGGCACGGCCGCAAGGGACTCAAATCAAACCTTATGCTGAAAAAATCGTCAATCAGATCAGAAAACTTCTGTCCCATGGGGTAGCGCCGGAAAAAATAACGGTGACCGGTGCGTCCAAAGGCGGCAGCATCAGCGCGTATGTGTCCGCCATGCTTAAGGAGAGAGACGTAAATTACCTGTTTCTGTCCGGTCTTTTTGAAAAAAATCTGACAGACGAAGATTTGAAATTGTACGGTAATGTCCTTTCTATCCATGACCGGGCCGATAAGCTGAAGATCGTCCCGTCACTCTACTTCCAACGGTCCGAGGGGCTGGGGAAATTTGAGGAGTTTGTCCTTGATCTTGATGTGGGACACGGTCTGATTTACAAACCCTACCCGGAATGGATCGACCCCTTTTTACAATGGCTCGGAAAATGATAAAGTATTCGCTATAAATGCCCCAAAAAAGAATTTATTTCCTCACTGCGAACAAATTTCATCCTGCACAAAACAGCTAGGAATAGAGGTGCATTCATGATAGGCTAAATATAAGGAAACCGGATCAACCTACTGACAGAATACTTTTTTTCAGGAATAGAGGAGGGAATATATGGAGGAGATTATTCACATCATTGTCCCCGTTGACCTCGAACAGCATACCGAGAAGCTTGTAAACTTTGCCATTGACATAGCCGGCAAGCTTGATTGCGAGATCACCTTTTTCCATGGAGTCGAGTATGCCGCCACGTCCCTGCCTTATATGGGAGAGATGGCCATGGGGAGTTTTTCATATGACGATTACACCTTTGCACGTGTCGATCAAGCCCGGAAAAAACTCGATGAGATTGTGAAGAAATGCGAGGGCAAATGCAAAAAATGCAGCAGCAAGGTAGCAACCGGTGACGTGGTCGATGAAATTATTGAATATGCAAAGGACCAGAAGTCCGACATGATCATCATCGGTACGCATGGCAGAAGAGCAATTGAAAAAATTCTCCTTGGCAGCGTCGCCGAACGCGTAATCAAAAGAGCTCACTGTCCCACTTTGGTGATGAATCCTTATCGCTAGGAAACAGCCTGAAACAAACTTTGGTGGCTTAGCGAAAAACTCACCGGGATCAAAGAGAAGTAGTCTGAAGATGGCGGCCTCTCCGGTGAGGATCAGCCGAACCGAAAGGACTGCCCCATCCTTATCACAGTCAGGTTTTAATCTCGATTTTTTTGGTCTTTTCGGATTCGGCGCCGGGCAGCTTGGGCAGAGATATCTTCAATACACCTTTTTTGAATTCAGCATCTACCTTATCAGAATCAACCTTGGCATCCAGAGGAATCACCCTGCGAAAGGAACCATAGGACATCTCGCGGTGATAATATTCCTCATCCTCCTCCTTCTTTTCTTCTTTTCTTTCCCCGCTGATGACAAGGAAATCATCTTCCAGCGAGACAGAAATATCTTTTTCATCCATGCCGGGGAGTTCGGCCGTTACTTTGATCTTTTTCGACGTCTCCTTGACATCGATACTCGGAGCAAAACGTGATAACGGCTCATCCAGTACTCCTAAGGGAGAAAGATCAAGGCCGCTGTAGAATTCATTGAACATCCTATTCATTTCCCGTTGCAGACTTGTCATATCGTCCCAACCTGCTCCTCTTCCCGTCAGTGCTCCTCCTCTACCCCGCCTTGCCGGTAAAAATCTTGATAATGCCATTTTTTTTACCTCCTTTGTCTTGTCTCCAATAACCACAAATCGCCACCCATACCCACACCAGATACGCAGATGCTTCACTTCATGGATTTAGAGATACAAATAATGCGCCATTCTTATATCTGGATTTAGTGAAACGGCCCAGCATAGCATGACAAATTATCAACACCACAAGAACTTATTCATATTTAAGCCTTACAAAAAAAGACACCGCAAGAAGACAGATCTTCTCATCCTGCATCCCTCAACCAGCCCGGAAAAATCAGCAGTCTCTCGGACAGGAAAAATCCTGTCACGCAGGAATACTCCTCTTTCCTAGCGACTTCGAAGGCCCTCACTCTAAAGGCACAGCTTATTGATGCGCTCCTGGGATGTAACACTCAGGCTTCGCAGGTTTGGTTGTCCCCCGACATGCAGGCCCTGACAAAGCAGTTACAACGTCCCTATCGGCAGAATTTCATTCAATACTTTACAAAGCTGGAAAGTGATGGTCAAAGTAATCGTATTGCATTATGGTGATTCCGTCTCCGGCAGGACAAAGGGTTCTGCCGAATTTTATCAGATCCGGTTGGGAGCAGGTATGAGAATTGTAATATATGGCGCCACCGAAGCAGGCTATATGGCGGCGCTTCGGCTGAGCAACGATCATGATATTACGCTGATTGACGAACAGGAACAACTGCCGGAAAAATTCAGCGACCTGGACATCAATTATGTCAGCGGCAGCGGCGCAGATGTGGCCGCGCTCGAGCGGGCGGAGGCCTCTAATGTCAACCTGTTCATTGCCTGTTCCGATCTTGATGAAGCCAACATCGTGGCTTGCTGGACCATAAAGCGGATCAAGAACATTGAGACAATCTGTTTTGTACGCACCATCAACCTTTACAAAAACCTCTTATTTTACCGGCAAAGCGCCTATCGAACACCATATGATATCGATACGGTCATTTGGCCCGAACTGCTGCTGACCCAGGATATTTTCCGGATAGTATCGGTGCCAGATGCCATCGATGTCGAGTATTTCGCTCAAGACAGCACCAAACTGTTCGAGTATCGCATCAAGAAGGATTCGATCATTCTCAATAAACGAATCATGGACTGCGATTTTCCTACTGACGTCATCATAGTCGGCATTACCAGGGATAACACTTTGTTCATTCCCGATGGCTCAACCATAATCAGAAATAAAGACAAAGTTGTCTTTATCGGGACCGGTCCGGCGCTGGATATCCTCGCAGCCAGATTCTTCAGGAAAAGCAGCGCCATCAAAAAGGTCGCCGTTATCGGCGGCGGCAGTGTAGGCTTTCTTTTAACGGAAAAGCTCGAACAGGCGGGAATCCAGGTAACCCTGATCGAGCACGACAGGGAACGCTGTTCGTTTCTCGCCGACAACCTGCGCAGAAGCCTGGTTCTTCATGGCGACGGCACCGATTTTGAGCTGCTCGAAAATGAGGCCATAGGTGAGGTCGATGCGGTTATCTGCGTTACCAATAACGATGAAAAAAATCTTTTATGCTCACTTCTGGTCAAACAGCTCGGCTCCGCCAGAATCATCACCAGGGTCGGCAACGTCCAGACGGCTCTTCTGTTTGATCGGGTCGGCATCGATGTTGTGGTTTCTCCGCGTGAATCGGCGCTGAAAGAACTTCTGAACCGGGTACAGGCAAGTGATGTCGACATCCTGGCCCTGGTCGAAGGTGGCCAGGGAGAGGTATTGCAGATCAACCTGGCCGAAGACTTTCCCCGAACCCGAATCATCGATGTGCAATTTGGCGCCAAGGCGATTGTAGGCACCATCCAGAGGGGCAGACAGATAATTATTCCTCATGGAGAGACCACGCTGCAGGGCGGCGATCTCTTAAAGATATTTACCATGGCAGCCGATGCCGACACCGTTAAAAGGATGTTCAGCAAATGAAAAGTGTCCATATATTTTCTGCGCTGGGTATCATCCTTGTTGCTTTTGGTTCCATTATTCTCTCCCCGGTGGTTGTTGCCCTGCTTGAAAAGGATTACCTTTCAATATATCCGTTTGGCATCGCCTCTGCCAGTGCCATAGTGTGTGGTCTGCTGCTGCAGAAGGCTGGGGGGTTTTTGCGGAATTTCGACACACTCAAGCGCAATGAAGGCATGTTGATTGTTGCGTTGGCCTGGATTACCACCGCGGCCTTTGGCGCTATTCCCTACTTGTTCTTTGGCCTGCATCCGTTGAATGCCTTTTTTGAGTCGGTTTCGGGGATAACCACCACCGGTGCCACCGTGCTGACCGATTTTTCCCTGTATCCCAAATCTTTCTTCTTCTGGCGCAGTCTTACCCAGTGGCTGGGGGGCATGGGTATTATCGTTTTATTTGTTGCCATTCTGCCGCAGTTCAAAATCGCCGGCCGCCAGATGTTCTTCGCCGAGGCGCCCGGTCCGACCGAGGAAAAGGTCACCCCTCGCATCAAACATACGGCAACGGCTCTCTGGCTTGTCTATTTCTCTCTCACCCTGATCGAGATTGCATTGCTTAAAATCGCTGGGATGCCGCTGTTCGATGCGATATGCAATTCACTGTCGACCATGGCGGCCGGAGGTTTTTCTCCTCACCCGCAATCAATAATGGGATACCAAAGCTCGACAATCACCTGGATCGTGATCTTTTTTATGCTTCTTGCAGGTTCAAACTTTGCCCTACAATACCGAATGACGGCACGGCGCAGGCCGCTGGCGCTTCTGGGCAGTGAGGAATTCCGCTGCTATGCCTTCTTCATTCTGGCCGGCTCCATATGTCTGGCCCTGCTGTTGTTCTTCCTTGGCAATATGGTAATCGGTGATGCCATCCGCGACAGTCTGTTCCAGATTATCTCCATAATTACCACAACCGGCTTTTCTTCTGCGGATTTCGCCATATGGGCGGTGGCGGCCCAGACGATCCTGTTTGCCTCTATGCTGATAGGCGGCTGCGCCGGATCTGCCGGTGGCGGGGTGAAGGTTGTTCGGGTGCTGCTGGCCGGGAAGTATTTACGCAGGGAAATTGTGCAGATCGTCCATCCACGAATTGTCATGCCGATCAAGATCGACCGCAAAACGGTACCGGAGAATATTCAGCTTCAGGTGCTTGGCTTTCTCTTCTTCTATGTATTGCTTATGACCCTTTCCGCATTTATCGTCACCGCTATTGAAGGCAATCCTTCAATCGGCCTGGTCGGCACGGCGGCAACCATCGGCAATATCGGTCCGGGTTTTGGTGAAATCGGTCCTATGGCAAGTTACGACCATCTCTCCAGCGCTACAAAAATGATTTTCATTATCAACATGATCGTCGGACGCCTGGAGTTGATTCCCTTTCTGGCCATGCTTCATCCTGATTTCTGGAAATTCAGAAAATAGCATTTGATCCCGTTGACCTATGTCGAGGCACTTCCGTCAATCCGGACTCGTCAGTCTGTTTTTCCATTTACCGGAAGGACGGCAGAAGAGATCATCAAGGGCTTACCAGACTTGAAACAACCATATTGCGCCCGCTCTGTTTAGCCGTATAGAGATTGATATCGGCCTTTTCCAGAATCGATTCAGGCCGGAATTCATTGGTCAGCCTGGCTGTCGCCAAACCGATGCTGATGGTAATATGATCGGCGATCCCCGAATATTGATGGGAGATATTTAATTCTTCTATGGACAGACGGATACGATCGGCAACCAGATTGGCGGAGTCCCTATCGGTATCCGGGAAGATCATGACAAATTCCTCACCTCCGTAACGAGCAACCAGATCGGCCGGTCTTTTCACCGAATTGTGTAATACCCTGGCAATAGCCTGCAAGGTACGGTCGCCCATGGCATGACCGTAATGGTCGTTGTACTGCTTGAAAAAATCGACATCCGCCATACCGATGGAAAGAGGGCTTCTGTTACGGATTGCACGAAGGCACTCGTTCTTAAAAACCTCCTCGAACCTGCGCCGGTTGGGGATCTCCGTCAAGCCATCCAGGTAGGCCAGTTGGTCCAGCAGCCGGTATTGATGAACGATGCGCAGATGATTGCGCACCCGCATCTCCACTATCGGAGGTGAAAAAGGTTTGGTTATATAGTCCATCGCCCCCAGCTTCAGTCCATGTTCTTCGTCTTCCATGGAATTCAGAGCGGTGACGAAAATTACCGGAATTGCATTGGTTCGGTCATTATCCTTGAGGCATTTAATGACTTCATACCCGCCCATATCGGGCATCATTACATCAAGCAGAATAAGATCAGGCGGATTTTCTCCGAAAGCGTGCTTTAATGCCTGCGCTCCACTTCTGGCAAGAATTACCGAATGTTCATTTTTAAGGAGATCGGCCAGGACTTTGAGGTTCATCTTCTCATCGTCCACTATCAGAATACGGGCTTTCTTCTCTTCAATTACCATGGGCGCCTCAACCTTTTTGCCGTTGTAACCGATGTAACAGGTCAGTTGCCAACTCCGCCGCCTCCTCGAAATCTATGTCGTCAATCATTGCTTCGATCTCCGCCATAGCCTCCTCATGCCCGCACCCTGCCAGCATCTCCTTCATTTGCTGAAAATGCTCTTCGGCTGCAAGTTCTCCATGCTCCAGCAGATGAATAAGATGCTTCGCTTTTGCCCTGATCTCAGACAATCCATAATCACCACTGCGGGAAGTTCCTCCGGCGTCCTCAAACTCCTCCGGCAGCAGGGCTAAAGAGGAAAGCACCTTGTTCAAGGCATCGATCAGCAAAGGAAGTTTATGCGTTGCCGATTCCCGGTTTTCCTCGATCAGAACGATTTCCAGTTCACTGGCTTCTTCAAATATTGACTGTGCGCCTATATAGCCGGCAACTCCTTTCACCGTATGGACATGCTCATATATCCTGGCCCAGTTTCCTGCTATGGACAACTCCTGCAAAGTCCCCGGCAGAGTGGAAAAGCTTTTCTTGAAATCCTTCAGCATCCTCAGGAACAGTTCGGAGTTATCGCCGAGCCGGCGAATGGCCTTATCCTTATCAATTCCAGCAAGCGTCGGCACAACGATTTCGCCCTTAATCCGTTCAGCAGCCCGGTTATCCTCCGTCGGTAAACTTCTTTCGCATTTGCCGGGTATCCACTCCTTCAGAGCTTTGTACAGCAAGTCCGGATCAATTGGCTTGTTGATATGATCATTCATACCGGCGGCCAGGCTTTTTTCGCGGTCCCCCGCCATTGCATGAGCCGTCATGGCAATAACCGGCAGATCCTTCAGCTCACTGTTTTGGCGAATCCTGCGGGTTGCCTCCAGGCCATCCATCACCGGCATCTGAATATCCATGAGAACAAGGTCGAAGGACTTTTCCGCAAGAACATCCAGGCACTCATGACCGTTATCGACGATTTCCACCTGCATACCGGCATTTTTCAGAAAGGCGGCTCCGACCTCCTGATTGATATGGTTATCGTCAACCAGCAGGATGCGGGAACCCCGAATCGTATCAAGTTCGAGGATGGCGGCGGTATCTTTCCTAGATATCCGTGGACCGTCAACAGAAGGAATTCTGAGAATTTGCAGAAGCGTATTGTAAAGCACCGAGCCGTATACAGGTTTGAGAAGAAAGGCATCCATGCCGACCTTGCCGGCCTCGACATATGCCTCTTCACGGCCGTTGGCTGTGACCATCAGCATCGCCGGAACCTTGGCCAGAGACGCATTAGCCCGTATTCGTCGGGCTGTTTCAATGCCGTCTATCCCTGGCATCACCCAGTCGAGCAGGACCACATCATAGGGTTTACCCGCCTTGACGGCCTCTTCCAGTCGAACTATGGCGGAATGGCCATCCTGAACACTGTCCACCTCCATATTGATGGCCGAAAGCATCAAGCTCAACACATCGCGGGCGGCTTTGTTGTCATCGACGACGAGGGCACGCAGGCCATCAAAGGATTCGGGCATGCGGGTCTCGGGGAAAGTTTTTGCGCTGGTTAGCCGGAGTCGAACCGTGAACAGAAAATTCGAACCCTCTCCCGGCAGGCTTTCCACCCAGACACGGCCACCCATCATCTCGGTGAGTTGTCTGCAGATAGTCAGCCCCAATCCGGTTCCGCCGAATTTTCTGGTTATCGAATCATCCGCCTGACTGAAGGCGCTGAAAAGATTTTCGACCTGCTCCTTCTCCAGGCCGATACCGCTGTCCCGTACGCTGAATTTCAATGCTATGGTCTCTTCCCTCAATTCTTCCACGGTGACGGTAACAACCACCTCTCCGCGCGCAGTAAACTTTACCGCATTACCGGCAAGATTCATCAGTACCTGGCCGAGGCGCAGAGGATCGCCAACGAGGGTCTGGGGCACCTGGGGCTCGACATGAAAAAGGAATTCCAACCCCTTTTCTTCGGCCTGCATGCCTATGACGTTGACGACATTGGCAAAGACATCATCTATATTGAAAGGTATCGACTCAAGCTCCAGTTTGCCTGCATCGATTTTGGAAAAATCGAGGATATCATTGATAAGCCCCAGCAGGGTTTTGGCAGAACCGAGGATTTTATCGGCATAATTGCGCTGCTGGGGGTCGAGTTCGGTCTTTTGCAGAAGCTGGGACATGCCGATGACGCCATTCATCGGTGTTCGTATCTCATGGCTCATGCGTGCCAGGAAAGCCCCTTTTGAGGCATTGGCGGACTCGGCGATATCACGGGCCTGGCGCAACTCATATTCAAACTGCTTATGCGCGGAGAGATCCATGGCGGTAAACAGATACCCCTTCATTCGTCCTTCGGAATACAGGCCGGTAATCGACAGATTTACCTCGAGGTATTTACCATCGTGGCATTTATAGAGCCACTCCTGTCCGCGAGTTTGTTTCTCTTTAACATACTGAGCGAAGACATTCATACCGGTAAGGGAGGATTCGACGACGCCGCTGACTTCATTGCCGTAGTTTTCAACCTCGTCTTCAAGATGCAGAGAAAGGATATTAACCTTGCCCACCATATCTCTTGCTTTATATCCCAGCAGCGTTGAGGCTCCGCGGCTGAACAGCTGGATAGTACCATCAAGATCGGTTGCAATGATAGAAAGCTGGGTGGCTGCATCGAGAACGGCCTGACGCTCGGAATCGGCAATCTGGAAACGACGCAGCATCTGCTCGGTCTGCTCAAACTGTTTAACGACGAAGTCCGATGTTATATCAGCTGCTTCACGGGCAACTTTTATCTCCTGACGGAGCATCTCGTTCTCGGCCTGCAGTTCATGCAAACTTTTTTCCATCGACTTTTCCTTTAATGACATTGCTCGGCAGCGGCTCCCTTCACAGCAATATTCATGCTCATCTCCGCAGCCTTTTTTACAACATGGTCATTAAATTCGCCTTCAAATCCTACCAGAAACACCTCATCGACCATATCTTTTTCACAAACCCGGGGGAGCACTGCAAGCACATAGGCCAACCCGAGATCATGGCCGAAATGGACGTCGGCCACACTGCTGGTAATAGTTTCCCGGTCAAGTAAAACGAGAGTGCCTGCTTCGGCAAAACCCGAAACAGTGTCGACGAAGACTACCCGGCCGCGTGCTTCAAGCAGGGGCAGCAGATTAAGTCCGGCAGTGCCGCCTTCAATAATCTCTATTCCAGCCGGAAGGCACCGCGTCAGCAAATCGTCGAAGACAGCGGGACCGAAAGCGTCCTTAGGCAGAAGCCTGTTACCTATGCAGATGATGCGGCTCTTCATTGGCCTCCAGCCTGCATGACTATCTTTTTTTCCGAATTGCATGAACTGCACAGACGAGGCATGGATCGAAAGATCGAATGACATGACCTGCCTCCACAGGATGTTTCACATCCCTGATGGGTGTATTGATGAGCGCTTCTTCCCAGGCGCCGCGATTACCCTCGCTATCTCGGGGAGAACCGTTCCAGGATGAAGGCGTAATGACCTGATAGTGGGTAATTTTGTCTCCTTTGATTCTGACCCAGTGGCCAAGGGCTCCGCGGGCTGCCTGGATCAGACCGGCACCTTCACCGTCGGGGATTCCGCTGACCTTGTGGTAAAAATCAGCGTTGCAGTTGGCAACAAGCTCCTCAAACCAGACCATCATCGAGGAGAATATTCCGGCAGGACGGGTAAGCCGAGCCAGTTCACGGATTAGAGTATTGGGGCCTCCCCGCTGGATTATATCCCTGTAGAGCTGATTTCCGCCGATAATTTCCTCGGCCAGAGGACCTGTTTCAATCACTTTGCCTCGGTAACGTGGCGCTTTTACCCACGAATAGAGTTCCCCTCCCATTCCGGAGGCATACGGGGTTGTTTTTCCTTTAAAGGGATGAAGAGGCTCATCCTCCTTCTCAAACCAGGAATGGGAGATATCTTCTGTTATTTCCCGTGGGTCGAATTGAAATGTTTCGAGGTCAGTGGCAAAACCCGCGGCTGTCAGTCTTCCCCCAGTCCCTGCAACGGTTGTGTCTTCAGGTAAAGTCAGATTACCATAGCTGAGGTAACGGTTGGGACCGCGACCGGTGCTGTCGAGACCGGCCTGGCGGGCAAAACGGATGAAAAAGCCAACCTCGCTGTTCCTGTGGCTGTTTTTTTCCTCAAGCCACTCATCCAGCTCGGCTTCCGTGGATATTTGCTGCCAGCGCTCGACGGAACAGCCCAGGATGAAGCGTTCATACCAGCTCTGGAAATGACGGAGAATCATGCGACATTGCATAATCTTGGAGGTATCGGGCATTGAGGTCACGCCGCCCGGGACCATAAAGGAGGTGTGCGGCCACTGCCCGCCAATGATCCCGACAATTTCAATCAGCCTTTTAGTCTCGCGGATTACTTCTATTGCGGCACTGCCCTGAAGAGGAGCATAACGCTCAACCGCCTCCTGCCCCAAAGGATGGTTACCATAAGCCTCCCGGTTGGCGAAATCCACCATGAACATCAGGATAGCCTGACGAACATCACTCTGAATTGTTTCAACCATCAGGGCGAGATTCCTCAACCTGCGGGCATTATCCGGAGGCTTTACTCCGGTAATGGCATCAAGGGCCTCGACTGCGGCGGTCAAATGGGTCAGACTGCAGATACCACAGATGCGAGGTGTTATAACGAGCCCGTCCAGAGCCCCGCGACCAAGCATCATTGCCTCAAAACCACGATACATGGTGCCCGAACTCCAGGCTTGGGTGATCACACCGTCTACTACTTCGACGTTAATCTCAAGATCACCCTCTGCTCTGTTGAGCGGTATGTTGACGTTCTTTGTAATTTTCGACATATACGTCCTGTTACCAACTACACTTTTGATGTTCTCTGCTGCAGCCGCTCCGGTGCGGCAGCAGCTGCCATTCCCTTATACACCATATAATGAGCACGATTGACTCCGATAGGCAGCGAAAGGGGTATGCCTTCGATATTAGGTGTTTGAAAAAACGGAGTAGACCTGGGAAACTCGGGATCTGTACAGCCGAAACAGGGAACACCGGCTCGCGGCTTCGAGGATTGTCGGTTCCACAGCAGTTTGTTGCAGGGCCCAGGAACCAGAGGTCCGGCACAGCCCATATGAAAAAAAAGACAACCCAGCTCCCCGAAATCCGATTCTTCCACGCGGTATTCATGATATTCGTTGCGTGTGCATCCCTGATGAACCATGGTGCTGTACCATTCCAGCGGCCGCTGATATTTATCAAGTTCCAAGGGGACGCCGGTGGCAAGAGCACTGATTGCACCCTGAATCACATCATGATGACAGGGACAACCCGCCAGGTTAATCACGGGAAGACCGGCTTTAGAGAGAAACTTTTCTCCAAGAAATCCACCTCGTTTTCTCTTGGAAAACTGCAGCCCGGTTGCCTCGATGATATGATCGGCACCAAAACCACCGAAACCGGCACAGGTGCCCAAGGCTACAACAACCTCAGCTTTGGCAGCCAGAAAATTTATGAGTTCTTTTTTGGGGCGACCATCCTTGGTATTGAACATGCCTGTACCGGCAGGTCCGCAGATCACCGAACCTTCGACAATCAGCAAATCCAGAGGCTGGTTCCCGGTTATAATCTCATCAATCAATTGTTTGTGGTCCGCAGGACAGATGTTGGACAGTGATGGATGCCACAAAAGCTCGATATCGAGGGCCGTAAACAATTCAACAATATTAGGAAATTCACTGCTAAGAAAAGAATAAGTATCTCCTCCACATCCGCCGCCCTGAAGCCAATATGCCGTTGTCACCTGGTGCCTCCAATCCTTCTTTTCAGGAACTTATTTACTCAGTTAAACATATGGTATTTAAATAAAAAAAAAACAATGGACCAAAATAGTTGGGCCTAGACCATCCCATCTATGAATCTATAGGAGAAATGCTCCTGAGTGTCAACGTTATTCCAACGTTGCTCCGGCTCTCCCCTTGCAACCAGGAAGGACATTATCACCGTCATGTTTGCTGGACTTGTAAAATGTTGCCACGATGTCTCAGCTGGCTAGATAAAGAGTTCAATATACAAGGCAATACGGGGGATCTGGATTTTTATGACGCCATCACGCTTAAAATTATGGAAAAAATACTATAAATAAGATAATTTCAGAGAATCCGGTATTTGCGGACAGATTCAGAATGTATTTTTCAACGCTTGATGTCGATTTGGGCAAAAAAAAGCGACCGAGCGCTCGATAGCAATGGAGTTTTCATTGCGAATAACCATCTGAACAGGGAGAATTTCGATGCAGAGAGCAGGTGTGAACAAGAGTATATTGACGCCGGTTGAATTCCTCAACCGCAGTTTCCTTGTGTATCCGCAGAAGGTAGCCATCATCCACGGAGATCGGAGATATACCTACCAGGAATTTTATGAGAGAGTGAATCGTCTGGCCGGAGCTCTGCTCAAAGCGGGGGTCGGTCCGGGCGACAAGGTAGCCTTTATTTGCCCTAACATTCCGCCTCTGCTGGAGGCGCATTATGGTGTTCCTTTGATCGGCGCCGCTCTGGTGTGCGTCAATATTCGTCTTTCCCCCGGCGAGGTTTCCTACATCTTAAATCATTCAGATGCACGCTATGTTTTTGTTGACAGTGAATTTGCCTCTCTCATCGAGCCGTCCGAACTCGGCAATGTCAAGTTTGTCAATATTTGCGATACGGCTGCTCCGGCAACTCTGGACGGGCCGGAATATGAAGAATTTCTGTCCACTGGTTCAGCGGAGCCTGTCAAGTCTTTGATCGAGGACGAGGACCAGCTGCTCTCCATAAATTATACCAGTGGAACAACCGGTAAACCCAAAGGAGTAATGTATCATCATCGCGGAGCCTATCTCAATGCCATCGGCGAGATCCTCGAAGCCGGCATTGATGCCTCATCCGTCTATCTCTGGACTCTGCCGATGTTTCATTGCAACGGCTGGTGCTTTACCTGGGGCATAACCTCCGTTGGGGCCACCCATGTCTGTCTGCGCCAGGTAGTTGCCGAGGAAATTTATCGTCTTATCGAGAAGGAGGATGTCTCTCACCTCTGCGCCGCCCCCACCGTGCTTATCACCATGAGCACCTGGCCCGGCGCCGCTGATGTGAAGATGAAGAGAAAGCTGAAGATCATGACCGCGGGAGCGCCACCCGCGCCCACCATCATCAAAAACATGGAGGAGATCGGCGCGGATATCACTCATACCTATGGTCTGACCGAAGTCTACGGCCCCCATAGCGTCTGCGCTTGGCAGCCGGAATGGCAGAACCTCTCTGCCGAGGAGCAGGCCAACATGAAATCACGGCAGGGAGTACCGTATATCGTTACTCATTTCATGGATGTGGTCAATCCGGTGACCATGGAGCCGGTGCCTCGCGATGGTGAAACCATGGGTGAAATTGTCATGCGCGGCAATAATGTGATGACGGGATATTACAAGGATCCCGAAGCAACCGAGGAAGCCTTCGCCGGAGGCTGGTTTCACAGCGGGGACCTGGCGGTTATCCACCAGGATGGCTACGTCCAGATCCAGGATAGAAAGAAGGATATCATCATCAGCGGCGGTGAAAATATCTCCACCGTGGAAGTGGAAAACGTCATCTATCGCCACCCTGATGTGCAGGAAGTTGCGGTTATTCCGGTCCCCGATGAAAAATGGGGAGAGGTGCCCAAGGCCTTCATCGTACCCAAACCCGGCAGTACGCCGAATGCCGAAGACATCATAGCCTTTACCAAGGCCAACCTTGCCCGCTTCAAGGCTCCGAAATATGTCGAATTTGGTGAACTTCCCAAAACAGCCACCGGCAAGATCCAGAAGTTTAAACTCAGAGAAAACGAGTGGCGGGGACACAAGAGAATCCGATGATTTTCATACCCGGTATGCGGCAGGAAACGCTCCCTATCGTTGTTTCCTGCCCTTCTTCTCAGGCGATGGATGTCGGCGCGGAGGGCAGCTGTATAATATTTCATATTCCCTGATCAGCCTGGCCCTTCGGCCTAGGGAAGCTCTCGTTCCACCCATCCACCCGAAGGCGCCTGAAAGGACAGGCTGCGATCTGAGGTTATCACTGACACCATGCCGGCGGAAACCTCCAGTTCCCTGAAGATTTCTCCCGCAGAAAAGGAAAACTCCTCAAAATCGGGATTGCCAGCCGCATACCCAACGGCACGCTCCATGGTGGTGAACACGGCTATATCAGCTATGACTTCCTGGGCGGCCGTCCTCTCCCCCAACGCTACATCGAAAACGAAAAAACTGTTCAAGGTGCCATCAAAGACAAGAGACCGCTCCTCTGTGATAAAAAGAACGAGGTTTACCGATAAATAGCTTTCCACCGAATCTTCAATTAAAGTCAGCGGCATGGAAAGCCATGCAAATGGTTCGGAGGCTATGGCCAGCAACCTCTCGGAAGTTACCACACCGCCGACCTGTCCCTCCGTCCGAACCGAGCGAATCTCTTCCCCCAGAGACAGCTCCATCGTCCGCGGCTGAGCGCCCGCTTTAAGGGCAACAATGCTGCTGTCCGTAACATTGATTTCCACTGCATCCAAAAGGGATTGTTCATCGTATCGATCTTTGCGGTCATTGCTGCTGCATGCATCTGAAATGGAACTGATGATAAACACGCTCGCCACTGCAAGCCGTAAAAGATTGCGACCAACCAATACCAAAATCTTGCCCAATGGATGCATCGCTCCTCCATGCTCACCGATAATTTCGACATCCTCACTGCGTATTGTTGTTAAGGGCGCCCTGTTTAGAAAATGTCATCTGGTCGTCGGCAGAAAAAAATGGAAGGTCGAGCCCTCTCCCGGCTGCGATTCAACCCAGAGCCTGCCGTTGTGACGCTCGACGATTTTCCGGCATAATGCCAGTCCCAACCCGGTTCCCTGGTATTCTTCAGTCGTGTGGAGCCGTTGAAAAACCATGAATATACGCTCATGGAAGCGTGGGGGAACACCGATACCATTGTCTTTGACTGTAAACTCATAGCCGTTTTCACAGGGGCGACAGTTGATTTCTATCCTGGGTCTGAAGCTGTCGTTGTATTTGATGCCGTTGATGATAAGGTTCTGAAAAAGGCTCTCTATCAGGCTGGGATCAACGGTCAGGCTCGGCAGGTCTGCACAGACGACGACATGGGCATGTTTCTCCCGCAGAGTCGATTCAAGATTTTCCAGAACCGTTTCGACAAGATACCTGAGGTCTGTCGGCAGAAACGTACCAGGTCTGGTGGTCACGCGCGACAGTGAGAGCAACTCACGAATAAGAGTCTGCATGCGATGGCTGGCCGCCACCGCCCGATCGATAAATTGCTGGCCTTTCTCGTCTATCCGATCGCTGTAGCGAAGCTGCAGAAGCTGAAGAAAGCCGACCACTGAGCGCAACGGCTCCTGAAGGTCGTGAGAAACCGCATAGGCAAACTGCTCCAACTCCTTATTGGAACGCTCCAGATTCTCGGCCGCCCGCTTGCGGCTGGTGATGTCGCGCAGGATAACATGAATAGCATTGGAGTCAGCGAAGGGAAAATGGGCCGCAGTCACTTCGACGTCCACGGTGCCGCCGTCGAGACGGACTATTTTCGCCTCATATAGCGATTGCGGCTGGCCCAGCTCGCGCATGCGGTGGATTCTTCTCCTGATCACCGGATGATAGTCGGCATGAAACAGATCGTAGGGTGTCTTGCCGAGCAACTCTTCGGCAGTCTCCGCCCCAAACAGCCTCAGGCAGGCATCGTTGACCAGGGTTATGCGGTCCTGCTGGTTGATGTAGATCGCATCTGGAGAATGCATGAACAGACTGCGGTAGCGGATTTCTCCTACCCGCATGGCCTCCTCGGCATGCCGCCGGGCCAGAGCCTCGCTGATCACTCGGGCCAGGACTTCCAGAGTCTCCTGATCCTCGGGACCATAACCACCATCGCGATTCCCCACTGCAATTAATCCCACCGTCCTCTCTCCCTGCTTCAGCGGCACACCCAGCAGAGAGTATAGCGGCGGATGTCCGGGCGGCAGCCCGACACTCCGGGGATGTGAAGCCGGATCATTGGTCAAAAGAACAGTGCCTTTGCCGACACCATCAGAATATATGCCGCGGATATGGAAGTTTTTCGGAAATCTGTCACTTCCCTCCTTGCCGTTCACCGGACAGGCCTTCCAGGTCGGGTTGGATATGGCGATATCGTGCAATCCTCCATCCGGGCCGATCTCTCCAAGAAAAGAGAGGGTACTGCCGGTGACCTCCTCGGCCACATTCAGGCAGGCATTCCCAAATTCCTGGTCGCCGGCGCTTGTCACTACTGCCTCGAAGATGCGGTTAACGCCTCTCAGCAGTGCATTCTGCCGATCCGTGGCAATCTCGGTCAGTTTTTGTTCGGTAATATCCCGACCAAAGCCATAGGCCTTGATTACCTTTCCGGAAGCATCGCGCACAAATCTTCCATATCCATGGACAAAACGTATTTTGCCGTCGTTCATGCGGACGATGCGGTGAATCATGTCATATCTGGCGATACCCTGCCGAAGATCTTCCAGCGCCTGTGTTATAGCGGCACGATCCTCGGGATGAGCGAGAGCCAGGAGCTCTTCGGGAGTCAGGGGGCGCTTCGGACAACCATGGATCGCCAACCATTCACTGGAAAATTCCCAACGATCATCCACTATATCCCATTCCCATGCTCCGGTATGCGAAAGCCTTTCGGCTACCGTCAGCAAAAGTCGGCTGTGCTTGAGTTCCTCCTCCGCCTGCTTGCTTTCGGTAATATCAAGAAACAAAATGGCCAGCAGACCGGTTTGCGGGCTGAAGGCATAAACAACAAACCATTTGTCTAAAACCTCGCTGTATTTCTTAAACTTGGCAGGCTCACCACTCAAAGCCGCTGCGACGAGCATCTCGATCCAAGTGCTGTCAATTTTTGGAAACAACTGCCGGGCTGTGATTCCCTTGATCTTGTCCGGAGCAATACCGAGAAGCAGGCCTGTGGCTTTATTGATCTCCGTGAGGCGCAAATCATATGGGCGTCCCTCTTTATCGAAGATGAGCTCGGCCAGGCAAAAACCTTCCATCATAGCATCGAACAACCGATACAGGCAGCTCCCTCTATCTTCTAAACGCAACCTGTCGAGCTGCCCGGAAAGCTCCTCACACTGCCGCCCTCTGTCGGCCAGTTGGGAGCGCACCGCGGCTAATTCCTGCAGCAATTCCGCTCGGGATGTATTTTTGTTCGGCATAACCAGCTCTTGGTGGTTCGAAAATGTTCTCTCCGAAACCGGTCGGCATCGCCCCATTAAGCCCGGCCTGTCACTCCGCTACCTTCTTATTTTATTATAGCGCAATTTACGTATTATTTCCGCTGGCGTTAAAAGATTTTTCCACCGGGCTTGGCGGCCCGTGAAGTTCCTTATGGAGCCCAACTTAACCAGAAAAAGCATGCGTCAGTAACGCCATCATTATCACTTTCTTAATTTTGCTCATGACGCTCTGCTTTTTCATTGTTACAATAAGCGGTATTTTCCCTCCATGGCCGGCAGGAATCTCGTTTATGGATAAAGAGGATTTTCTCAACTCAACCATCAATGGCGTATCATGCGATTTAACAAACGAATGACTTTTATTCTGATTATCATATTTTCGGCAGCGGCAATCATTTTCGCGGTAAACCACGCCAATCGAAAACGTATTTTTAAAGAAAGCCGAAATTCGTTGTACACCATAGTTACAATCACCGTTGCCACAAACTCAGAGGAGCTGGCGAAGACCGCGATCGATGCAGCATATCAGGAACTTGATCGCCTCGGCAAGCTGCTGAATTTCTACGCAGATAACAGCGAACTCAGCGCTGTCAATCAAAACGCCGGCAATGCACCGGTGATTGTCTCGCCTGATACCCTGGAGATTATCAAAGCCGCCGTTTTTGCCGGTGGACAAACCAACGGCGGCTTTGACGTCACCATCGGACCTGTCGTCAAGCTCTGGAATTTTAAAGACAAAACAATGCCGACCAAAGATCAGGTGACAGAAAACTTAGCCGATGTCGGATTTAAAAATATTGTTATCGATGAGGCGGCATCTACCGTATTTCTAAAAAAAGCCGGAGTACAAATCGATTTAGGCGGCATTATCAAAGGATTTGCTGCCGACAAAGCTGTAGAGATTTTAAAGAGGCATGGGATCGAGGATGGCATTGTCGCGGTAGCCGGTGATATCGCAACCTTTGGCACCCAGCTGAATGGCCGGCCATGGCATATCGGCATCCAGAATCCGCGCCAGGAGGGAAATGACGATGCTCTTCTGGCAACCGTCGATCTTCGAGACAAGGGCATCTCCACCTCGGGAGATTACCAGCGTTTCTTTATTGCTGATGGTGTGCGGTATCATCATTTACTCAATCCGAAAACCGGATTCCCCGAAAGCCTTTGCCGGAGCGTAACCATCATTGCCGAAAAAACTGCTCTGACCGATGCCTTTGCCACCGGCATCTTCGTGATGGGGCCGGATGAAGGAATGAAAGTCCTGGAGCGTCTTGGTATGGATGGAATAATCGTAGACAGTAAAGGCAATGTCCTGCTGACAGAAGGTATAAAAGACCAGGTGCACCTATTTGATCGGCCTGCAAAAAGCTGATTTTGGCCCCTGCTCCCGGACGGAAAAAAACGTACGGGAGCAAGGCTAGATGGGTTCTATTCCACTGGACGAGGAATCAGCTTCCTGAGATTTGCCCCTTTAACACTTTCAGGGCTTCCAGAGTATGGTCCGGTTCGACCCTCTTTGTATGATCTGCACTGACCATAGCATATTGAATGAGTCCTTTCTGGTCGATTATATACCGTGATACCAGCGGCAGTCTCCAGGGATCATCGCCGTTATATTTTTCCAGATCGAGACCCAGCTGCAGGTATGCCTGTTTGAGATCTTCCGGAAAGGCGTAGACGACACCAAACTTTTCACCAACCTTGTTTCCGGGATCGCTCAAGATCTCCATGGTAAGCCCTTTCTCTTCCCGAAAGCTCCGGGAATGGTCTTTTGTCTGGGGGGAAATCATCAAAAGGGTGGCACCCAGTGCGGTAAATTCCGGGTGGGCCTCCTGCAGAGCTTCCAGCTCCAAATTACAGAATGGTCACCACCGTCCTCTATAAAAACCCAGGACAACCGAACCCGAGGAAAGGGTACTACCCAGATTAACGGAGTTACCCCGGGTATCTTCCAGGGTAAAATCGGGCGCTTTATCGCCTTTGGTCAATACCCTGTCCATAATTCCCGAATCGGTCAATTCCTTTTCCGCTCGCTCCATAACCTCCAGAACTTCGCCTGGAGCCGAAGATTGGAATTGCACCTTTTTTTCTTCGATTTTCTTTGTTAAATTCATAAACTGACTCCTTGCTGATCGAAAATCCGTTCTGATTTTCCTGTTATTCCGACTTTGTTTCGGCAAACAGCCAATCCTTCTGAGAGCGATGACAACCGATGCAGCCTTCTATCTTTCCCGCATCCATAACTTCCCCTTCCGGACCGTATTTCGCCCAGAACCAGTCCCCCGCATCAGGGTTGTATCCTTTTTTTCTATACATCGGGGTGAGTGACATCAGTTTCTCTTTATCTTTTCCATAGTTCTCTTTGACAATAATAGCCCCATCCGGCATGGGCTTATCTTCTTTAATGGCATTGACCGCAACATCATTGATGTAAAGCTTCAAAAAAGCGCCGTGCGGGCTCGTTCCTTCATACATGCCGTCTTTGCCTGGCCACATCTCCCATTCGGTGTAGGGGTGGGTTTCGGTGATGTAGGTCCAGAATGCTTCGGCTTGCGGTTCAGGCATGTGCGATTTAGCCATAACCAATGTCGTAGTTAGAGAGACGAGTGCAATGAGGATCATGCTTTTCTTCATTTTCATAACTACCTCCCATGTTGAATTTAAGTGATTTTCCGATACGGAGTTCCTCTTGAAGATGTATATTTCATTGATCGAAGGACATAAGGGGAAAAAGATTTATCAGGGTGACTAAATTCTCGGCTGATAAATAGGATATTCACCTTTTTTCGATGATTGCAAATTTCATGACATTTTACCTGGAATGTGAGAATACCGACAGATTGCTTGCCGGATACATGGTTGCCTTGCGGTTACTCCATTGGGTAGTGCGGTGTATACTCTATTTTCCAGATATCAAAAAGTCCTCTCGTTCCTATTCCATCTCCTTAAATCCTGTTTTACTGGAATAAATCTTGTGCAGCCGGATTCATCTCACTAATCCTCCATAACCCGTCTTTATCGGTGTAATGAAAAAAGGTTCAGCAGCAAAAGCGCTGGGCTTCCTTGCGTCAGCCCCGGCCGGATTGCGGCAATCGAATTTCAAAAGTGTAGGTTGGCGGTGAGCGTAGCGAACCCCAACAATTTTAAGTTTCTTTGCAACACCGTGGATAAAGAGTTTTTTTATGGAATTTTTCTCGAACGATTGAGCACAAATATGCTAAATCCGGCAGAGCCTGAAATAAAATCCAGGACTAGCCTGTTCTTTTTTCCGATAAAACTCTCCAGCTGATTGTTTTCATATCAAAAAAAATTTCTTTTTTTTGAATATTCATAATTTACTGAAATGACATCAATTATGGTTTTAGCTCAATAAAATTCTTATCGTTAATCGTCATTACAACGCATTTAAATTTATCTCGATTTGATTCGTCAGCAAAAAAGTGATATCCCTTGTAGAGAAGAAAAATACAATGAGGGCCTTAACGAAACAAACGAACACTACAAAGGAGAAAAAAATGCCTAAATTTGGAGAACTTATTCAAACTGCCGATTGGAAATCCGAAAAACACGTTCCGGTTATAGAATGCGCCGATCAGATTGGCGCGGATGAAGTATTCGATGTGAAAGTCTCTCTTGGCAAGGAGGTTGACCATCCCAACACCACCGAACATCATATCCGTTGGATCCAGTTGTATTTCAAGCCGGAGGGAGATAAGTTTGCATATCAAGTGGGCAATTATGAGTTTTCCGCCCACGGCGAAGCCGCTGCGGGCGCCAATGAAGGCCCTGTTTATACCCATCACGCCGCCACCGCATCCATGAAAATCAAAAAGCCGGGTACCCTCATTGCTACAGCTTTCTGCAACATCCATGGCCTCTGGGAAAATTCAAAAGAAATCAAGGTCGGCTAATTGGCAAAACCAGAGATCACCCCACCTGTTAAATTTGAAAGGGCTCGCTATTCTGGCGGGCCCTTTTGCTTTTTTTCTGTACCAAAAAAAACCAACCATTACCCATTGAATGTATAGCAGCCAGATCCATTATCTTCTGTCTGATTTTGACTCCATCGGTTATGATCCTTTTGAATCATGGATTTTGAAATGTGCATTCATCGTAATTGTGAACAAATTTTTTTATGAAGGTTTGTTATGGAAAGAGAACTTACTGCGGAAAGGATAGAGTTTCTTGAAAAGGACTATCGCAGGGGATTTATTAAATTCTGTGGATTTCAGCCATCCAGAATAGGCAAAGGACTTTTTGAAGCCGCTCTTGCAATAGGGGAAAACCACAAAACCCAGGATGATTTCATCCACGCCGGAGTAATTGCGACCATGTCCGATCATACCGCCGGATATGCCGCCTACACTCTTGTTTCCAATGATATCCGAATATTGACCATCGAGTTTAAAATCAATTTCTTAAAACCCGCCTGCGGTCATGCATTAAAGTGCAAATCAGAAATCATAAGTCACGGAAGACAGATTATAGTAGCCCAATCAACTGTATTTGATGTCAGGGATACTCATGAAAAAATGGTCTCCAAAAGCACCATCACCTTGATGGCGATAGATGCCGCTAGGTTAGAAAACACTGAAGGATAAATTGCACAGAATATAAACAGGTTGTGTACGTATGCTCAGGAAATTCTGTGGTTCTGTTCTTCAGCAAGACAATACCGATGAACATCCTTTATCCTCAGCTGGTTAGAGATGTTAAGATTATCGACATTCATTCTGTTTCAAAAAAGCCGTGGTCTGTCCTCGAATAATAATCCCCTCGCCCCCTCCTGATATTATTCCTGAAAACAAGGATCAAGGCATCAGGTCAGGCTTATTGATATCAATACCTATTTGTCCAACAACGTTTTTGCTCTGAAAATCAATTGCTGAGTAAATCTTATAAGCGGCTTTGATTTTAAATTCCAGCAATGCCAATAGAGTTTTACCGGAACGACGTAATCAGGAGCCAGATCCACCAATCGGCCTGTTCGGATAAAAGGCTCGGATTGTTGAAACGGCAACATGCCATATCCAATTCCCCTGGCAATGACATCCACGAATTTCTCGGCGGATGGTATATAGTTGACAGGGAGGTTTTCAGGTACTTCTCCCAGTACCAGCTTAAAAAGTTTATGGTGCAACTCATCTTTGCGATTAAAAATTATAGCGGGTGCTCGATACGCTTCAGCAATGGTAAGTCCATTTGGAAACCATTTTTTGGCAAATTGGGAAGTGGCCAGCATATGGTAATTCATCCGTCCTAAATAATCGGTTCTACAACCCTGCAAGGGGTTTTCCCTGGTGCTGATACACCCTACGACCTCACCATTTTTAAGCATCCGATGAGTCTGCTCCTGATCATCGACCCGGATATCCAACAAAATACCTTCCGCTAATACAAAGGATTGAATCGCATCAAGAAACCAGGTCGCCAGGCTATCGGCATTAAGAGCTAACGGTATCGATTTATACTCTTTGTCGACATGTTCATTCATTTCCCCGCAAAGATCATCCTCAAGCCGCTTGACCTGGAGATAATGTTTTAAAAGATTTCGGCCTGCTGAGGTTGGACGAGGGGGTGTGGTCCGTGCCAGTAGAATCTGGCCCATCTGCTCCTCCAGCAGTTTCACTCTTTGGGATACTGCGGATTGGGTGATATGGAGAGCATTGGCGGCTTTGTCAAAGCCGCCATCCTGAGCTACCAATGCCAGTGCTTCGATAAGTTTGTAGTCGAGCATGCGATTTTTATTAGAATTTTTAATATAATATGAAATTAATTAATTTTACTTTTTAGGCCACTTTATCTATTTTTACAAGTAAACAAATTTGAGGAGACAGAATTATGATCACACCTTTTTTACAGGGATTTGGGGCAAGCGGAGGGCTAATTGTGGCCATAGGTTCTCAGAATGCCTTTGTTTTATCTCAGGGAGTTCGTCGGAATCACCACGTGATTATCGCATTGATTTGCATTTTTTGTGATGCGGTCTTCATTACCGCGGGAATTGCAGGCGTCGGCGGAGCATTGTCCGCCAGCCCATCTCTTTCTCAGTGGGTAACATGGGGCGGCGCTGGATTTCTTTTTGTCTATGGCTGTAGCTCTCTCCGCTCTGCCATACGGGGCGGAAGCCTCGATACGAGTGATCGAGCCGTTCTTTCTCTGGGCTCTGCCATTTTGACGACATTAGCCGTTACCCTGCTAAACCCTCATTTTTATTTGGACACGGTCATCCTGCTTGGCAGCATTAGCAGCCAATTCTATGGGAACAATCTCTTATTGTTTTGGGCTGGAGCTATCTCTGCTTCAACACTGTGGTTTATTTGCCTTAGTCTTGGGGGGCAGATGCTTGCACCTGTATTCAGGAAACAAATATCTTGGCGGATTCTCGATACTTTGGTATGGGCTACAATGTGGATTATTGCAGCATCATTAATCATACAGTGAATATCAAACATTTCCACAAAAGGCTGAAAGACTGTCATTGGAGAAGCGTCTCTGCTAAATTTTTCTGCTTTTTCACATCTCAAAAAAGATAAGCGCGAAAAATCCTGTCAACCTGCGAACATCTTCGGCATCACAAAAAATAGTCCCTCTCCTAAAAGAGATATCCGCCAACCAGGCATAATCTACAAGTGTCTGTGTAGCTGTTTGCTAAATCGAGTACAAAGAGTCTGACGCCCCCATTTGATCGCACCCGAATTCCAATTGGCTTTCATTCGTAAATGGGTCCACAACCTGATAACTTTAACCATTTTATCGGCGCCGTAAGGTTGTACACCAGTTTATGTTGAATATTTATTCTCCTGAATATGCACCCGAAAATCACCAACTAACTTCTCATATGGTGGAGGGGTTTGATAGGGATTTTCTTTGATAATATCTAATAGCTTCTGAGCCTTATCCTTCAGGTCTGAGGCAGAAATTTTTTTGCGTCTTTGTGCTTGTTTTGTAAAAACCAGTTGCCAACTCACCAATCAAGCTCTTTTGAGCAGAAGTTTCACGGCTCAGTCTTTCCTTACAACCCATACAAGCATTTTATTATATTTTTAATATCAGCTTATCAAGAATTACCCGAGATTTCAGCTTTTTTCCCTGACGATAAGATGCCAATCTTGCCAACTTGTTTTCCTGTGTAACTTCGTTGTCCCTATCCTCAATATGGTAGTACCAACTATCATTATACCTACTTTTTACAACTATTGCATTCCCCTCTGAAGTTCTTAGAGTATTGGCCATGAAAGGTTGACTATCACATAGACCCTGGAGGATGTATGAAAATTTTAGTTGTAATTCTTGCAATGGCATTGAGCGGTTGCTCCGCTGCTGATGTGAGCATGTATCAGGGGAAGCACCCCCCATTTGATCTATTTACCTATTTTCAAGGAGAAACCAGAGGTTGGGGAATAGTGCAGGACCGTAAGGGGATGGTGAATAGACAATTTGTCGTGGATATCGAAGGGACGGTTGATGATCAGGGAAAACTCATTCTCAAGGAAGATTTTGACTGGAGTGATGGGGAACAATCCAACCGTACCTTGACAATCAGTCGAACTCCCGATGGTGAATTCATTGGCACGGCCGATGATGTGGTTGGTGATGCTGTTGGAAAAAGCGCCGGAAATGCTTTGCAGTGGGTCTACACCCTGCAGGTTGAAGTAGACGGCAAAACATGGGAGGTGGCATTTGATGACTGGATGTTCCTCCAGCCCGATCAGGTCGTTATTAACCGAACCGAAATGAGCAAATTCGGCCTGAAAGTTGGGGACGTGACGATGGTCTTCAGGAAGGGAGACAGGTGAAGGAGAAGGATCATGATTGCAGCTCTATTTTTGATGGCAATACTCTTGCCGAAAACCACGATGGCCATTCCGGTAGACATGGAACTTGTTGGTGCCGGGAAAGCTAAATATCTCGGTTTCGTAACCGTGTATGATGCAGCACTTTATGTCCGGAGTAAAGAGGGCATGGAAGAAATCCTGAGCCCGGCTACCTCGCGTTGTCTCAAGCTCGACTATGAAATCGAGGTCTCGGCTGAAGATTTTATTCGCGCGGCGGACACCATTCTTCGACGTCAGCATGATGAGGACAAGCTGTCTCGTGTGGAGGCTGAGATAAATAAACTGCACAGGAGCTACAGCAATGTCGGAAAAGGAGACAACTATACCCTCTGTTATGATTCTACACTAAAAGAAACAATCCTATCTCGCAACGGCTTACCACAGGTTGAGATTGTTTCCGAAGAATTTGCCGAGGTCTATTTCGGCATATGGCTTGGTCCAAAAGATCCATTGAGCGACGGTTTAAGAAACAGGCTGCTTGGTCAAAATTAGGGAGAAGTTTCATGGAAAGGTTTCTTGAGGTCTATCAACATTTGAACAGGAATAATCTCGAGACACTCGCTGAGATCTATAGTGACGACATCGTTTTTATTGATCCTGCTCACACTCTAAACGGATTGACGCAGCTCAGGGAGTATTTTGAGAAACTCTACTCAGGCCTTGATTCCATAAAGTTTGATTTTATCGATCACCAGCAGCAAAACGATGTCGCCTATGTTCAGTGGCGTATGGACATGCATCATTCACGATTGCGAAGAGGCCGGCTTGTGTCCGTTGAAGGGGTCAGCAGGCTGGAGTTTGATACGAAACAAAAAGTAAAGTTGCATCGAGATTATTTTGATCTGGGTGAAATGTTGTATGAAAACCTGCCGATCATCGGCAGGGTCATACTTTCTATAAAAAAGAGGCTGGGGCAATGAAAATTCTGGTAACGGGAGCAACTTCGGGCATCGGCAGGCAGCTGGCCATAGATTATCAAAGTCTGGGACACGAGGTCTGGGCGGTGGGGCGCAATGAGCAGGCACTTGCTGAGCTGGCTGAAAAGGGTCTGCATACGGGAAGAATTGATCTCACCGACCGGCAGACGGCTCTTGACTGGTTTGCAGGACTGGATAGTCTCGATCTGGCAATTCTTAATGCCGGGACCTGCGAGTATATCGACATGCCCAATTTCGACAGCGCCCTGATCAGCCGCGTAATGCGTTCCAATGTAGAATCTCTCGCAATATCAATAGAAGGCGTACTTCCTCTCCTACGGCGCGGCACTGATCCACATCTTGTCGGAGTGGGTTCGTCGGCCTCCTATGTACCGCTGCCAAGAGCGGAAGCCTACGGTGCCTCAAAAGCGGCTGTCGCCTATCTGCTGGAAACTCTGAGGATAGATCTGGCCCGGGAAAATATCAGTGTAAGCCTTGTTTCTCCTGGTTTTGTGAAGACTCCTCTGACTGACCGTAATGACTTTCCCATGCCGATGCGGATAAGCATTGAACAGGCCTGTGAGTCTATTCGCCGAGGGATTTCAAAAAGGCATCTGGAGATTCATTTTCCCAAAAGATTTACCCTGTCGCTCAAATTTCTGTCGCTGCTGCCCCGCCGACTCTGGCTGGCCATGGCAAAAAGGATGGTGACCGCATGAACGGAAAAAAAATTGCCATTGTGGGTACGGGCATTTCAGGCCTGACCTGCGCCTACCATCTCAGCCGCAATCATAATGTGACGATATTTGAATCTGAAGATTACATCGGAGGCCATACACATACCGTCGAGGTGGAAAAGGATGGTGAAAAAGTAAAAATAGATACTGGATTTATCGTCTTCAATGACCGCACCTATCCGAATTTTACAAAAATGATGGAGGAAATCGGCGTTTCCTCACAAAAAACCGAGATGAGTTTTTCGGTGCGCAATGATGCCCTTGCTCTTGAATATAACGGCGGCAGCCTTACGGGGCTTTTTGCCCAACCAAGGAACATGGTTCGCCCGGCTTTCTGGCGTCTGCTGCGTGATGTGGTGCGTTTTAATCAGGAAGTTCGCGAGGCGTCTGAAGATAATTCCACTCTTCTGGGTGAGTTTCTCAACCGCGGAAAATATAGCCAACATTTCCGGGAAAACTACATCATTCCTATGGTTTCAGCAATCTGGTCAATGGGATTTGCAGGCTGCTACGAATTCCCTCTCTCTTTCTTTTTTAAATTCTTCGATAATCATGGTTTGCTGGATTTCACCAATCGACCGCAATGGTATACCATACAAGGCGGATCCAGCAGCTATATTGAGCCTTTAACCAGACGTTTTCGCAAGAATATTCGCCTCAACACACCGGTTATCGGTTTGCGGCGGCGGCAGGAATCGGTTGAGGTTGAAACAGCTTTGGGAACAGAGGTTTTTGACGAGGTCATCCTTGCCTGTCATGGTGACCAGGCTCTGGCTCTTATCAGGGAACCGAGTCATAAGGAGCTGGAGGTGCTGTCGGCTTTTACCTGCAGTGATAATTCGGTTATTCTGCACACCGATACCAGCCATCTGCCGAAGGCCCGGCGGGCCTGGGCAGGCTGGAATTATCGCGTGATTGACAGCGCTCTGCATCAGGCGACGCTCACTTACAACATGAACATTCTTCAGCGTCTTGACAGCAACCACACCTATCTGGTGAGCCTCAATCAGGACATAGCCGACGAACATGTGCTGGCGCGTTTTCATTACAGCCATCCCGTCTATACCACAGATGCCGTAATGGCCCAGAAAAAATGGCAATCGGTAAGCGGTGCGGCATCTCTTCATTTTTGTGGCGCCTACTGGCACAACGGTTTTCACGAAGACGGGGTTAACAGTGCCCTGAGGGTCTGCCGCATGGTGGAGGGGAAATCATGAATTCGGCAATATATGTGGGCCGCATCAGCCACCGCAGATATATTCCTCAATCTCACATGTTCAGTTATCCCTTTTTCATGTGGTATCTTGATCTTGATGAAGTCTCTCAGCTGCCATCCATGCAGCCCTGGTTTTCTCCAAGAAGGTGGGCCTTCGCCAGGTTTTATCGTCCTGATTATTATGGTGATCCAAACAGGCTGCTGGCCGATTGCATCAAAGAGAGAATGGCGGAATTAACCGGAACAGGCGTGACCGGCAGGATCTGTGGCCTTCTGAATCTCCGGACCATGGGGCTTTATTTCAGCCCGGTCAACTTCTATTATGGTTTTGATGAGGCCGGAGAGCTAAGCCACTTCATGGCCGAGGTATCTAATATTCCATGGAATAAAAGGCATCAATATGCTCACCTTGTATCGGGAGGGAAACTGAGGCCGAACCATAAAAAAGCCTTTCATGTATCACCCTTCAACCATATGGACCAACATTATAGCTGGTATATTCAACCTCCAGGCGAGAGTCTTGCGGTGGAACTGAAGGTAAATGACCGGCGGGGAGAAATCTTTGAGGCCCGCTTGCGGCTCAACAGGACGCCTCTCAATTCTGGTCGAATTGCCGGCTTGATCATGAAAAAACCAGTGATGACCGGCTCCATCGTTGCCAGAATTTACTGGCAGGCCGCCAAACTTTATATCAAGGGCGTTCCCTACTTAGGTTATGCCAGGGAGGAATTATGAACCCCAACGAAATAACTACATTATATCAGGCAGAGAACCAAGTCAGACCATTTTCTTTTAGCTTTGCCAGGCGATTGATCCATAAGATGCTCAGCGGGTTGCACCACGGCCGTCTCGTTCTGCACGACTCCGGTGAAATGATTGCTTTCGGCAGCAGAGAGAGTGAACTTGTTGCGCATGTCTATATCCATTCGCAGGCAATCTACCCCAGGGTTTTACTGGGCGGCTCCATTGGAGCCGGTGAGGGATATATTGAAAGACTGTGGGACACCGACGATTTAACGGCTCTGGTAAGAATTATGGTTGCGAATATGGATGTTCTCGACGGCATGGAAAAAGGTTTTGCCTGGCTGCTCCGACCGTTCCGGACCTTGCGCCATTTACTTAACAGAAACAGTCGGCAGGGTGCAAAAAAGAATATTCTTTCTCATTATGATTTGGGCAACGAAATGTATGCCGCTTTTCTTGACCCGACCATGATGTATTCCTCTGCGGTTTTTCCTCACCCGTACAGCAGCCTTGAAGAAGCGGCTCAGTACAAACTGAAGCTTATCTGCACCAAGTTAGAACTGCAGGCAAACGATCATGTTATGGAAATCGGTACCGGCTGGGGAGGATTTGCCATTTACGCGGTAAAAAAATATGGCTGTCGGGTTACTACTACTACTCTCTCTGAAGCTCAATATCAGGAGGCGGTCAAACGGGTTGAGGCTGCGGGTCTTCAGGACCGGATCAGTGTGCTGCGGCAAGATTATCGGGATCTGCAGGGCAAATATGACAAAGTGGTTGCTATTGAGATGATCGAAGCGGTGGGACATGCATATCTTCCGGAATTCTTCAAGAAATGCGGTGAATTGTTAAAAGAGGACGGCAGGATGTTGCTTCAGGCTATAACCATCCGCGATCAGAAATATGAAAATTATGCAGGCAATGTCGATTTTATCCAACAGCATATATTTCAGGGAGGATGTCTGCCCTCCATCACAAGGATGCAGAGTATACTGACAAGCACCACCGATATGGTGGTGCGCCACCTGGAAGATTTTGGCGGTGATTATGCCCGTACCCTCGCCCTTTGGCGCGAACGATTTAATCAGGCAGCTGGCCGACTCGGAGAACTTGGTTATGATGAACGATTCAGGCGGCTGTGGAATTTTTATCTCTGTTATTGCGAGGGCGGATTCCTGGAACGTTCCATCAGCGTTGTCCATATTGTTGCTGATCGCCCTGCTGCGAGGCCGAAGTGAATTGAATGAACATTTATCTTAATATTGTCTTCTATCAGGCTATCTGGTTTTTGTGTGTGCTTTACGGAAACTTCGGAGCACTGGGGGGCCTTGTACTTCTTGCCCTGCATCTGATGCTCAGTGACAGACGGGCTGCCGATGCGAAGATGATTGTCTTTTTTATAGCAGCTGGGGTTCTTATCGACACTGCAATGCAGGAATTTGGAATTTTGGCATTTGCGGCACCCTCATGGCTCATCCCCTTTTGGTTGATCGTCATCTGGGCCGGCCTTGCCACCCTGCCTCTGCACAGTCTGCGCTGGATGCAGGGCAGGCACCTGATCAATATTTTCTTTGGGGGACTGGGAGGGCCATTGGCCTATTGGGGGGGAGTAAAACTCGGCGGTGCCGAATTTCCGCAGACTCCTTCCCTCTCACTTGCAGTGCTCGGCGTGGTTTGGGCGGTTTTCTGGCCTCTTGCCATGTATCTGGCAGCGCGAATCTCCTTTTCCATCCATCTTCTTGACAGAGCGGCAGAGAAAGGATAATCAAATGAAAGAATTCTTAAAAGGAGAGGTAACTATGGGGGACGCGGACCTCTATCAGGTGGTGGTAAACTCACTTTCGGCCCATGTGGCTATTTTGAACGAGCAGGGTGTTATCCTTGAAACCAATGAGGCATGGCAGGAGTATGCCCGGGCCAACGGCATGAAAGAGGGTTGGGACTGCGTCGGCATCAACTATTATTCCGTCTGCCGGGGTGGAGACAGTAATCATCTGGATGATGCAGGGAGTGTCGTCAGAGGAATCGAAAAAGTTGCACGTGGAGAACTCCAGGAGTTTTTTCATCAATATCCCTGTCACAGCCCTGATGAAAAACGTTGGTTCGTCGTCCGCGTGGTGCCCTACAGGGACGAGGAAGTTCAGAGGGTTATTGTTACCCATGAGGACATAACTCCCGTCATGATGGTGCAGGAAGAACTAAAGCGTAAGGAAGTGGAACTGCTCCGCCAACGGGAAAGACTGGAAGAGACCAATATCGCCTTGAAGGTGCTTCTCCGTCAGCGAGATGAAGACAAAACCCGCATCGAAGAAACCATCTATACCAATGTCGACCGATTGGTCCTGCCCTATGTGGAGAGACTGCTTCAGGGTAAACTGACGGAACAGCAACGTACTCTTGCCGAAGTGGTGGAGAGTAATCTCCGGGAAATCACCGAACCTTTTCTGCACACTTTAGCCGGCATCAAGGTAATGCTCACTCCCCAGGAAATAGAGGTTGCCAATATGGTGCGGGGTGGTAGATCAAGCAAGGAAATTGCCGAAATGCTGAATCTTTCCGTCAGTGGCGTCGATTTTCACAGAAAAAGCCTGCGCCGCAAGCTCGGCCTCACCAACAGCCCGCAAAATCTTCGATCTTATCTGATGTCACTGGAATAAAAGACAGGGATTATTCAGGTGGTGTTTATAGAATTCTTTGTACTGCTGCTTTTCAGGTTTTTTTATTCGTAAAATGGGATACCCGACTCAGAAGCGAACGGATGCCCATAGATGTATACTTACCAGCAAATCACAAATCGGGGTCAGACCATAATTACAACCATTATTCTAGATATTTAATGGTAAAAAACAGGAATTTTCGATGCTTATAGGCCCCTTTTGCCCCCCAATAAGAGTGTTGTAAGGCAATCCCTGATAAACTACCGGCCTGATCTCTATAGGATCAGCGGCGAAAGCGGAGGTAAAATCGGAGATTTCCTCTGGCCGCTCTTCCTGCAGAATTTGAACAAATCACTGCAGCTTAGTCCGCTGTAATCTGAGAAATACAATATCTGACCTGCTCTTTCAAAAACAAAGAGGAAAGACCAGAGGGTTAGAGTAATTTTTATTTGCTATTTTAATTTTACTCTGACCCTTTTTATCCCTGACCCTTTTTATCCCGTAGAGGGGCGCGATACTGACAATGCTTATCATGTATCATGTATGTCCCTTATTATTTTCTCTGGAAGAATAAGCTGAAACAGATATGGAATCGGTGAGGTATTGGGAGGCTCTGTCGCCGGAGAAAGCGAAACGTTTATGAAAAAATTTTCCTTTTTCCAGAAACTCAAGAAGCGAAGACGGATGTGGCTATTCACGGGGTTTATCCTTCTCGCCATTTTGGGGCTTGTGGGCATTTGGCGCTTTACACCCCTTCAGTATTTCACCGATCAGGAAAACCTGAGCGGGCTCATCACTTTTGTCCGGGGCCAGTGGTGGACCCCCCTTGCCGTCATCGCGGCCTACCTGGTGGCCAACAGCCTTCTGTTTCCCAATATGGTGTTGAACGGTGCGATTATTCTGACCCTGGGGGGATTTCTCGGCTGGGCCTGCGCCATCACCGGCAGCCTGTCAGCCGCTTCTCTCTTCTTTTTCCTTGGTCGACGGTTCGGCACCGGAAAAATCGATTTTATGAAAGGAAAACGTTTCCAGAAGGTGCAGAGTTTTTTGCGTAAAGGCGGGATTGGCGCCGTGGTCGGTGTCCGGATGATACCCGTTGCCCCCTATGCGGTCGTGAATACCGCGGCTGGATCGATAAATCTTCGCTTCCGGGATTTCCTGATCGGCACCTTCATCGCTCATCTTCCGGGAACCCTGACTTTGGCCATTTTCGGGGAACAGCTGGAAAACGTGATCACAGATCCTTCCGCTGAAAATATCGCGCTCTTGCTGGCAGTGGTGATACTGGGAATTGCATTGATCTGGGGAATCAAGCGGTATGCGCGCAAACGCATCGAAAGCACTGAAAGAGGAGAGACCAGGGATGACATCAGAAAGCGATAAAGTCAAAACCATCATGACTCGAAACGAGGTTGAAATCTGCTATGAAACCTTCGGGGATCGGGGTGGCCCGCCGCTGGTGTTGATTATCGCTGGCCACGCAGATGAGCGCCTGGCGGAACCCTTTTGCCGCAAAAAAAAAGTGGAGAACCACTTTTCAATCGGTGACAAGAGTCAAGAAAAGGTTTGCCCCTTATCCTATTGACCGATTCCATTACCACGTTAACCGCTGTCTGGAACTCAACTCCTCGGCGCGTAGAACAGGTTCTGAATGCGGTCAGCCCCGAGAGCCTCACGGTGATGTCGATGCACCATCATGCTTTCGTCATAGCCGGCGAAGTCACATTTCAATATATGATGGACCTGCAGGCATGAAACTGTTAATTCGCTCATATTCGAAAAATTCCTCTAA
The DNA here is from genome assembly GCF_016919005.1 of Desulfopila inferna. Taxonomy (NCBI): domain Bacteria; kingdom Pseudomonadati; phylum Thermodesulfobacteriota; class Desulfobulbia; order Desulfobulbales; family Desulfocapsaceae; genus Desulfopila; species Desulfopila inferna. Next base: position 175,141 of record NZ_JAFFQE010000005.1, read on the forward strand.
AAATAGGCCTTGATTGTGCATGTAGGTTTCCGAAGCAGATTTTTCTATCTCTTTCCCCCTTAAACAGGACATCAATGGTTAAGACAACAGAATATACAAAGCTGATTCTTATAGCACTTGGTCTATTAGCTCTTTTTCTTTTGCTATCTTTGTTGTTGAGATCAGCCGTGCAGATACTGCTTCTGATTTTCGCCGGAATCCTCTTCTCCATTTTTATCCGTGGACTGAGCAATTTCCTTTTCGGCAAATTCAATCATCTGTCGGAAAATTGGAGCATAGCCATTACCCTCATGCTTCTGGTCATTGCCTTCATCGCCTTCTTCATTCTGTTGGCTCCGCAACTTGCCGAACAGGGAGGCAAACTGGTGGAACAGATACCTGAAGCCTTCAATAATCTCAGGGAGAGAATAAATCACCTGGACTGGCTCGAGAATCTTTTCCAGTCCTTCGGCGGATCTTCTGCACTCTCATCCGCCGGGACAGTGAGCAGTCAAGCCCTTGGTTTTTTCGCCACAACTATCGGAATAATTACCAGCATGTTTATTATTCTCTTCGTCGGCTTATATCTCTCCTTTACCCCTCAATACTACATCAACGGTATCATACGCCTGGTCCCGCAAAATGGACGACAGCGGACCGGACAAGTCTTCAGCGCCCTTGACTATACTCTTGGTCTCTGGCTTATCGGCAGATTTACCGGCATGCTGGTGGTAAGTGTCTCCACCTTTATCGGTTTGTATTTCCTCAAGGTTCCTCTGCCTCTCAGCCTTGCTGTTCTTGCCGGTCTTTTGACATTTATCCCCAACATCGGGCCGATTCTCTCAGCTATTCCGGCTATTCTTCTGGGATATACCGAATCTCCGTCAACCGCCCTGTATGTGATTTTGCTCTATCTTTTAATACAGGGTATCGAAAGCTACATTATCACTCCTCTCATTCAGCAGAGGGCGGTAGCCATGCCGCCGGTTCTTACTCTCACCTCACAGGTCGTTCTCGGCACCGCTCTGGGCTTTCTCGGTCTTTTGCTTGCCACTCCTCTTACGGCAGCCGCCATGGTGCTTGTCAAAATGCTGTATATAGAAGATGTACTTGGGGAAAAGTGTGAAACCGATGGTATCGAAGAATAGTCCTTTGTAATAAGAAGAACTTTTCCCGATCTCGACAGGCCGGGATCAGGAGAATGATTGTCTGCTGTCGCAGGACAGTTGTCCGTTCGGAAAGGAAGAATTCCGCACTCAGGGGTATTTCGGCTCGCCGATATTTGACCCATTTCGCCATTCATCACTTGTCCAAGCCTACCAATCCCGCTCAGGGAGACTTTCTTCCTGTCTTTTTCAATTAACAACTGCAAAAGGGAACTTTGGCGGATGTCCGGAGTGGTTTTCCGGTGCAGCGAATACACCAGCTTCTTTTCGCCAGGCAAGCTATCTATGCGAGGAGGAGTTACAAGAGCTGGGAATTCCAGTAAAGAAGGAACCAGCGTTTTGGTAGAAGAATAAGAAAACTAGACAGAGGCGCCTACGGCTTCCACATTAAATATAGATCGTTTTTGGTCGAAAAAAGAAGAAAGATCTGGCATAATCGTATTAACATATGGTATATGACAGCACCTTTCCGGATGGTCCCGTAGCTCAGTAGGATAGAGCACCAGATTCCTAATCTGGGTGTCGCAGGTTCGAATCCTGCCGGGATCACCACCCTTCTCTTTTTTCAATTACACAATCTTTTACGATCGGCAACCTGGCGTAAGGTTGAACTGATTCTTCTTTTCAGATTTTCTTTTTGCTGATTTGACAGGACAGTATGCATTCCTCTCAGGGTATGGCGGATTATGGCATTCCGAGTCATCAGAGGAAGCAATGGATTCCGAATCTGGGTCCGAAATGACGACTGGGCCTGATTATTCACAGAGCTTCATCGCCTTCGGAAAAAGAATATTATTTTCAAGGTGAACATGCTTATGGATATCGTCTTCGAACTCCTTGAGTTTCTCATAAGTGAGGACATAGGTATTGCAGACGTTAGCCGGTATGTCGAAATCCTTGGAGAGATGGCGGATTTTATGTAAGGCATCGCCTACTTCCTCATGCTCATCTTTGAAGTTCTCCAGCGATTTTCTGATAATGGCGGTATCTTCTTCTGCCGAGGTCTGGCCCGCTTTTTTCTGGGCGTAGACTCGTTTGAGAGCGGGAAAGAATTCTTCCTCCTCATCCCTGAGATGGCTTTCAAGATCGCTGCCGAGTTTCTTGAAAAGGGAGGCTATCTCGATTACTTCAGGATGGCTTGATCCATGGACCTCGGCGATCTTGTTGGCGTATGTGCCTATCTGCTCAATATTATCGTTAAGGTAGGAATGATGAACAGTGACAATGTAATCGGAAAGAAAAGGCAGCTCCCAGGAGTCATAATCCTGGCTACGCTCCCTGGGTTCTTTCTGCACTTCTTCGAGCTCTGCCGTTATTACGGAGAGATCGATGTTTTTGTCCCTGCTGGTCGTGGCAAGGTCTTCTTTGCCTCCACAGCAGAAATCTATGCCGTATTTCTCGAAAACCTGTGCGGTGCGGTAATCCTCGGCGACAATCTCGCCTATAGTTTTGTTTGGTGTGTTCACTTTCTTCACCTTTTGATGGATGGTTTGAGATAAGGCTCCTTATATTTCGTTATTTGGGTCTTGATATGAAATCCGGTATTTCTAAGAAAAGTGGACTCCGGGTCAAGCTCGGAGCGACGGTTGCAAAAGGATTAAGGAGATCTGCAGGCTCTGCTTCATCAAGTAGTTGAACTTCTTTTTGCAACCAGCTTTTAATACTATTGTGACAGCCTGCGGAATGATCAACTCCTTTTCTGGCGACCTCAGGGAGGCTTGCTTTATTGCCAGAATTCCGGGTACTTACGGCTTTTTGGCATATTGTTGAAAAGAAGAGCGACGATGAGCATGATCATTGCCCCGGAGGCAGTGGGAATTATGACGTACATGTAACCAAGATTATGAATACTTTCTCCGCCTATCACAGCGATCAGGGCAGTTGCCCCTCCCGGAGGATGGAGGGTCTTGGTGAAATGCATGACAGCAATGGAGGTGGAGACCGCCAGGGCCGCTGCCAGCCAGAGATCGCCGCCGAACAATTGGAAGGCGGTCACTCCGATTATGGCCGAGAAGACATGGCCGCCGATCAGATTCCTCGGCTGGGCCAGAGGACTGCGGATGGCGCCGTAGATAAGGACGGCCGAAGCGCCGAAGGAGCCAATTATCATGAGCATGCCGGTCTGGTCGAGCATCTTGTAATGAATCAGGGAAACAGCGGCAATGCCGAGAAAGCTGCCAATCCAGGACCAGAGAATCTCCATCGAACCTACCTGCGGCGGACTCTGCCCGCCTCCCTTCATTTTCTCCCAGTAACTCATTTTTTGGGTTTCTCCTGGTAGACATTGAGGGAATGCGCCAGATCGGTGCGTGTCACCATGCCAATCAGCCGTTGATCCGCATCGACAATCGGAAGGCGGTTGATCTGTTTATCGGCAAAAATCGAAGATATGGCGCCCACAGTCATTTCCGCTGCTCCGCTGATGGGGGGCCGGGACATAATGTCGCCAATAGTTCGATTGTGCAGCCTACCGATCATGCAGCTCCTGTCGTTGAGGCAGTGAGTGGCGATCTGCATAAAGGATGGTGTGGCACCAAAGCCCATTTCCTTTAGAAAATCCTTCTCCGATACGACCCCGACAAGGATTCCCTGACGATTCACCACTGGAGCACCCGATATCTGCTTTTCGGCCAGCAGGGCTGCGGCATCGACAAGGGCCATTTCCTGATCGACCACCACCACCGATGTCGTCATGATGTTGACGGCTTTCAGATCGGTGAGCAAACGTTGTATCGCCAGTGCATAAGCGGCCTTATAGATTTCCTTAAAATCACCGGGGGTAATGTCGAGATAGCCCGGAATGCGTTTCATCGCCTCGAGCACATCCTGCTCGGAAATTTCCAGAGGACCGCGCTCTTCCGAAAGTACTTCCTTCATGATTTTTCTCCTTTTGAATCACCGGAAGTCCGGCTGGATCTCTGGGCAATTATCTAATAAGAGTAAAGCATTTTTAAATAAAAGATAATTTGACATAGGTCAAATCGGGATGATTGCCTTCTTATGGGGCTTAAACAAATACAAACCGGCACAAAGCGGAGGCAGTTGCAGGGCCAGCAAAAGCGTTGGGCTTCCTTACGTCAGCACCAACCTACTGGAATGCCGCAATCGAATTTTGAAAGGGTAGGTTGGCGGTGAGCCTGGCGAACCCCATCAATTTAAAGTTTATTTGCAACTCATGGATAAGTTGCTTTTTTGACCATTGTTTGCAAATAGTAGAGCAAAAACACACTAAATCCGGAAGAGCCAAAAAATATTTTCAGAAATGAGGGCCTGCCAAAAATCTGCGGCTCGAGAGATTGGACTTTCTCGAAGTCGGTCTATGCCCGGTACGGGTGCTTATCGCGATGACATCTTTTTAACGGAGGAACATTTCCTTAATGCGTTCGCGACTGTCGACCAGCATTTGCCTGTCTTCTTCGAACACTTCAAAGGTAACGGTGCTGTCATAACCGATCTGCTGCAGTTGTCGTATCAGCTCATCAAAATCAATCGATCCCTTCCCCACCGAGAAATGATCATCTCTCCGGCCCCGATTGTCGCTGATATGCAAATGGCCGATCCGTTCGCCGAAATTTTCGGCAAGGTGCAGCAGACGTTTTCCGCTTTTATCGTCAATATTGGCGTGTCCGGTATCCAAAGTCAGCTTGAGGGATGGGAATTCCCTGAAGATTTCCTCGAAATCATGAGGTTCCACACCGGACATATATCTTGGAAACATATTTTCGAGGCAGATTTCCATCCCGCCGGCAGCAGCGGTAATTTCCTGCAGAAACTCGTAGGCATACCCTCGCACCGTATCCATGACAAAGCTGCCCAGACCGCTGACCACACTGGGATGCAGCACGACCTTTGAAGCCCCCAGTTCGATAGCCAGCTCCAGGGAACGGTGCATTTCCGTCACCGATGCCCTGCGAATACTTTCGGTGAGATCGGCAGTGGATACAAAGGTGGGCATATGACAGACCAGATCCAGACCGTTATTCCCGAGGGCATTAACGATATCGTTTTTATTTGCAGCAATGACACGGTAATGCGCCATGGGCGGATCCATGGCCAGTTCGACGTAGTCGAATCCCAATCGGCCTATCGCCTCTATTTCCTCAAGGACAGGCAGAACAGGGAAATTCATGGCTCCGAATTGCATATCTTCACTTCCTTTCTCAAATCTAATGAATGAAGCTGCCTAAATGCTTTTCAGCAGGCAGCTACCTGACTTGGTGGATATTTCCGCCTCGAGATAAGGGGTGCTCATCTCCGGCAGGATCTGAAGCTCGATCAAATCCAGGGCGCCGATATCCTCAAGCTGCCTGGCAGTCCATTCCACAAAGGGGGTAAAGAGTCTCAGGGCCTGCAGGCGACACCCCAGATCCACCATTTTGGCGGCGGGATGCTCGTCGGTTTGCCAGCTGATAATATAGGGCAGCATACCGCCTGCCAGCAGCCTGCCGTCATCGGGCACGCCGAAATACCAGCGCAGATCGCCACGGCTCACAGGCTGTGGAGCACCGAAGGAAATTTCAGCAATGTTCAAAGCACCAGTAATATCATCGGTGTTCACCACCCAGGTGAGCAGGCCGGGTCCATCGGCGAGGCGACGGCGCACCAGGGGATCGTCCAAGCCGAACCAGCGCGGCTGCAGCGGCTGTTCTCCCTCCGGGTCGATGGCGATAATCTCGAGAAAGACGGCATCGTCCAGCTTGGTCAGACAGTTATGGGTACCCATGCGCGGATGACTGCCGCCCAGGGGAATCTCGATGCCCAGCTGCTCTTTGACATATTGTCTGCCCTGCGCCAATGTTTGCGCGCCGATGACCAGATGATCGAGGTTGGTTCTCATTAGTACCTTACTCCCGAAAGGCTGACAAAAATACAAGAAAAAGGGAAACGTATTTGAAATCGCTAAACTACATCTACAACCAAGGTACTTATCCCGGCCGCTTGCGGCTTGACGGGGTTGATACCCCTTCTCGCTTAAGTGAATTAATGGTTTTTGAGCCTCTCAGCCGAACATCTCACTGCGCACATGATCAAGTGCCGGAAAGGTTTTTCGAACTTCAGCCAGGTGCTTCATGTCGACCTCAGCGGATATCGTGGTAACGCTGTCCCTTGCCTGGGAGATCACCACACCCCAGGGATCGACAACCATGCTTCTGCCGAAACTGACGTAGCTGGGAGGACAGCTGCCATATTGACCGGCGGCGGCCACATAACAGAGATTCTCGACAGCTCTGGCACGCAGGAGCAGCTCCCAATGATCCTTGCCGGTCATCATGGTAAATGCCGCCGGTACCAGTATCACCTGAACACCGCGGGCAGAAAGAACCCGGAACAGTTCCGGAAAGCGTAAATCATAGCAGGTGGCCATGCCGAAGATGATGCCGTCTACTGTAAATGTTACGACCTCATTCCCTGCCGTTATGGTCTCGGATTCGAAATACTTCCGACCACCGGGCACTTCCACGTCAAATAGATGTATTTTACGATATTTTGCGACGATATCACCCAGGGGATCAAAAACAACTGCGGTATTATGGATATCACTGCCGGATTTCTCCAGAAAAGAGCCGCAGTGAATAAAGACCTTGTGCTCAATCGCCTTTTCCTGTACACGGCCGAGGCTCATGGAATTATGCAGTTCCTCACTGTTTTTGCGCCAGTGTTTTTCGGGGCCCAGGAAATTGAAATATTCCGGCAGCATTATCAGACGGGCACCTTCCCTGGCCTGCACATCGATGAGTCTTTCTGCCTCGGCAAGGTTTTCCGCCTTATCCTTTTGGGTGTTCATCTGCACTAATCCGATTCTCATATTTTCCCTTTGCATGTCTCGTGGTTCCCAGGCTCACCTACCGATCAGCCCGCTATCTCCCTGTTTTCAACCTGGAAGCTAGATATTCCGGCAAGCCGGCCTTGCGCATTTTTGTTTGTGTTGTCTGATTGGCATAACTGAACCTGTGAAATATTACCGTTTTTTCGATGTCATCGTAGAGGCAATATGAACCGTCGGCGCTGCCGTCGCGAGGCTGGCCGATGCTGCCGCAGTTGACGATATAGCGCTGACCTTCCTGCAGATAACGAACCTCTCCGGGCTGCACCTTTTCCAAAGATATTTTCCAGGAATTCTCTTGAGAGATAAGCTGCGGCCAGTGGGTATGACTGACGAAGGAAAGACGATAGCCGGTTCTGCGAAAGGACCATAATGCCTTGATATACGAGTTCAGATAGATCCAGGCATCCGGGCTGTGCGGGGAGGCATGACAGTAACAGACGCCATCTATGAGCACCTTGTGCCGGAGGGTCCTGAGAAAGTTGACGCTCTCATCGCTGAGCTGGTCCATTGTCCAGAAAATTGCGTCGCGGGCATCGGCATGCATTTCGTAGGGGGAACTGTCCCAGATCGCCGCGGAATCATGATTGCCGAGAACCGCCTCAAGGTTGTCAAGCTCCTGCAGCAGTGTAATGCATTCATTGGGGTCCGGACCGTAGCCGATGATGTCTCCCAGAAAGACAAAACGGTCGGGTTGCTCTTCGGCCATCACCTCCAGAAAAGCCTGCAGGGCTTCCAGGTTGGCATGAACATCTGCAAAAACGGCGATTTTCAATCGGTTTTACCTTCGGGTCTGAGAGATTTGGCCACCGAACCGCCGATTTGCTGAAGAAGCTGCATGAAACGGCTTGAAAGAGGAAGAGTTTCGGTGCTGTATACTTTCTTAAAATCATCCTGTCCGGCCTCCAGCGTGGCAATCCTGTCCACACTGCGATGCAGATCCTCGTGGACCTTCAGCAATTCCGCCCCCCGCTCCTCTTCATCGAGATGACTGACAAACTGCTCCAGCCATTCGCCGTAGGGGCAGGCCGCCGCCGACGGCTTGATCTCCTCGACATGGGTATTTACCGCCTCACTGAGTGAATTGAGGTGATAGACCCAGGTATCGGCGAGAAACAGTCTCAAATTCTCCAGGGCCACCCCTGCAGGCCTCTCGCTCCGCTGAAGTCGAGGTCCCGGCCCGGATGATGCCGGTTTGAGTACCCGTACTTTCCGGTTGAGGGTGCGGCTCACCTTGTCGATGGTGCTGCCTCCGAAAAGGCCGGAAAAGGTGGCTGATCTTCGAGGATGACGCGGAGGGCCCAGAACGGTAATATCGGCGTTCAGGCTCTCTGCCATCTCTATAATATTTTCAGCTACATTTCCTCTTTTAATGCGCAGCATCACCGGGAGTTCATATTTTTTCAGGGTTGACATATACCCGTCAATCCTGTGGACCAGCCGGGTTCCAACAACCTCGTTGGTATATTCGACATCCTCCGGCTCGATATCCTCCTCTTCAAGCACCACCAGAAGGGTGATTTCACCGCCATATACCAGAGCTTCCCGCTTGACCTCCTCTACGACCAGGTCCGCGATATTATCATCCATGATACAGCCCAGAATTTGCCGGGCCTCAAGCGGGACGGACATTTTGTTTCTTTCCTTCTTTTCCCGGTAGATGCTGCAGTCCTTCGACTTAAAAAAACTGAACAGGGTGGATGGCTTTTCTGTTTTTTCGCCATCTTCAGTGGGTTCAAGACTATCGTAATTGCGGAGATCGTGCTGCAGGTCAGCAACATTCTGGTAACGGGAACCCAGATCGCGCTTCAGCATTTTCAGGATAATCTGCTGAATAGCGGGAGGAATCGACTGCTCATAATGTCGTGGTGGCACAGGATCTTTATTGAGCCGCTGCTCCACATCCACAACCTTACTCGAGCGTTTGAAAGGTATTTGCCCGGTCAGCATTTCATAAAAAGTTATACCCAGGCTGTAAATATCGCTTTGTTTGGAACTCCTGTTGCCGCAAAGCTGCTCCGGTGAAATATAATACGGTGTTCCGTGAGGTTGAGAGAAATCATCGGCCAGGTAGTCGCGCAGGCCGAGATGACGGGCAAGTCCGAAATCGACGAGCTTGATACCATCATTGGGAAGAATCATTATGTTTTCAGGTTTGACATCAAGATGGAGCACCGATCTGGAATGTAGATAGCCGAGCGCCTGGCAGACCTTGAGGCAGACCGACACCGCCTCCTTTAACGGAAATATCTGGCGGACCTGCAGAGCTGTCTTGAGATCCTGCCCGGCAATATACTCCTGAACGAGATAGAGATGTGAGATTGGTCTGACCAGAAACCTGACCACGGTTCGATGATTGAGGTACCGGCTCAGGTATTCTTCGTTCTGATAATGGTAAAACAGGACGGGATGATTAAGAATGTTGTCGAGTGGAATTTTCAGGACGACGGAGTTATCCGACAGGCTGTCATCAGCCAGATAGAGATGGGCCGCAGCCCCTTTATGAAGCAGCTCCTGAATCGTAAACCCATCGATTATATCACCAATTTCAGGTAGTTCCATCTTTTCCTCTCTTTTCTTGTCCGGCCCCTGGCCGTCGGCATGTTCGGAGGACTCTTCCAGCCTCGCTCCAATAAAATATATGTTTTAGCTCTAGATATTCATAGATCAATCGTATATCTGATCATGAGTTTTTGCAAGAACGGGCTTTCATCCTTCCGGCTGCTTCTGCAAATGGCCGGCGGAATGGATGGTTGAGATGCCGGGAGAAATGCATAGTATATCGATATGGAGCTTAATTTGCTCCGGTTTTATACATCTCAACCAAGAAAGAGGTGAAAAAATGGTTACAAAAGACGAACTTTGCAAAAAAATAGAAGCGATACATCCTCATATGGGAGTTTGCGGCATTGATTTTAATGTCGATTATGACGATAAAGCCGAAGCCTGGGCGGTGGATTACCATCAGGGCAAGCGGCACCTCAGAACTTTTGTAGATTTCGATGAGGCCGACTCATGTCTTGAAAAGGAAAAATGTTTGCCGCTGGGCCTACAGATAGGCCAGTTAAGAAACAATTTTGAGAAATATATTCATGAGCATGCCCTTGAAAAGGACAACTAAACCACCAGGATATCCCGTGCCCTGCACACGACAGGGCAGGAGATACTCATCCACACTACTGCGAGCAAAAGGTGGTTGACAATAATAGAGCATTACTCTATTTTCTAGTATTTGCAGGGGGTGGCACAATATGCCTGAGATGATACCCATAGAACCTGATCTGGTTTATTCCAGCGTAGGGAATCGCAAAAATGAACCATGCTCTTTCACATGTTTCCATCATCTCTGTTTCCACTTGACCCTACAGCTTACTTTCCCAGGAAAAGAGGTGATACATGTCGAATCTTGCCGAAAAAGCAGCCGCTAATCTTCGGGCTGTCCGCACCGCCGCGCCCCTGATCCATAATATTACCAATTTTGTGGTGATGAATTTCACCGCCAACAGTCTACTCGCCATGGGAGCCTCTCCGGTGATGGCACATGCTGAAAACGAAGTTGTCGATATGGTAGCTCATGCCGGCGCTCTAGTTCTCAATATCGGCACCTTGACCGATTCCTGGGTGGAATCGATGATCAAGGCGGGTCGGGCTGCTGCAGCACGGAACACTCCCATAATTCTCGATCCGGTGGGTGCCGGCGCCACTCCACTTCGTACGCAATCGGCCAAAAGGATAATCGATGAGACGCGGGTCGGTATTATCAGAGGAAACGCCTCGGAAATTCTTTCCCTGCGCCACCCCGATTCCGCCACCAAAGGTGTGGATGCGCTTCATTCAGTGGATGAAGCCGAGGAGAGCGCCAAAGTTCTGGCCAGGGAGCTGGATGCTACCCTGGCTATCACCGGGCCGGTTGATCTGGTAACCGATGGCGACCGCGTTCTCAAGATCTCCAACGGTCATCCGCTGATGCCTTATATCACCGGGACGGGATGCGGTGCAAGCGCTGTAATCGGCGCCTTCGCCGCAGTTGATAAGGATTTCGTCTCGGCGGCGGCGACCGCGCTTGCCTTTTTTGGTCTTGCAGGGGAGAAGGCAGCTCTCTCTGCCAATGCCCCGGGAAGCTTCATGATCGCCTTGCTCGATGCGCTCTATACCATTTCACCCGTGGATCTGCTAGCCGGCGCCAGGATAGAGGAAATATAATTACAATGATCGACTATTCGCTTTATCTTGTTACCGACTCTCATCTTTCGCTGGGCAGGACAACTGCGGAAGTTGTGGCCTCCGCCGTCAAAGGCGGGGTCAGTTGTGTACAGCTGCGCGAAAAAAACCTGACAAAGCATGAGTTTTTGGACAATGCCCAAATCCTGAAAGAACTGCTTGCTCCCCTGGGCATACCCCTGATCATCAATGATTATCCCGACATTGCTCTTGCAGTCAACGCCGAGGGCGTTCATCTCGGCCAGAACGACATGCCTGTCAGAGAGGCCCGGGACCTGCTGGGTAAAAACAAACTAATCGGCATTTCCGCGGAATGCCTGGAAGATGCGATCAGGGCTGAACAACAGGGCGCCGACTATATAGGGGTAAGTCCGGTTTTTGCAACCACCAGTAAAGCAGATACCGGTATGCCGTTGGGCCTGGAGGGAATCCGCAGGATTCGCCGCCATGTCAGGCTGCCGCTTGTAGCCATCGGGGGAATCACCAGTATGAATACCGGCAGGGTTATTGCCGCAGGGGCCGACGGTATTGCCGTTATTTCGGCCATTGTCTCCGCCGCCTCCCCTGAGGAGTCGGCGCGAATGCTCACAGAGCTGATAGCAGAGGCACGACGGGTACACCATGACTGCAACTAAAACGTCAGCTCCGTCCATAACCTTCACCGACATCTGTCTTGATTTTGAAAACGAGACTCTTTTCGATCACCTCAGCTTCAGCGTGGCCGCGGGCAAATGCACCTGCATCCTGGGGCCCAGCGGCTGCGGGAAATCAACACTGCTCAGGATGGTTTCCGGAAACAGCAGTCTGCGCTATAGCGGCAGTATTTCCTTCTCTACCGACAATCACCAAGTAGGCTGGATGAGTCAAAACGACCTTCTGCTCCCCTGGATGACCCTGCACGACAATGTCATGCTGGGCGCCAGGCTGCGCGGCGAAGTGGACGACAGTGTCCGTGACAGGGCGTCCATGCTGCTCGAACATGCGGGATTGTCACAGTACGAGAAGGCCCTGCCGGCCACCCTTTCCGGAGGAATGCGCCAGCGCGGCGCACTGCTTCGCACCCTTATGGAAGAACGAGCGCTTCTGCTCATGGATGAACCTTTCTCGGCACTCGATGCTCTGACCAGGATGAAACTGCAGGATCTTGCGGCTCACATGACCCGGGGCAAAACGGTACTGCTGGTCACCCATGATCCCCTGGAGGCGTTGCGGATGGGAGACGAGATTATTGTTTTCACCAATGCCCCCGGCGGAGTGAACAGATTTGCCGATCTGCCGGGCAGCGTGCCCCGTAAGGCGGGAGATCCCGCCATTGCCCCCTTCTATACCAATCTGCTGGCTCTTCTGATGAGAGAGAACGTATGAAGTTCCTCAGGATTGCAAGCCTGATCGCCGGAGGAATTCTTCTCTGGCAGGTAGTGGTGATTATCAGTGGAGCTCCCCACTACATCCTGCCCGGGCCGTTGCCGGTGGTCCGTGCCATTGTCAGCCACTGGCCCGAATTATGGCATCATCTGCAGACCACATTGCTGGAAATTATCGCAGGGTTGATCATCGGCACCTTTCTGGGGAGCATCAGCGCCCTGGTGATGACGCTCTCGCCCCTGCTGAAGCGCTGGATGCTGCCGGTGCTGGTGATCAGCCAGGCCATCCCGGTATTTGCACTGGCGCCGGTGCTGGTGCTCTGGCTCGGTTACGGCATGGCCTCAAAGATAGCCATGGCGGTGCTGATTATCTATTTTCCGGTAACATCCTCCTTCTATTACGGGATGCAGCGCACCGACCGTGATCTGCTCGAACTCGCCAGAATAATGGGGGCCGGCAAAATCGCCCTTTTTCGTTTCATCATTATCCCCAACGCTCTGCCTCCCTTCGGCTCCGGTCTCAGGGTAGCTACGGCAGTCGCACCAATCGGAGCCATAGTCGGCGAGTGGGTGGGCTCCAGTGCGGGTCTTGGCTTCTATATGCTTCATGCCAATGCCCGGATGCAGATAGATATCATGTTTGCCGCCCTGACCGTACTTGCCCTTATCTCCCTGACTCTCTATTTCGTCGTTGACGCCATCATAACCAGAATTCTTTTCTGGGAAACACAAAAGGATCTCATTCATGAAAAAACCAGGTAAGGTATTATGCTTTGTTTTTGCCGCACTGCTGCTTTTCTCCGGCAGTGCTGGCGCTGCAGAAAAACTGACAGTGCTGCTCGACTGGTTCGTCAATCCCGACCACGCCCCTATCTTCGTCGCTCAGGAAAAGGGCTTTTTCAAGGAAAAAGGGCTGGAGCTGGAAATTATCGCCCCATCCAATCCCAACGATCCGCCCAAACTTGTGGCCGCCCAAAAAGCCGACATTGCCGTATCATACCAGCACCAGCACCATATGCAGGTTGATCAGGGTCTGCCACTGGTCAGAATTGCCACTCTGGTTGCCACGCCCCTGAACTCTCTGGTGGTTCTTGCCGATGGCGATATTGACAGCCTCGCCGATCTCAAAGGAAAAACCATCGGCTACTCGGTAGGCGGTTTTGAAACAGTTCTCCTCAAGGTGATGCTGGAGCGTGTCGGATTGACTCTTGACGATATCAAGCTGGTAAATGTCAACTTCTCCCTCTCTCCTTCTCTTTTTACCGGGCAGACCGATGCGGTGATAGGTGCCTTCAGAAACTTCGAGTTGAACCAGATGGACATTGAGAAACGACCGGGAAAGGCCTTCTTTGTTGAAGAACATGGTATTCCGGCCTATGACGAACTGATCCTGATCGCGCATCGCGACCGGATAGGAGATGATGCCCTGCGCCGCTTCGTGGACGCTCTTGAGCAAGGTGTTCAGTATCTCATCAACCATCCCGAGGAAAGCTGGGCTCTTTTCGCCAGTGGATCGCGAAAGAATCTCGATGACGAGCTGAATCGCCGCGCCTGGAGGGATACACTGCCTCGCTTTGCCCTGCGTCCCGGCGCTCTGGACATCAACCGTTATGAAAATTTCGCCCGATTTCTGCAGGAGCAGGAGATTATCGAGACGATCCCGCCTCTGCAAAGCTGGGCTGTTGAACTGCGGTAATCAGTATATTTGCCGCTGCAGCAGAATCTGCAGCGGAGTGACTTTTTTTTATTACTTCACGACAGGGTGGGGTTAAGAGTCCATTTGATATACCAATTCAGGCCGCCGTCTTCTCCTTTTTCGGCGTCCAGGCAGACAATTCCGGAGTTCTGGAAGTGATACACCTTGATATCGGGGGAGCCGGTGGTCAGAAAGGAAAGAAGGCGTTCAAGAAAGGGCATATGACCGACAACCATGCAGTTTTCCGCCGGGTCGATATGCTTTGCATAGTCCCGGACATCATCCAGGGGAGCAATACCGGATACCTGCTCAACAGGGATACTGTCCTGAACAATGTCCCGGAAGAGATCCGCCGTTTGAGCGGCACGCTTTTTTCCTGAATGAATTATTTTCCGAACATTGACCTCATATCCTCTGGCCACTTCGGTAATGAGCTCCGTTTCCTCTATACCCTTTGAGGTAAGTCCTTTTTCCGGATCGACGTCTTTTGAAGCACTTCTGCCATGCTGTACGAGAAAGAGTGCCATTTGCCACCTCCTGATTTTCTGAGTTTTGTCAAAAAGAGGGCCAAAATGTCATATTCGAATACAGTTACCACGTTTGCGGGATACGGCCATATCCCCAGATCATATTTTCATAAACAACAGATCAGACTGATCGGGATAATCCGTGATTCGTGAAAACAAAGGCGCGATATCTTGAGCGCGGACTGTGCGGATGCCGATGAAATAGGACAGCGGCGGTTTGACAGCCACCGCTGTTCCCAAGCAAATTTAGAATTTCTCCCAATGAACAAACTCCTCCATCGCCTTTCTTTTCGGCGCCGGAGGTTCATGATCCGGATATCCCAGTGGCACCAGGGCCACAACTTCGTGGGTAGGCGGAACATTAAGAATATCCCGGGCGCCGTCATGGTCAAACAAACCGACGATAACCGTGCCGAGACCTTGATCATGGGCGGCCAGGCAGAGATTCTCGGTTGCCAGCCCGAGATCATACATAAACCAATCCCCAAGTTTGGTTACCGCCTTGTCATTGTAAAAACCTGATTTTTCCAACCTGCCACATACGGCAATGACAACGGGAGCCTTCTCCATGGCAATTGTTGCAGGATTTTTTTTGCTGATTATGCCTGCGAGCTGCTGCTTTATCCCTTCATCCCTGATGACAACCAGTTCGCAGCACTGGGTGTTGGCCCAGGAAGGCGCCCATCTTGCCGCCTCCAGCACTTTCTGCAGTTTGTTCTCTTCAATCTCGGTTGACTGGTACCTTCTGACACTGCGTCGTGTAGTAAACATTAACCCTCCCTTCGTTTGTGGTCTCTGGCTAGGAGGTTGTCCGAGAATAGGCATTTTCGTTCAGATCAAGGCATTTTCAGGAAATCAAGCACAGCCATATAGCTGATATCGGAGTCTGCGCTTACCTGCGAGCATTGATTTTCTGAAAATAACGCCGAGATGGGCGAAAAGGGCATTTTCGGACGGCCTCCTAGGAAAATTCACCTAAGATCTGCCGGGCAATTATCAGCCGCTGAATCTCGCTGGTTCCCTCATAAATCGTCGTTATTCTGGCATCGCGGGCATACCGCTCAACCGGATAGTCGCGGGTGTAGCCATATCCTCCCAGAATCTGCACGGCCTCATAGCAGGCGCGATTGGCTGCTTCCGTTGCGAACATTTTTGCCATGGATGCTTCCTTGGAAAAGGGACGGCCCTGCTCTTTCCGGTAAGAGGCGCTCATCAGCAGCAGTCGGGCCGCCTCAAGCTCGGTAAAGGCATCGGCAATCTTCCACTGGATTGCCTGAAAATCACTTATTTTTTGGTTGAACTGTTTACGCTCCAGAGAATATCGCGTGGCATACTCCATGGCGGCAAGACCGATACCAAGACCCAGTGAACCGATGCCTATGCGGCCGCCAGCCAGCTCACTTACTGCGGCCCTGAATCCGTCGTTCTGCTCACCCATCAGAGCGTCTTTGGGCACGCGGCAGTCCTGAAAGAGCAACTCGTTGGTGGCCGAGGCATGCTGGCCCATCTTTTTTTCCTTTTTGCCGATTATCAGACCCGGAGTGCCGGCTTCAATGAGAAACAGGCTGATCCCCTTGCCTCGCGGAGCCGCAGGATCGGTCACTGCCCAGACCACAAAAACACCGGAACAGGTACCGCTGGTGATAAATATTTTGGAACCGTTAAGAATCCATTCATCACCCTTGAGAATGGCTGTAGTCGTCATCCCGGCTGGATCGGAGCCGGCGCCAGGTTCCGTGAGGCCGAAGGCGCCTGCCGCATATTCTCCGCTGCAGATCCTGGAGATATATTTCTTTTTCTGCTCCTCACTGCCCAGCGCCTGGATTACCTCACACACCATGTTATTTACCGAGACAGTGACCGCAGTTGAGGCACAGGCCCTGGCAATCTCGGTCATGGCCACGCTGAACGCTATAACACCGGCCTCGGAACCACCATAGGCATCGGAGACATTGAGCCCCATGAAACCGAGTTCCCCCAGCTTGCGTAGATTCTCGTAGAAAATGGCGTCATCACCACCATTGTCGAGTTGCGCTGCCACCGGTTCTAGCTCTGATTTGGCAAAATCGCGGGCAGTATCCTGTATTAGTTTTTGTTCTTCACTCAGATCCAGACGCATAGCTTTACCCCAACCGTCTTTTTATTTTTCCTGATTACCCCTAATCCTCAGCTCAAGGTCGGGACTGCTCATTTCTCGGGTCTCTGCAGCCCGGACGGCTGCAGCGAAGCCTCCATGGATGGGTTTACGGCGTCCCGATGAAAAGAGCAGTCCCGGCCTGGGCCAGAAAACACTGCGTTACAAGCGTAATCAGATTATTTTTTCTTGAACTCCGGAACACGTTTTTCCAGAAATGCCAGCATCCCTTCGCCCTGCTCATCACTGGCAAAACAGAGACCGAAAAGATCGGCCTCGTAGCGGCAGGCCCGTGCCAGATCCATCTCCATGCCGTTGTTCACCGCCTCCTTGCACAGCCTGACCGCGAGCGGCCCCCGGGAAGCGATCCTGCCGGCAAGACCGAGACATTTCTCCAGCAGTTCCTGCTGCGGGAAAACCCTATTCACCAGGCCAATGCGACATGCTTCCGCAGCATCGATTATATCACCACTGAAAAGCAGCTCGTTGGCCCTCCCCTTGCCTATAAGACGCGGCAACCTCTGGGTGCCGCCGAAGCCGGGGATGACACCGAGATTGACCTCCGGCTGGCCGAATTTGGCATTCTCGGCGGCATAGCGGATGTCGCAGGAGATGGCGATCTCGCAGCCGCCCCCCAAGGCAAAGCCATTGACCGCCGCAATAACAGGTTGGGGCAGTTCCTCGATGGTTTTCAGCACCTTGTGGCCGAATCGTGCAAAACGGTTGGCCTCGATGACGCTGAGATCCTGCATGTGGGAAATATCCGCGCCGGCGACAAACGATTTTTCGCCGGCTCCGGTCAGGATAACGACGGCAACCTCCTCGTCTTCGCCAAGATCGATGAAGCAATGATCAAGCTCCAGCAAGGTATCCAGATTCAGGGCATTCAGGGCTTCGGGCCGGTCAATGGTGACGATGGCGGCAGCGCCTTTTTTTTCCAACCTTATGTATTCATATTCCATAGGTTTCCTCATCGAGTTGTTTTTTACTCTTCGTTCAGGCTGAATTTCCAGGCGCAATGCCACTCCGGCGGATGTCTATCCGGCGGACAGCCGATGCATTCGGTAGTAATACGCTCGTCAATTGCCCTGGCAAAATAGGTATATTCCACCTGTCCCGCCGACTTGCAGGGATAGTCATCCAGTCCTTTGCGGTTTCTGGCCGCCTGCACCCTGCATTTGTTCATTTGAAAGACAAAGCTTTTCTCCTGCTCATCGGAGATTGACTGTTCGTTGATTGAACCATAGAGCCTGAAAGCAAGTGCTCTTTTCAGCCCTGCTAATCCGGGACGTTCTTCCATTCCCAGAAAGTTCTTGATGGATGCCGCCTCCACCGGCGAAAACTGAGACCAGCAGGAGTCGTTGCAGCGCTTGGCATCATTCATCCCTTCACTGAACTCCACCGTCTGAAACCAGACGCCGTCACCGACCAGCCAGTTTTTGGCGACCCGGTGGAGCAGCTCTTTCTGCTGCTCCACCTCCATGCTCAAAAGCGGTTCCGGAATATTATCCACCATCTCGAAGCCAAACACTTTGGAGAGATGATGTATCTGTATCTGATAGCTTTTTGCTGCAGCCTTTTCCAGCATCTGCAACCCTTTCTTCTCTCCCATCTGGTGCTTTACCTCGGCATACCAGAGGGCATGATGAACAATGGTGCGATGAAAGAAGTCCAGGATGAGTCCGGCCCGTCCTTTCTGATCGAGGGTGTCGGGACTTTCTGCGTCTGTCTGTATCATAATCGGCTCCGGGGAAAATTGTTAGGAAACTCTGCAAATTTCATCGGGGAAATGGTTAAGAGGCTCAAGTCCCACCGCTGTTACCAGATGGGTATTCTCGATACCGACCACGCCTTTTCCAGGCATGATCACCTTGGGCTCAAGGGCGATGACCATCCCTTCCGCCAGTTCGAGCTTCTGGCCTTTGGCAAGAAAAGGGAATTCGTCAAGTTCGAGTCCCACGCCGTGTCCGGTAAAGCGAATCTTCCTTTCGCCCACCCCCATAAACTGCTGACGATATCCCTGCTTTTCCGCCATATTCGTCATCAACTGGTAGAGATCGCCGGTTACCGCGCCTGGAACTGCTACTTTTTTAATCCTCTCCTGCATCTCCAGCATGGCGTCATGGGCTCGATACATCTCATCCGGGAGATCGCCGATGACAAAAATTCTGGCGTGATCGGAAATATATCCGTCATAGGCAAAAACATAATCGACAAGGACAGTCTCATTCCGCCTGATTTTCTTGAACCCGGCCCCCTGGCTAATAAGTCCGCTCACCCCTTGTCCTCCGGTAGGCGATGCCAGATAACTGGGAACCGCGGCAGCCGGACCAGACATGAGATGTCCATAAAACAATTCACTGCCGAACAGCCTCATTCTGACGATGCCCTGATGCCCGAGGCTACGGGCATAGGCCTCCAGTTCACCGGCCAGAGCCACTTCGGTCTTGCCGACTTCGAGTAGTTGCGGAAAATGAGCGGCCACTTTGTCGGAGAAGGCAGCTGCGGTTTTTATTTTCTCAATTTCATAGGCGGACTTTACTGCCCGCACCAGGCGGATTGGCGTTGACACATCGACGATTGAGCAGCCTGAAAAGATTTTTAAAAATTGAAAATAGAGATTGGCTGGAAGTACATCAAGTTCCATTCCCAGGGGGGAAGGAAGAGTATAACCGTGTTCCTCTAAGGCCTGCGGGATTTTCTTCGGGCTCACCAGTGAAACTATATCTTCAAGAGGCGATTCAGCCCTGGCCCGTTCGAATTCCTTGAAAATCATGAGCAGGGGCTTGCCTTCGCCTGGAATATAGAGCCACCCCTGCTGGGCAGTACCTGAGAAGTAATACAGATCGGTATTCTGCACGATCAGGGCGCCCTGGATGTCCTTTTTCCGCAATTCGGACTGCAGCTTCCTCAGACGTGATTCAATTTCGCCCAAAAGTGGTCCGGCCGGATATTCTTCCACATCTCCTCCCTGTTGATCTGCTCGCGTTTGCTGATCCTGTAATAAATTGCCGCGATGTCAGAAGGCTAGATAAAAAGTTCGATATACAGAAGGCGCAGTTTTGGCAGGCCTTAGACGATACATAGTATGTCGAAGGTCTGTCAAAAACCTGCAACGCGGGAGTTCGGGCTTTCTCGAAGTCGGAGTTTATGCCCATACGGGTATTTATCGCGACGCCATCTTATTTGGAATAGTCATAAAAGCCTTTGCCGCTCTTTCTTCCCAGCCAGCCGCTCTCGACATATTTTCTCAACAGTGGGCAGGGGCGGTATTTGGAATCCTTGAAGCCGTCATAGAGCGTTTCCATAATGGCCAGGCAGGTATCCAGACCGATAAGATCCGCCAGGGCCAGCGGACCCATGGGATGATTCATGCCCAGCTTCATCACCGTATCGATATCTTCCGGTTTGCCGACACTCTGGTAGAGGCAGAAGATAGCCTCGTTGATCATGGGCATCAGGATTCTGTTGGCGATAAAACCGGGAAAATCGTTAGCTTCAGCAGGTGTCTTGTTGAACTTTTTACAGAGATCCCAAGTCAGCCGAAAGGTTTCTTCGGAGGTTGCCAATCCCCTGATCACCTCGACCAGTTTCATCACCGGCACCGGATTCATGAAATGCATGCCGATGACCTTTCCCGGTCTGGTGGTTTGAGCGGCAATTCTGCCGATGGGAATGGATGAGGTATTGGTCGAGAGAATGACATGGGCTCTACAGACGTGATCAAGTTGCTGGAATATCTTAAACTTGAGATCCTCACGCTCCACTGCGGCCTCGACCACGAAATCGACATCTTTCATATCGTCCAGGTTAACGGTGGTCTTCACCCTGGCGAGGATATCATCGGCTTCACCCTGATCGAGTTTGCCCTTTTCCACCATGCGGCCCAGATTTCTGGCAATGGCCGCCCGACCCTTCTCGGTGAATTCCTCGCGGATGTCGCTCATCAGAACCTCGAGCCCGCTTGCCGCGGCCACCTGGGCGATGCCATTGCCCATCTGGCCCGCGCCGATCACTCCAAACTTTTTTATTTCCATTACCGTTTCCTCTCCCGGATTGATGACTTCGTCGAAAACTTTTTCCCGGCTGTACTTGTTTCCGCCTTCGTCTGTAATGAATGCAGCGGAGCTATCATAAAGCCGATTTGACTGCCGATTTGTTCAAGGCTTAATCAGCGTTTCAGTACCAGAGCCACAGCCTCTCCGCCGCCAAGGCAAAGAGACGCCAAACCTGTACGGAGGTCTCTTGCCTCCATTTCATAGAGCAATGTCGTCAATACCCTGGCACCGCTGGCTCCGATCGGATGTCCCAAAGCAACGCTGCCGCCATTGACATTGACTATAGCGGAGTCAAGTTCCAGCACCCTATTGATGGCTACCGAGGTTCCGCTGAAGGCCTCGTTAATTTCAAACAGATCGACATCCGCCTGGGTTATCCCCTCCTTTTTGAGTACCTTGGGGATTGCATAGATCGGAGCCATCAGCACATACTTCAAATCGATGCCGGCCGACGCCTGGGCGCCGATTTCCGCCATAATCGTGCAACCAAGCTCCTCGGCCTTCTCCCTGCTCGTTACCACCACGGCGGCACTGCCGTCGCTGATTATTGAGGCATTCCCTGCGGTGCCGACACCATCCTTTTGAAACGCGGGGCGCATTTTGGCAAGTCTTTCATAAGGGGTATCCATGACGCACTCATCGGTATCGAAAAGAATATCACCCTTGCGATCGGAAATAGTCAACGGGGCAATCTGCTTTTTGAAGCGGCCGTCGGCAATAGCTGCCTGCGCCCGCCTGTAGGATTCCGCAGCAAACCTGTCCTGCTGCTCGCGATCAACCTGCCATTTTTCACAAATGAGCTCGTTGGACATGCCCATATGGAAGTCGTTGACAATATCCCAGAGACCGTCGTGCACCATATGGTCCTCGATCTTTCCGGGTCCCATGCGGTGGCCCCACCTGGCTTTATCCAGATAATATGGAGCCATGCTCATGTTTTCCATCCCTCCGGCAACCACGACATCGGCATCGCCGCATTGTATGGCCTGGGCGGCAAGCATCACGGCCTTCAGAGAAGAACCGCACACCTTGTTAACGGTAATGGCCTCCACCTCCTGGGGCAGATCCGCTTTGATGGCCGCCTGCTTCGCCGGGTTCTGCCCATACCCGCAGGGTAGAACCATACCCATGATGCATTCATCCACTGCGGTCGCTTCTATGTTCGCCCGTCGTATCGCTTCTCTGATCACATGTGCCCCCAGATCGGTGGCTCCGGTTTTACTCAATGTCCCACCAAAGCTCCCCAGCGGGCTCCTCACAGCGCTAACAATTACGGCGGCTTTCATAGTATACCTCTTCAGTTCGTGTGATTTTCATATTCCGCGGAATTATCTCTATAATGACTCGAAAAGAGCTCGACCAGCGTCGTTGTAGATCTAAAACGGCGATTTGTCGCACCACCTGTACAGCCCAACGGTACTGCCAAATCGCCGTTTCAGATACTGCGCCAGTATATCGGACTATCTTAAAGTCGGAGTTATGCACGTATGGGCGTTTATCGCATGTCCACCCCGGCAACTTCGACGACCTTTACAAAATCATCTCTTGTTGAAAAACATCTGATTTTATCCAAGTCGGAAATACCGACCAAGCGCTCAATCGTTTTTTTTATGATTCCCTTTAAAGCACCATTTGTCAATCAGTTTTTCGTTATACGGAACTGAAAATCTTCCTGAATTGATCACAACCCATCCTTCCTTTCTCACTACCATAACTATCCGATTGACTATCAAATACTTCCTCTCCTTTGCCACAAAATCTGCCAGAAAACAGGAACATGTTTCTCTTTTCAGGGTATTATGACAACACATCTGTTAACTATGGCTTATACATGCCATGAATAAGTTTGAAAACCAAAAAAATGCTTTGACAAAATCATCAATATACTTTTAAGTGGAACTAGATTCCGAGCGAGCGCTCGGTAGCTAACCAACACTGGAGGGCGACAACGCGCCCGGTACTCTAACCCGGTAAAACCGGGCTAGGCCTTTAAAAAAGAATTTCCTGCACCGGATGCGCAGAAATTTTTTCCATAAAGGTACCAAAAATTCCGAACAGGAGGGAGTCTCAAATGGGTATGGAAAGTCTGTATAAGGAAGTTATGGATATCAACATGATGGCAGATGACGACCGCAAGGATGATGCGGCCAAGGCTTTTTTTGAACGGCTCAACTTCATGGAACTTCCGGAATACTTTAACTGGGCGGAAGAAATATTCGAGGGCGTCCATGTCAAAGAACGCGGTGACAAACCGGCATTCATCTGGGCCGATATCCTCACCGAAGAAAACAAGACCTATTCCTATCGGCAATTCATGGCCAGAGGCAATCAGTGCCTGAACCATCTGCGTAAGTCCGGGGTGGACAAAGGCAACAATATGTACATGATGGTGCCGATCGTCCCGGAAACCTGGTTTGCCACCTATGCCTGTGTCAAGGGAGGACTCGTCGCCGTTCCAACTGCCACCACCATGACTCAGCGGGAAATGGAATTCCGCTTCGAGACCTATCCGCCGGACTGCATCATCGCCGCCGAAGTGTATACCGATCTGATCGATGCCGCCATCAAGACCAACGGCACCGAACCTAAGGTCAAAATCGTTCTCGGCAAAAAGGCTGGCTGGACCAGTTATACCGATCTCGAAGGAGAATCGGAAGAAGCAGAGGCCGCCAAAACAAAATCGAGCGATCTGCTTTTCTGTTTCTTCACTTCCGGTACTACCGGACTGCCCAAACGAGTCGGTCACACCGCCGTATCTTATCCTCTGGGACACCTGTCCACCTCCATTATGGCCGGTATCCGGACCGACGATATCCATCACAACCTGGGAGCGCCCGGCTGGGCCAAGTGGGCCTGGAGTTCCTTTTTCGGGCCGTTGAATGTCGGCGCCACCGCCACCGGATTCGATTTCACCACCCTTGACGGTGAAAAATATCTCAAGGCTATTTCCACCCATAAGATATCCACCTTCTGCGCTCCCCCTACCGCCTGGCGGATGTTCATCAATCTTGACACATCCCAGTTTGACCTCTCTAACCTGAGACAATCCATCGGCGCGGGAGAGCCCTTGAATCCTGAAGTAATTTCCCGATGGAAGAAACTGACTGGTAATGAGATCCGTGACTTCTACGGTCAGACGGAATCAACGGCAATGATCGGCAACCCCCCCTGGATGAAAGGTAAAATGCGCAGCGGCTCCTTCGGCTACCCCTCGTATATGTACGATGTCGCCCTGGTTGACGAGGAAGGCTTTGAAATCACTAAAGCCGATGAGGTCGGCCATATCGTGGTTAAACTCGATAAATGGCGGGCCATCGGACTTTTTACCGAATATATCGGCAGCCCTGAGAAAATGGGCGATGCCTTTCGTGGCAACTACTATTACACCGGAGACCGGGCATCCTACGATGAAGACGGCTACTGGTGGTTTGTGGGCAGAAGCGATGACGTTATCAAATCCTCGGACTTCAGAATCGGACCCTTCGAGGTGGAGAGCGCCCTTATGGAGCACGTTGCCGTTGCCGAAACCGCCGTGGTAGGTGTACCGGATCCCAAACGGCATCAACTCGTCAAGGGATATGTCATCCTCAAACAGGGTGTTGAACCCTCAAGAGAACTGGCTCTGGAACTCTTCCAGCACACCATCAATGTCCTGGCCAAATTCAAAATTCCGCGGATCATCGAGTTCGTTCCCGAGGTTCCCAAAACGCTGAGCGGCAAGATACGCCGTATCGAATTGCGGCAGCAGGAGGAAAAGAGGCAGCAGGATAAGTCTGGAGCGGTTGCCACCGAATTCTTCTACTGGGATTTCCCGGAACTCAGTTCAAGAAAAAATTGATAGCACGCGGCAGGGGCGCACTATACGCTCCTGCCGCCCTCTAATAAAATAAAACGATAAGTGCGACAGAGGCAGCCCGACAGGGACCGCTGAGTTGGCAACTTGCGGCCTGTGCAAGCACGCTGAAAAACACTTTTTTAAAGAATGCATGAAAAATTACCCGAAAAATACCCAAAGGGACTCTGCTGGAGATTGAACGATGAATTTTGAACTGACGGAAGAACAGAAACTTATCAAAGACATGGTACGCAGCTTTGCGGAGGCGGAGGTAGCTCCTTCCGCCCGGGCCAGGGATGAGGAAGAACGCTTTGACCGGGAACTGATGTTTACCCGACTTGCCGAACTTGGCCTGACCGGAATCGTTTTCCCCGAAAAGTATGGTGGTGCCGGTGCGGACTACATCAGCTACGCCATTGCAGTCGAGGAACTTTCCCGGGTCTGTGCCTCCACCGGAGTCACCCTTTCCGCACATCTGTCATTGTGCGCCAACCCTATCTATCTCTTCGGCAGCGAAGAACAGAAACAGAAATTCCTTGTTCCGCTGGCTACCGGTGAAAAAATGGGGGCCTTCGGTCTCACCGAGAACGCTGCAGGCTCCGATGCCGGCGGCACCAGAACCACGGCAGTTAGGGATGGTGACGAATGGATCCTCAACGGCAGTAAAACATTTATCACCAACGGCGGCGAAGCTGAAGTATATGTGGTGATGGCCAGAACGGACAAGAATGCCGAGAAGCATCATGGAATCAGCGCCTTTATCGTCGAAAAGGGCACACCCGGCTTTACCTTCGGTAAGAAGGAGGAAAAGATGGGGATTCGCAGTTCCCCGACCATGGAGCTTCTCTTTGAAAACTGTCGGATTCCACAGGAGAATCTTCTGGCCGAAGAAGGCCAGGGCTTCAAGGTGGCAATGAAAACCCTGGACGGCGGCAGAATCGGCATTGCCGCACAGGCCCTCGGAATTGCCCAGGGTGCGCTTGATGAGGCGGTAAATTATGCCAAGGAAAGAAAGCAGTTCGATACGCCGATTGCCCGTTTTCAAGGGGTCCAGTTTCAGCTTGCCGATATGGCCACGCAAATTAAGGCAGCCAGGCTGCTGGTTTATGATGCCGCTTACCGGGCCAGCGCGAAGCTTCCCTATTCTCAGGATTCGGCAATGGCCAAACTGATGGCAAGCGAGACAGCGATGCGGGTAACGACACAGGCCGTGCAGATTCTCGGGGGTTACGGCTACACCCGTGATTTCCCTGTGGAAAGGATGATGCGCGATGCCAAAATTACGGAAATCTACGAAGGGACCAGCGAGGTGCAGCGGATTGTCATAGGGTCGGCGTTAACCAGATAAACAGTCTCGTTAATAACATTACCAATATGTATTTTGCACAAAAGGAAAGTTGTAACTGGAGGAATCTATGAAAATTCTTGTCTGCATCAAACAGGTTCCGGATATGGAATCAAAATTTTCCCTGGACGGTACCTGGTACAGTACCGTCGATCTCGCCTGGCGAATGAACGAATATGATGAATTCGGGGTCGAGCAGGCGGTCTCTCTCAAAGAGCAGGTTAAGGATTGTGATATCACGGTCCTCTGTATCGGACCGACCAGGGTTAAGGAAACCATGAAAAAGGCGCTGGCAATGGGATGCGACCGCGGCGTACATATAGAAGACGATGATTCCGCCGGACGTGACCCTTTTACCATAGCATCAATAATCGCTGAATTTGCCCGGGATAAAGAATTTGACCTGATTTTCTGCGGTATGCAGTCGCAGGATAGAGCAAGCGCACAAGTAGGCCTAATGACCGCGGAGATCCTGAGTATACCTGCGGTATCCACGATAGTCGACTTCAAATACGATTCCGGAGACATCCAGGTTAAACGGGAACTGGAAGGCGGCATCAAGTCTCTTGTCTCGACAACTACTCCCGCCCTTCTCACCTGCCAGCTTGGACTCAACAGCCCCAGATATCCGACCCTTCCCAATATCATGAAGGCTAAGAAAAAAGAGTTGCTTTCCTCTCCGGTTGCCGATTTTCTCAAAGAAACTCCCCTTCAGGAAACAGCGGAGATCTTTTTTCCGGAGAAAAAGAGCGGCGGCCTTATTCTTGAGGGAGATCCGGCTGAATTGGCGGAAGAACTTCTCAGGATTTTAAGAGAAAAGACAACCGTTATGGGATGATGGGAGATACATGATGAAAACTTTACTGATTGCAGAATATAGAGATGGCAAATTGCTTGAAAATTATGGGGAGCTTATCGGCTTCGCTGAGGCAATTGAGGCAGAAAGTGTTATGTTTCTGGTGGGCTCACCGGAGTCTCTGCCTGATTTCAAGGGCAAACTTTATCTGGCCGGTGCCGAGAGCCACGGTGAATTCAACCCCGCGGTGCACAAAAGGTTGCTCACCGAGGTAATTACCCGGGAAGAACCTGATATCATTGCGTTTCCTCATTCATCATACGGTTGGGATATGGCCCCGCGAATTGCCTGTTCCCTTGGAATCGCCCAGATTTCAGAGGTCGTCGACTTCAGGGATGGACTGCCGGTCGTACCGGTCTGCAATGCCAAAATGCGCCGCACCGTCAAACCGAAGAGTGAACAGTATGTGCTCACCCTGCAGGCGGGGGCCTTCAACGCTCCGCCTCCCCAGAGTCAAGCAGCTCCCGAAGTAATAGATATTGAGGAGCTGTCGCAGGGGGATCTCTCATTTCATGGATATGAAGAGGCTGAAAAGGGCGGTGTTGATCTCACCAGGGCGGAGATCATAGTCAGTGCCGGCCGGGGCATAGGCAAAGCTGAAAATGTCGGGATTATTTCCGACCTGGCCGAAAAACTCGGCGGTGAATACGGGGCCAGCCGTCCGGTGGTTGATTCGGAATGGGTTGAACACAACAGACAGGTAGGAACAACGGGACAGACGGTTTCCCCGAAACTCTATATTGCCTGCGGTATCTCCGGAGCTATACAGCATCTTGCCGGAATGAAGAAATCCGAATTCGTGGTTGCCATCAACACCGACAGGGATGCTCCAATAGGAGAAGTAGCCGATGTTCTGATAGTCTCTGATCTGAAGCAATTCGTGCCGGCTCTGATGGAAAGGCTTTAGTACCTTACTCCTTAACTTCTGTCATAAAAAAACAAGAAAAGGAGAAATGTATTTGAAATCGTTAAGTTGGATATGCATCCAAGGTACCTACTTGCCGTTTGCCGGCGTTAGTACCTTACTCCGAAAAAATCGGCACAAAAAACCAGAAAACGGAAAGTACTTTAACAGCCGGCCCGTTAAGCATATTGCCAAGGTACTTATACCCCTCAAGGGGGTACTGTAAAGAGTCCAGCTCAGCTGGGTTAAGCTGCCTTTCGATGATTATGTGCACTCACGTTTGCAGGAGCGCTGCCGGAATATTGCACACCTTGAAAATACAGCGTCTTAGAATATGCTTAGAGGCGGCCAAGAGGGACAAGGGGAAAGTGTAGATGAGAATTGAGGCAAAGGACTCACGCGAAGTAGCCACCCAGATAAAGAACAAAAAACTGGTTGAAGAAAGAAGACGGCAGATTGTCGATGGTGCGGTCAAACTTTTCATCAAATATGGCTACCATAAGACAACTACACGGATCCTGGCCAAGGAGACCGGGCTTTCCATAGGTTCTCTCTACGAGTACATATCGACCAAAGAGGATGTTCTTTACCTGGTCTGCATGGCCATCTACTCTGAGGTAGAGCAGGGTCTTTCGGGGGCGCTGACACGATCCGCCGAAGGCCGGGAGGCGTTGCGGGAAATCATCCGGGAATATTTCCTGGTCTGCGACCGCATGAGCGACCACGTCCTGCTGATGTACCAGGTAACCCATTTTCTTCCAGACAAGTGGCAGAAGAAGGTCCTGGAGGCGGAGATGAGAATCACCAGTCTCTTCATCGATGCCATGAAGCAGCTGCAGAGTGAAGGTAAACTTGCTGTTGACGATGAAACCATCAACCTGATCGGCCATAATATATCGGTCATCGGTCATACCTGGGCTTTCAGAAGATGGTACTTTGCCAAGCATTTTACCATTGAACAGTATACCAAAAAACAGTCTGAGTTCATTATGGGATTTTTACCGGAAAAGTAATTGGAATCCTGCTGATCTCACTTTAAATTAGAACAGACTTCTCGATCAATGTCAAAGAAGGAGACGAGATGAACGCCCCCATTGAAGTGTATAAGCTCAATAATAATGTCAGAGTAATCACGGCCACTTCACTTTTCGACGGCCATGATGCCTCAACCAACATTATCCGTCGGATTTTGCAGGATTCAGGAGTGGAAGTCATCCACCTTGCACACAATCGTTCCGTCCAGGAGCTTGTCGATACGGCCATTGAGGAAGATGCCCAGGGGATAGCCATGTCCTCCTATCAGGGTGGTCATATCGAAGCCTTCAAATATATGATCGATCTGCTCAAGGAAAGAAATGCATCCCACATCAAGGTGTTCGGCGGGGGCGGCGGCGTCATTGTCAGCGAAGAAATAAAAGAACTGATGGATTACGGCGTGGCCAGAATCTATACCCCTGAAGACGGGGCTAGTATGGGATTGCAGGGCATGATCAACCACATGCTGTCTATCCTGGATTTTTCGACGCTGCCTTATCACGATCTCCAGCCCAAAACACTCGCGCCCACTATGGTCGACAAAATCAGCGGGTTAATGACCGCGGTACAGGAAGCCAAGGCGACAAGTGCGGAAGAACTGGAAAAAATCATGTCGACCATACGGCCACTGGCGGCGACCAGGAACCCTCCCGTTATCGGCATCACCGGCACAGGCGGTGCCGGGAAATCCTCACTTACCGACGAGATCATTGTCCGCTTTCTTAATGATGCCAACGATATTCGCATTGCCGTTATCTGCTGTGATCCGTCACGAAGAAAAACAGGCGGTGCCCTGCTTGGCGACAGGATACGCATGAACTCCATCTCCACTACCGATCGGGTCTATATGCGCAGCCTGGCGACCCGCAGTTCCTCCCACGAGGTCTCCGAGTCTCTCCCGGAAGCGATACAGGTTGCCAAGGCGGCCGGATTTGATCTGATTATTGCGGAAACCGCCGGCATCGGCCAGGGTGACTCCCGCGTGATCGATCTTGCCGATGTATCTCTCTATGTGATGACCAGCGAGTTCGGCGCCCCGTCCCAGCTGGAAAAGATCGATATGCTTGATTACGCCGATATCATCGTTATCAACAAGTTTGAAAAGAAGGGCAGCGACGACGCTCTCAGGGATGTTCGCAAGCAGGTGCAGCGCAACCGCAAAGCCTGGGACAGAGCCCCGGAAGACTTTCCGGTATTCGGCACCATCGCCTCAAAGTTTAATGACGACGGGGTCACCGCCCTCTACCATGCCATTCTGGAAACACTTAGCGCCAAGACATCTCTGCAGCTTAGCTCGGCCCTGCTCAAACCCGAGAAGAAAGCCTCATCTTCCAAGGCTATCGTGATACCCGCCGATAGAATACGCTACCTCGCTGAGATTTCTGAGAGTATCCGCAAGTATCATGCCATCAGCGGGAAGCAGTCCGAGGCAATCCGCAAAAGATGGCACCTTCAGGAGAGCATCGAGATAATAGCCGCCGGAGACGGCGATGAAATAGTAATCAACTCCCTCAAGGAAGAAGCCGGCAAAGCATCGCGGAGCATCGACACTGACGCCCACACGCTGGTTTCCTCCTGGCAGGATATCAAAGAAGCCTATTCCGGCGATGAATATGTTTACACAATCAGGGGAAAGGAGCTGCGCATCCCGCTCTACAGCACAACGCTGTCGCACTCCAGAATGCCGAAAATATCTCTGCCCAAGTTCAAGGATCCCGGAGAGATCTATTCCTGGATGCGGCGGGAAAACCTCCCCGGATATTTTCCCTTCACCGCCGGGGTGTTTCCTTTGAAGAGAGTTGCGGAAGATCCTACACGGATGTTTGCCGGCGAGGGTGGTCCCAAAGAGACCAACGCGCGCTTTAAGCTTCTCTCCGCCGACTCTGAGGCAAAACGCCTCTCAACCGCCTTTGACTCGGTCACCCTCTACGGCTGGGACCCGGATCTGCGTCCTGATATATATGGTAAAATAGGTACCTCGGGGGTATCCATCTGCACACTCGATGACGTTAAACAGCTGTATGACGGTTTCGAGCTCTGCTCACCCACCACCTCGGTTTCCATGACAATCAACGGCCCCGCTCCAATCATTCTGGCAATGTTCATGAACACTGCCATCGATCAGCAGGTCGACGCTTTTGCGGAGAAGAACAATCGCGCTCCCAACCAGGAAGAATTACGGCAAATCAGGGAGATGGTCCTTGCCAATGTCAGGGGCACCGTACAGGCCGATATCCTTAAGGAAGACCAAGGGCAGAACACCTGTATTTTCTCTATTGAATTCGCTCTGAAAATGATGGGGGATATTCAGCAGTTCTTTATTGAAAACAATGTACGGAATTTTTACTCCGTCTCCGTCTCGGGCTACCATATTGCCGAGGCCGGCGCCAATCCCATTACCCAGCTCGCCCTCACTCTCTCCAACGGCTTTACCTATGTGGAATATTACCTGGCGAGGGGCATGCATATCGACCAGATCGCACCGCGGCTCTCCTTCTTTTTCTCTAACGGCATGGATCCTGAGTACACGGTTATCGGCCGGGTGGCCCGGCGCATCTGGGCCGTGGCCATGCGGGAGAAATACGGGGCGTCAGAAAATAGCTGTAAGCTGAAGTACCATATCCAAACCTCGGGAAGATCGCTGCATAGTCAGGACATACAGTTCAATGACATTCGTACGACACTGCAGGGTCTCTGCGCTATCTACGATAACTGTAACAGTCTGCATACCAATGCCTACGACGAGGCAATCACTACTCCGAGTAACGAGTCTGTCCGGCGTGCTTTGGCCATTCAGCTGATCATCAACCGCGAATGGGGTCTGGCCAAAAATGAAAACATGAACCAGGGCAGCTTTATCGTTGAAGAGCTGACCGAACTGGTGGAAGAGGCGGTTCTCAGTGAATTTGACAGAATCACCGAACGCGGCGGCGTACTTGGAGCGATGGAGACAGGGTATCAGCGCTCCAAGATACAGGAGGAGTCGCTTTATTACGAGAACCTGAAGCATACGGGCAAATATCCTATCATAGGCGTGAACACCTTCCGCAATCCCGCTGCCAATTACGACGAAGCCAATGCCGCAGTGGAACTTGCCCGGGCAACGGATGAGATCAAACAGGACCAGCTGCAAAGACTCTCCGACTTCCAGGCAAGGCATAAAGAAGAAGCACCCGAGGCACTGGCGCAACTCAAAAAAGCGGCTCTTAACGGCGACAACCTTTTTGCTGAATTGATGGAAACCGTGAAAAGCTGCAGTCTCGGCCAGATAACTACAGCCTTGTATGAAGTTGGTGGACAATACCGCAGAAATATGTAGCAGATCTAAATTTCAATAATTCCTGAAGATGCCGGAAGAATGGGCAATTGTTTCCATTCATCCGGCATCTTGCCTGGAAGGAAGAGCAGACTTCATAATGCCGCCTACTTTTTGACGGTAATCGGCTGCCCCTTTTCGCCCAGGTAAACTACCAGAATCTCAACAGGCTCCACTCCCTCATTTATGCCGTAATGGTCCTGATTGACCAGCTCGATCAAGGCCTCGCCCTGTTTTATTATCTTTCTTTTCCCCTGGTCTGAAATGACTGTCAGTTCACCGGCAAGCATGTAGGCCACATTAATCACCGGATGAAAATGCATCGGTAGAGAGGTCTGCGGGTCTACGGTGATTTTCAGAACGGTCACCTCCGTTTCCGCCTGAGAATAATCGGGTAGAGAAACATCATTCCATGAACTGGTGGATTTGATCAGTTCTTCAACCTGCACGCCCTCCGCCCAGGCAAACCCGACGAAAAACAACAGCACGACCACAGTAGTAAATATTGTCTTCATAATCCCTCGTTGATGGCTCGTAAAAAACTCGATATATCCGGTTATCTTTGGCTATCGCCAGGCAAAATAAGGTTGTTCATAATGGGCGACCCTTACCTCTCTGCCCTGTAGGGCTACTTCACGAAACTGGTAAAGCACCGCTCCGGTGGGACTCGCAATCCATCCCTGCCCCACCGGCATAAGCAGCACCGGATTATCACTCTCGGGAATTGACTGCAAAACCGGAGCATCGTCCCTCATCAACTCCATTACCGGAATACGGTGAACCGAGGCAACTTCGGCGGGATTCGGGATCAGGCCGGGATTCTCGCCGGCCCACACCACAATGGGGGTAATGGTAAACCCGGAACGAGTGGAAAAGTCATCGAGACGACCCAGGATGGCTGCCGGTCCCAGGCTGATCCCCACCTCTTCCTTCAATTCCCTCAGGGCCGCCTGCTCGGCGGTTTCGCCTTGGTCTATACTCCCGCCGGGAAGAGCCCACTGCCCGGCATGGTTAACCAAATGCTGCGATCTTCTGGTAAGAACCAGAGCTGCTTCGCCAGGTGCTGTCTTCGGTATTCCGTATACCGGCGAATCATCACCCGCATTGACAAGGGCGAGGGCAACGGCAGCCCGTCTCATGCCGCTGTTCTGCTGACAATGGTGCACCGTAAAACGCTTCAGATTGGCAGCCACCAGCAACCGAAGCCCATCTCCAAACGGCCAGCCGTTCTGCTCCGCTGTTTTCACCACCCTCTAGTCCATCTCCTGCAAAATCTTCTTCACGGTATTGCCATCGGCGCTTGAACCGAAATGTGCCATTATCGGGCGCATGGCCTGCATTTTGTTGGCCAGACTGCTAAAATCGACATTATCTTCTATCCAGGCGCGAATTTCTTCCTCGCTAGCCTGCTTAGGCAGATATTCCGTGAGGATACGGATATAACCGGTATCCGTTTTTCCCGAAGCTGCCAGCAGCTCCTTCTCTGATTTAATCAGTTTCTTGATGATGCCGACAACCTGTTCATCGGTTAATTCCTTTTCCGGCTGTCTCTGGAATTCTCCAATGAGTATGCGTATCACAGCGGTTCTCTCGCTGTCTTTCGCCTTCATGGAAGTTATAAGCTGTGACCTTATGGTCTCCTGTAGTGCCATTCTCTCCTCCGAAAATATTTAAAATCGCTATACAGCGTTCTTTTGCTTGATAATCTCGTAAAAAGTCATCGAAGTTCCGAGATGGACTCTGCGATAAGCACCCATACGGGCATAAACTCCGACTTCGAGAAAGCTTGACATACTAGGCGTAGTATCTGAAACGACCAAAATCACCGTTTTAAGATCTACAACGACGTAGATCGAGCTTTTTGCGAGTCCATCTTTGCTTTAATAGATCATATATGACAACGATCCGTATCCTTCACCTTTGAAATACCGGGAATAAGAGTCTGCGTTGAAATAACCCCGGTCCATTTTCTGATGGTGGAGAGAATGAACTGAGAGAGCAGCTCCGCATCCGAAGAGAGCAGGTCCCGCACCAGCCTCACTTTAATAATGATATCAATAGACCCATGGACGGAGTGAACTTCACGAACTTCATCGAGGGCAAGAAGCTTGTCGAAAATGCGCTGTTCATGCCGGCCATCGACGTTGAGAAGGATAAAAACCGTCATTTCCGGATGAAGATCAGGATATTTCTGCTCTTTACGACGTGACATTTCTTTGCGGAATTCTTCCATCTCTCGGGGAATAAGCTGATCGACCCCGATTCCATATTTTCTCTTCTTGCCTATTTCCCACTGATGCACGGAAATATAGAGATAGAGATCATCAACCGTCCTCTCCGGAAAAGAGGCGACCAGCCGCCGGTCGCGGATTATCGCGGCAAGGGGTTGATAGATAGTGGAGTACCAGTCTCCGGCCGCCTCCTCATAACTCACCTCTTCTCGCCGTTCCTCGGTGAGAAAGCGGCGATGCTCCTCGATCTGCTTTTCCAGATGGCCGTATTGTCCAAGCTCGGTCAGATCAATAGTGCTGAGTAGTCCTGCCTTGTCTCTGAACTCCGTTTTTTCCAGATACAACTTGTTTTCCAAGGTATTTTTTGACGGCAGCAGTTCTATGATACAGGACCTGATTTCGGTGCGGCCTAATTCCTGGGCAGCCTTGAAACGATGATGCCCGTCAAGAATGAAATAGTCATCCTTGATCTGGTAGAGAGAGATCGGAGCCATGGTTTTACCGGTCTTCATTGCTTCGACAATGGTGTCAAGGCGTTCATCCCTTCTGCCGTTTCTGGTTTTAAACTGATTATCGAAATCATGGTATCTCCCCACACTTCCAATAATCTTATGCATCGGAACCATTGAGGTGCCGCGCTTCACCGACTCATATGCCTCCTCACGCTCCTGGTGGGTATTGAAGCTGTGAGGGTTGTCGTCCTCCCCTTGTTCAGTACCGCCAAAGATCTTCCTGGCAAAATCCAGAGGGTTATATTTCGAAAACATAGAAGCCATAACTGTTTATCACCCGGGTTGTATTGACTATGGTTACTCGCTCTGCATCATCTTCAAAATTCCGGTGAATATGTCCATGTAGAAAATATGAAGGTTTATATTTCTCAATAAAGCGCGAGAAGCTCCTGAAACCCTTATGACAGGGATCTTCGCCATCGTGGATGTGACGCGGCGGTGCATGGGTCACCACTATATCAGGCCCGCCGCTGCGCCACAGAGAAAAACGCATCCCACCGATGAACCGGGCCATCTGCTTTTCGGTGTATTGATTTCTACCGCCATTATACCATCTGCTGCCGGAGAAACCGACAAAAGTAAAGTCATTGAAGGAAACTATCTGCCTGTCGATGTTGCGGCAGCCTACCGGGGAGGAAGCGGAATAGCGCAGATCATGATTGCCGAGCACATACATCAGAGGAACATCGAAACGATGCCGCAGTGCACTGAGGAATTCCGGAGGAAGGTCCCCACAGGAAATAATGAGATCAATATCCTTGTATTTTTGCAGTGTTTCCGGAGAATCAAAGACATCACCGGAAACCGTGTCTGAAACCGTCAATATTTTCAAAATTCCGTCGCCAACCTCTCATGGCTGAGTACTATCTGCCGATTGTTCTCCGGAGAATTGAAGATTCCCAAGTCATTATTGAGATCCTGGATCAAACCGGGAATGATGCGCCTAGAAAAATATTTCCACCTTACCTATGGCACTCAGCTTTTTCTGCAGAGCGCCTACATGGCCGAATATATTCTTTAATGCATTTTTTTCCATATAATTAAGTTCCTCAAGGAAAATATGGTTATCAGGTTCCAATCCTTGATCCAGTCTTTTCACCTGATGCATGAAGCGTATCTGCATTAAATAGTTGTAGCCCTCGGTGAGATCCTTATGCAGTTCTTTGCTGATAAAGCCCCGTAACCTGAGGCGGTCCAGACGCTGCAGGGTATTGGTCTCCTCCAGCCCAAAATTAATGGCATAAAGCCGCGCATACCCGACAATGAGAGCGATGACATGCTTTATATTGAAAGTATTGGCATGTTCTCCACCGGATTCAACAGAAATGTTGCCGAAAAAATCCAGCGGCAGCTTAAAGAGCAAGGCGTTCTGGGCGAGCTGATAAAAGAAGGCATCTCTGTTTTCCACCCGCCTGCCAATGTGTTCCCTCAGTTCCGTCACCAGCCTTTTTTCGCCGTACATACAACGAAAATCAAAAAAGATGCTGACTTCAAGCAAATCTTGAGGTTTGGCTTCGGTGATCCAGGTGCTGAAATATTCTTTCCAGATACTGAGCGGCCGACACCAGCGGGGATTCATAGCCATCACCTCTCCCTTGCATAAAACATATCCGGCCTGATCCAGCCATGCACAAATTTTTTCGCTCATCTTCAGAAAATAGGAATTGACCTGTTCCTGCCGATCTTCTTCAACATCTTCATAGATCAGCGCATTATCCTGGTCGGTTGCCAGAGTCTGCTCCTCGCGCCCTTCGCTGCCCAGACAGATAAAGGCAAAACGTGCAGGCGGTTCTCCCATTTCCCTGATGGCGAACTCGATGAACTTCAGCAGAACTGCTTCCGATATCATACTGGTTATCCGGGTTATATTCCGGGCGTGAGCTCCGCTGTCCACCAGTGACTTGATTATGCGGGGAAGCCGCACATGGCTGGCAACAATCCCGGAGGTATCGGTGGCATCGTTGATTTCATTCACCAGAAATGCTGAAGAATAACGGTGTACGTTGAGCAGATCTTCGTTGGAGAGAACACTGACAATCTCTCCTGCTTCATCCTTGACTACCAGATGTTTTACCCCTTTTTCCTCCATAAGCATAACCGCCTCAAAGATCAGGGCCGATCCTTCGATGAAAATAAGCGGGGTGCTCATTACTTCGATAACCGGCGTAGCATAATCCATCATTTCCGCGACCACCTGCTCCCGCAGGGCCATGTCGGTGGCAATGCCGGCAACCTCACCAGCTGCGTTTTTTACCAGAATCGAGCTGCTCCGCCCTTCCTTCATGAGCTTTGCCGCCTGGTAGATCGGCAGAGATCCGTCACAGACAAGAAAATCTCCCCGCACATGCCTCACAGGCTGGTTCAAAAAGAGCAGGGAGGTCTGCAGTTCCACGATAAGCTTTTCCCGGTCCTCTTCTCGCCGTATCTCCTCACTGACGTCCTCCATAATACCATCGCAATAGAGGGCTTCTCCCAGGGCATTTTTGGTAAGTACCAGGGAGAGAGAGACACTTCTGATCACATCCTCATGCTGCAGTCGAATTATTCTGTTTTTCAAAAAACCTTCTTCAGCAACCAGATCATAGAGATTTGCGATATCGTGCCGGCCAAAGGTATCGCGAAGGCTTATATTGCTCGCACCTTCCTCAAGACCGGTCAATTCGTAGAAGGCGCGGTTGGCCTCCAGCAGCTTGAGCTGCCGGTTGGCTTCGGCTCTGAAAATCGGGATATTGAGCCTGGAGGTCAGCTGCCGGTACTTCTCCCGGCTTTCGTCCAGCTCTCTTTCCATCAGCTTGGTCGAGCTGTTGTCCTTGATACTGATGACGGCAGCCTCACGGCCATCCAGCGCGATTTTAGAGATGGACAGCTGCACCTCGATGGATTCACCTCCCGGTTTTAACAGGTTTGCGGTGTATCTCCCTTCCTCGATTCTGCCCCCGGCCGCAAAAAACGGTAGTCCGTTTTCCGTCCCGGAAAATATCTTTCCAACGGCAATGGCATCGAGCTCCTCCGCGGACAGCCCGGTTACACCCTGCGCCGGTTTATTGGAATATATGCACCTGCCCTCAAAAAACATCAATAACGGATCCGTCGCCGTTTCCACCAGC
Source organism: Desulfopila inferna (assembly GCF_016919005.1). Lineage (NCBI taxonomy): Bacteria > Pseudomonadati > Thermodesulfobacteriota > Desulfobulbia > Desulfobulbales > Desulfocapsaceae > Desulfopila > Desulfopila inferna. The sequence goes on from NZ_JAFFQE010000005.1 coordinate 213,251, forward strand.
CTCTTATACTTGAGCCTCGATTTTACCAGTTCCCGCTGGGCGTGGTTGCGCTGTTTTTCGGAAAGATAACTCTGCCTGCCCACATAGAAGAGAATGAGGGTCAACAGTGCTACCGCAGCCAGACTCATGCGTGAAAGGCGTCCGGAAATCTCGGCCGTCTTGTTCTCGACATCGTCCAGGAATACGCCGGTGCCTATCACCCAGTCCCAAGGGGCAAAGCGTTTGACAAAGGAGAGCTTGGGAACGACCATCTCTTCGGCATACTTCCTGTTCCAGCTATAGTCGATAAAACCGCTGTTCTGCTGTTCGACGGTCCTTTTGATTTCCACAAACAGCTGTTTCCCCTGGGCGTCCCTGAAGCTGGTCAGATCCACCCCGACAAGCTCCTCGGAATAAGGATGCATCACCATTACCGGAACGCTGTTGGTAATCCAAAAATAATCCCTGTTGTCTTCGCCGTACCTCATGGTTTTTATAAGCGCCAGAGCTCGTTGCTGAGCCTCCATTCTGCTGAGTAGGCCCGCCTCTTCCTGCTGCCGGTAAAAATCGAGGACCCCCCAGGCACTCTTGGTCAACTCGAGAATCATCGCCTTCTTGCCGTCGACAAAGCTTTTTTCAAATGCGGGTATGATGACCAGATACAGCGCGGAGATGGTGAGAAGAAGCGCAATAAAGGTTGGCAGTACAATTGAAATAAAAAAACGTCCCCAGACATGAATAAATCTTTTCAACAGAACCATCGGTCTCCCCTTATAACGGGATTATTCTGAACCTCATTGCCAGAACAGCATGCGAAGGAACTACAGTCAAAACTGCCGATAAAGGCATGAAAGTCAAAATCAGATGAACAAAGAGGCCGTCTTTCTCTTCAGGCTGTTTTGCAATCTGCGCTTATGAATACCGATGCAGCCGCAGGAAGCTCGTGTAAACCCGGCCGACTCCGGTTGTAAATCAAGTATATCGAAGAGAGTGAGAACAATTTCCGGATCGAACTGACTTCCCGCACCCAGCTGCAGGTTGACTATGGCATCTTCAAGCTTCATTTTTGCAAAATGCTTCCTGCCCGCCAGCATAGTCTCGAAGGCATCGCATACAGTCAGGATCCGGGCGCCCAGTGGAATGTCATTCCCCTTGAGGCCTTCCGGATAACCGGAACCGTCATAACGTTCATGGTGATGCATGACAAGCGGTTCGACATCGCTTAAAAATACCAGCGGCTGCAATATCCGGGCTCCTATGACGGGGTGCTGCTTGACAATATCCATCTCTTTGCGGTTAAGGATGCCGAGACGCTCGAGAATATGGTCATTCATGCCGATCTTTCCGATATCATGGAGCAATCCGCCATGATACATCGTCTCTGTTTGAGCCGCCGTCAGCTTCATTGCCTGTGCGATGCACTTGGCATATTGTGCTACCCTGATAGAATGTCCATGAGTCTGCTCATCCTTTGCTTCCAGGGCCAGGGTGAATCCCTCCACCATCTGTTTCAGGGTGTCGAGCATCTTATCGTCATAACTTAGACTTTTCTGCAAAGCGATGGAACCCTGTTCTCCCAGGGCCTGCAAAATATCGTGCTCCCCTTTCGTCAGCTTTCGCGTTTTCGAAAAATAAACGGCCAGTATGCCACGGTAGTCCCTGACGATATCAAAGAAAACCGCCTGAATGGAGCCAACCTTCTTTTTACCGATCTTATCAAGATTGGGGATGCGACTGTCGTACATGGCGTCTTCAATAAAGACGGATTCCTCCCCCCGATCATCGAAGATCGCCATCAGGGTTGCATAGTCAATCTCAGCCAGACTGCGATAGGAGAAGCCATGTGATATCATGTTCTTGATGCTTTTCTGTCCCTGATCGACAATCCAGAAAATGCATCCCTTGGCCTCAAGAATCTCTGAAATGTTTTCAACAATCCTCTCTAGGATTTCATGGGTATTCTCCCCGGTGTGAATGGCCTTGCTAACCCGTCGAAATACCTTGAAAAACTGGGAATAATCCTGATCCATATGTTCTCGTTTTTGCTGACAAAGGAGGTTAAACCACACCTGTATCAAAGTATGATTGAATGGTTTTCTCGGTATAGCCGAGTTCGGCGAGCACTTTCCGTGTGGATCCGCCAAATGGCTGCGGAGCACTGCGGACAGAACCCGGTGTCCTGCTGAGTTTAACCGGCACGCCGAAGGATTTCCCTACCCCCTCCGGGCCTTCCATTTCTATGATCATGTCCCGGTTCCTGAAAAGCCGGTCCTCAAGTACTTCATCGAGGCTCTGTATTTTGGAAAAGCATACGTCTGCCCCGGACAGAACCTCCTCCCAGTGCGACAGTGGCTTGTTCTGAAAGAGTTCACACAGTCTGGCGATAATCTCTTCTCTTCTCTCCTCATCATACTGCAGTGCGCTATATTCCTCGAGCTCCAATATGCTGCAGAGATTTTGCCAGAACCTGTTCTCCACAGCCCCAAGGGCAAGATACCTGCCGTCGGCGGTGGCATAGGTATTATAGCAGGCGTAGCGATGGGAAAGCATGGATTGCGAACGCTCCTGCTTCATTCCCGTCTTCTTCTGCAGAACAGCAGGAAGAGTGAGCAGCCCGAGGATGCCGTCGGTCATTGATATATCGATATATTGTCCTTTGCCGCTTTCATGCCTCTCCTGCAGCGCCAGGAGTATACCGATAACCGCATTCATCCCACCTCCGGCGATGTCGGCAATCTGAACGGCTGGGATAACCGGCGGTCTCTGCTTTTCTCCGATGCAGTCCAGTACTCCGGAACGGCTCAGGTAGTTGACATCATGCCCTACCACCTGGCTTGCGCCTCCATCCTGCCCGTATCCGCTGATGGAACAATAAATGAGAGCCGGATTGACTTTGCATGCTTCCGCATAGCCAACCCCTAATCTGTCGACTACCCCCGGGCGGAAACCTTCAATGACGATATCCGCCTTCTCAACCAGCTGAAAGAAGATCTTCTTCCCTTCCTCTTTTTTGAGATTCAGGGTCATGTGCCGTTTATTCCGGTAGACATCCGCGAAATAGAGATCATCGGCCAGGAAACGCCGGTCTTCTATGGCCAGGACTTCCGCGCCATGATCAGCAAGTATCATCGAACAGAACGGCCCCGGCAAAAGTCTGGATAAATCCAGAACTGTAATACCATCAAGTGCTCCCATCTTCATCTCCTTCGATTGGGTACAGGTTATGATTATCAGCCAAACTCAGACAAGGGTATTATTTCCATTGTGGCCATGTGGACTTAGCGTTAGCGGTCACCTATCAATATTCAATACCCTTTTGTGCCTTGATGCCCTGGGTGAAAGCGTGCTTGACTACGTCCATACTGGTGACTGTATCGGCAATTTCGATGAGTGCTTCATCCGCGCTCCTACCAGTCAGAACAACACTCAGCCGTTCCGGTTTTTTTTTCAGCACTTCAACGATCGCTTCTACCTCCAGAAATTGATAAAGCGTCAGATAAGTTATCTCATCAAGGATGACCAGGTCAAAATGATTGCTTTCGATTTTCTCTTTGGCCAGTTGAAATCCCTGCCCTGCAATCTCTCTGTCCGCGGTGATATCCTGTTTTTTAAAGACAAACCCTTTACCGCAGATATGCCATTCAAGATTTTCCAGGGTATTGCCGAAAAGCCGCTCCCCATAATCTCCCTTACCTTTGAGGAATTGAATCACGCAGACCCGATGGCCATGTCCCAATGCACGGAATGCAAGACCAAGAGCTGCGGTTGTTTTACCCTTGCCGTCACCGGTATTGATTATAATTCTTCCTTTTGAACTCACTCGGTTTTCCTCCAATGCTCGGCTATTGCAAATTAATATTGGTTTTGAGGAGATAATTGAACCACTATACCTAAAATAGCCGGTAAGCTGCCGTTCCACCATATTTTCTTTGAAGGACTCTAAAAAGCCCAGCACTCCGCGTTGCAGTACTTCGAACCTTATCCATTCATCTGAAAGTTTGGTGGAAATTTTATTTCAAACTTATCCTATGGCATTCCTTTATCTTTAGAAATCATTCAGCAAATATCATCAAACATACTGATACAAAACAGTTGACAAATTAATAATAATGGATTTAAACTACCACAGACTGAGCGCTCGTTCAACATATCTATCCAGACGTGAAGAAATTGACGGGCCCGGTTATTGAATGTTGCTTTTACAGAGCATCTAATGTCGAGCAGCAAAGTCTCCTCCGACTGCTCTAACCAGATATTGTGTCTCTTCCATCAGGTTAGAGATCCGATCGCTTCTTGATCGAGCGCTCGATCTACAAATGCTTTTTTATACCTTAGCGATCTTTTCCTGCGCCTTTGCAGGAAAACACTTCAAAAAGGCGCTGTTAAGAGTCCAGCTCTGCTGGGTTAGCTGATTTCCCCTCATCTCAAGAGCCTCTAGACTCTTGGTCTGCGGGATATATATAAACCACGGAATAGGCCAAATATTTTGTGGTTTTGCAGCATCGGCTTCTTAGAGACATCTTCAACAAACTTCTGAGGAGCACATACAGGTTCGTCATCTTTTTATTATGGATCTCACCGGCGCAGTGCCGGATCTTTTCTGCCCGAAACAAAATTGCGGCGATGAGATCGGGGGTCAAGAGGACGGCGGAGCAGCAGCATCATCATAAAAAGGAGGAGAAAATGAACAGCGCGTATAAAAAGGAAATTAGGTACACTATGATTTTCAGTGTGCTCCTACTACTCTGCGGCCATTGCGGATTGTTTTTCGTGGCCATTCCCGCCCTGCGGGGCCACATGATTTTCGGCTTCCCTTCTCAATACATTATCCCGGTGCTCATGGGATGGTTGGGTCTGATGGCAGTTACTGCCATCCAGGCAAAACTGACCAATAATCTGGACGATGAAATTGAAGCGATGCAGGATGTCGTTGAAGAATCAATCTAAAGGGGCAAGATCATGGAACAACAGAATTGGGCACTTGAAGATCCTACCATTGGGATCATATTTGTAGCAGCTTCATTCATCATATTCTATTTCGTCGGCTGGTATTCAGCGCGTGCCGCCAAATCATCAACTGACTACTGGACCGCCGGACGTTCAATTGGATCTCTAGCCAATGGCCTCGGCATGGCTTCGAGCTATATGAGTCTGGCAACTTTTCTGGGAGTGACCGCCCTGATCCTCAACCTCAAGGTTCCCTTTGTTTACATGTGGATCCAGTTCGGTCTCTCAATCCCTCTCATAACATTGTGGTACGGTACTCCCCTGCGCAGAATGGGGGCTTTCACTCCGGCGCATTTTGTCCGTGAACGATACGGCCTGAAAACCTCCTGGGTGGTGGCGGGCTTTATGGTACTTATTATGGTCATGTATGCTATCGGCCAGATGATAGGAGTCGCCAAGGTTTTCCAGATGCTCTTCGGCATTAACTATACCCTCGCCCTGATTGGCGGCGGTGCCCTTATTGTCGGCTATGTCGCCATCGGCGGAATGTACGGAACCTCCTACAACGCAGCCTTCCAGATGGTGCTGATGGGAATCGCTTTTATCGTGCCGCTTGGTGCGATCATGAAGGCCATGGGCGGTACCGGCTGGTACTTCCCCCCGCTGCTCTACAGCGACATGGTCCCGGCAATGCTCGCCGCGGTACCTGACTTCTTCGACATGAAGTATGGTTTTAAATGGTACTTTGCCCTTATTCCCACTCTGACCATCGGCGCCATGGGACTGCCCCATCTCGGTATGAGGATTTACACGTCTTCTTCCTTGAAGAGCGCCAGAGGTGCAATGGTCTGGTTTACCTTCTTCTGTGGCATCACCTTCAGCGCCACCTACACCATGGGTTTTTCCGGGGTCTTTTTTCAGGCAACATCGGGATCGGCCATAGCCCCTACAGACTTCGACAAGATTACCCTTATTCTCAACAGTGTCTATAACGCGCCATGGGTTCTCGCCTTCGTTATCGCCGGTGCCATAGCCGCGGGTCTCTCAACCATCAGCGCCAATCTTATGGCAATCGGGGCTTTGATCGCCCAGGATATTATCGCTACGCTCAAGCCTGATCTTCCCGAAGATAAAACCAAGATACTTAACTATAGCGCGATTGCCGGTGGCGGCCTGGTTGCCATTCTCATCGCCCTAAATCCGCCGACCTTTCTGGTCGTCTCCGTACTCTGGGCATTCGGTATGGCTGGTGTAACCTGTGCACCGCTGGTGATTCTCGGCGTCTGGTGGAAGCAGGCTAACCGTTTCGGTGCAACAATAGGATCCTTGGTTTCCGGACTCACCTATGTTATCGTATCTCCATACGTCTTTCCCAATATCACCCTGGCCAGCGGGATTCAGGCAAAGCTGGGAATGTCCGGTGCACTTCTCTGTGTACCTCTCTGCTTTTTTCTGGTAACTACTATTTCCATGATTACCAACAGAATCCCGGCGATGCTGGTGCATATTCCGCTTGAGGAAAACAAACGGCTGGTCGATTCCATCCACGGCTGGACCGTCTACAGTGAGGAACGTTACAACAGCACCATGGCCGGCGTTATTGTTGCCGGCATCAGTGCTCTCATCATGATCTGGTCATTATTACCAGGCGGCTGGGTTGCCTAATCCACCGTCACTCAGGCTGTTCTGCAATCTCAAATGATTGCAGAACAGCCGTTTATTTTTATTTTTTTAAGAAAAGAGATTGAAGGGCAGATGAAAATGGCTGATATTTATAAAGGAATGCTGGTTGGCAATGAAGATGTTTTTCAGTTGGCACTGGATGGCAAGGCCAGAAAATACGCCCTCGGCAATATTTTTATACTTGGGATTATCTATGGATTTTCCAACCTGCTCGGAGCCCTGCAGACCACACCGGAATTACCCCTGGACGACAAATTCGCCTTCATCACGCCTCTTATCTTCTCCACAGCGGGCATCGTCACTATATGTGGAGCCCTCATAGCCTGCACCATGGTATATTGGGCTGCGTCCAAAGCCTTCGGCGGTCATGGTGGCTTTGGCTTGGTCTTTGACCTTATCGGTCTTGCCGCTATTCCCTTCTGGATCCTTGCTCCATTACTAAACTACACTTTGCGTTATCAAACGGGCGAGTTTGCCCGTATGATCTTGATTGTTTGCATGGCCCTGGCGTTTTTCTGGGCTTTCAGGCTGGTCAGAATGAGTATGATACAAGGTCAGGGTCTGAACAACAGACGAGCAACAATTGCGGTAGCAGCAATATGGATATTCAGCGTCAGCTCAATCTATGTCTTTCTGCCCTGAATCATGTAGGTAGAAAATAAATCCTCTACTCAAGCACTTTTACGGATCATATTATTTGCTACTCTTGATTAAGCAGAATAGATTCACCATCGGCTACAGTTGAAGTAGTAAAAAATGATTCGTCGACTCTCGAATCGATCACACAATTCCTGCCGACCTGCGCCCCTTCCGGCAAATGTGCTCCTTTACCGATAATGGTGATACCTGTATACAGATGAGAAGGCTCAACCTTGTTGACAATATCGAATCCTTCTCCATAACCGATAACGGAATTGGCCTCCACGATCACGCGCTTGTCCAGAATGGAGAGATCGACCACCGCATTATTTTTGATGACGCAATCAGTGAAGACAATAGAATCTTTGACAACAGCCCCTTCTTCCACTATCACCCCAGGAGACAGCACCGAGTTTATCACTGTTCCTCGAATGTTGGAGCCTGCTGAAATCAATGATCTTGAAACCTTGGATGTAGTGGCAAATCGGGCGGGAGCCCGGTCCGCGGGTCGGCCTTCCGCCTCGACATTGGTGCGTATCTGCCACTTCTGCGGTGAGATCCCGCTATCGAGATTGATTACGTCCATATTCGCCTGCCAGTACGCCTGCACGGTCCCAACATCTCGCCAATAGCCGTAAAAGGGATAGGCAAAAACATTGTCATTTGCTATGGCGTGCGGGAGAATATGCTTGCCGAAATCAACATCATTTTTGTCACGCATCAGTGAAGACATTAAATAATCGTAGTCGAACACATAGATTCCCATAGAGGCGAGGTTTGACTTGGGTTTCTTGGGTTTCTCCTCCCAACCAACTACCCTGTTGCGCTCGTCGATGATACCTGCACCAAATTGGTACATTTCGCTCTTGGGGACGACCATCATGCCAACGGTGATATCGGAATTTTTTGAACGATGATATTCAAGTATGGCATCGAAATCCATCTGATAAATATGGTCACCGGATAGGATAAGCACTTCTTTAGCCGGATTGTCGGCAAGAAAATCGATATTTCTGCGCACCGCATCCGCGGTACCTTTATACCAGTCCGACTCCTTTTCTCCGGTTCTCGGCGGAAGAATACTGATGCCCCTGCTTCGTCCGGTGAAATCCCAAGCCTCGCCGCTGCCGAGATGACTCATCAGGGATAGCGGCTTGTACTGGGTCAACACACCGACCTTCCTCAGTCCCGAGTTCATGACATTACTCAGGCTGAAATCGATAATCCGGTAGATCCCGGCAAAAGGAACAGCGGGTTTGGCCCGTCTCTTCACCAGAATATTGAGACGGCTGCCGACTCCACCGGCCAACAGGAGAACCAGGGCATTTTTAAAACGGCTCATCGCAGCACCTCCCCATATTTTACGATGGAAGGCCAGTGCGATTGCTGGATCGCTGGATATATGGTGGCACCTTCCTCGATTCTGGTCTGCAGCGGTACCTGGTTATTCCAGCCGATCACGGTAACTTTTTGTGCGCTGCTCCCCGGTTCCGCCCCTATTACCACATTCCGGCCATAGTTATTGTTGACATCGGCCACGACTTTGTTGAGACGGCAATTTTCATTGATGACATTATTGAAGAAAATCACTGAATTTTCAATGACTGCTCCTTTCTTCACGACAACACCGGGAAAGATGACCGAATTTCTTACTTCACCGTCTATAATGCAGCCATTGTATATGAGGCTGTTGTCGACCCTGGCATCCGTCCCTGTGAGAACAGGCTGGAAATCTCGAATACCCCTGTGATCCAGATTGGTTCTAAAGCCCCACTTTTCCAGATCGATGACAGGGTTTTCTCCGAGAAGATCCATATTGGATTGCCAATACTCTTCGACGGTACGGGTATATCCCCAGTATCCACAAAATTTGTACCCGTAAACCCGATAATTATGCTCCAGCAGTTGGGGGATAATATCACGCCCGAACTCAAACGATTCTTCCTGCTGGTTTTGCTTCAAGGCATCATACAGCACCTGAGGCCGAAAGCACATAACCGTCAGGGATGCCCAGTTTGACTGCGGCTGTTGAGGTTTTTCCCAGTATTTCTGCACCTTCCCCCCGCGGCCATCTTCATCTTCAATCACCGAACCCACGCCGAACCGATGCGCTTCCGCCAACGGCACCTCTATGAAAGCTATGGTCAGGTCGGCGTCTTTTTGCCGATGGTAATTGATCATATCCTGGTAATCCATCTTATAGATGTGATCACCGGAAAGAATCAGGATCTCTTCTGGATTGTGATACTGGACATAATCAAGATTTTTGAAAACGGCATCGGCCGACCCCCTGTACCAATCCGTCGCTTCAGTTCCCAGAAACGGCGGCAGGATGGAAATGTGACGATACCGGCCGATCATATCCCAGGCAGCGCCAGTGCCGATATGATTAATCAGCGAATAGCTGCGGTACTGACTGAGAAGGGCAACCTGCTCAATTCCGGAATTCATCAGATTGCTCAAAGCGAAATCGATTACCCGGCCAAATCCACCGAAAGGAACCGCGGACTTAGGGCGATAATAGGTCAGGGCAGTGAGTTCATCCACCCTTCCCCCGGCAAGTACCATGGCAAGTGTCTCTGGTCTAAGCATAGTTTTTTTCCGTTGGGGGCGAACCTTCCCCCCCTGGTATATGTTGGGAGTGATGATTGATGTAGCGGCCAGCCTCTTCTAACACTATAACAGAACGATATATTTGCCAAGATGCGGATGACAACAGAGAAGTTTTTTTTGTGCTGGCGTCACCACAAGCGCGGACTTCGAGAAAGCCCGATCTCCCGTGCAACAGCCCTTGTATATAGGAACTTTCCATCTAACCAGTTGGGAGCTTCGCGGCACCTCAACTGAGATTATCTGGTGTGATATCCTCGCAAAAGCCGAAGATCCCTGTCGTTACTTTGGGATCACACCGGCAAAAGTATGATCACATATGTCGCATTGTCAATCTTTTAAGAGTCAGGGTATTGAAATCCTTATCATCGATATCCAGGTTTTTCAAAGGAACTTCCGCCCGCGCCGAATCTTTGTGCCCACCGGCTGAACCGATAGAGCCGAAAATCCGTGTCGCCAGTTTTCCGGCACTCTTGCGATAGCCGTCACAGCGGAAGATAACCACCAGCTTATCTCCATGAATACCAGAGACGAACACCCAGTCTATTTCACCGACGTGATTAAGAAAATCGGCAATTATGACCAGAACATCAGGGCTCCGTACCCTACCGACATGGGTGTAATACCTTCTCTTGGAATACTTAAGCGCTGCCAGTGCTTCACTGAAATATTTCAGTTCGGATCTTCTCAGTTCCGTCAATTCAAATTTGCGAACCAGGTTTCTATTGGCAATATTAAAGAGATAACGAAAGGATATGCCATCGGCCAGGCCGCCTTTCTTTTCGAAATCCTGAGTGTCTACCTTGATGGCATAAAAAAGCGCGGTTGCCAGAATGACTGAGGGTTTCATCGAAGCGGCCCGCAAATACTCCACCATCATGGTTGAGCAAGCTCCATACTCAGGACGGATATCTATATAGTCCGCCTCCCAATTACCGGCAATGGGATGATGGTCTATTATGACATTAAAGGGCAATTTTTCAAACGGCGGCAAATGACTCGGCTGTGAATCGATCAGAACCAACTTTGAGTACTTCGAAACTTTTACATTCTTTAATCGTTCCAACGGAATTTTTAATCTTTCAACCATTGCCACATTGTTGAGCCTCCGTATTTCATTAGGATGGGCTATGGCAACGGTTTTTGTTCTATAGCGCAGCAGTCTCTTTACCGCAAGAGCACAAGCCAGAGCATCAGGATCGGCATTGATGACGACAAGAACTTCGTCCTCTTTTTCAAAGACTTTCCAGAATTGATTCAAACGCTCTTTGGTCGATCTTCGCGCCGATTGCTCAAGAATAGAAGGATTGCATCCTTTACTTTTCCGTGCCATTTGTTGTTAACATTTGCATTCTGGACTTTCTCCCCCGAAAAGGGGTGTATCCGGCCGTTTTGTTGAGTTTGCCGTAAACACCCTTGCAGCCGACACCACTCCCAAATGACCCCTGGACAGGCATGTCGAATGCCTTTCAAAAATGCAAAATGCCTCCTCTAAAATTCAGCCCCTTTTCATGTTTCGGAAATCAAACAGGGCAGGAAAATGCTAAAAAAAGCCTGTTATCTTCTGGCTTTCCGTAATTTTCAGCACACACGAAAATTCACTATAGCATACTAGTCTTCTAAAATGCAAGAGTCTCATGGGGTGGTGGTCTATCCGGTACATCTCAATTTTAAAGGAAAAAAGCTGCTGTCGAAGAGACAAAGTCAATCCAGTTTCACCCTCCAATCCTTTTCCCCATACGGTGCTTCTGCTTGACGATGGATGCCGATAATGGTACCTAAGATGAACGTTGAACAAAAACAAAAAAATATCATTTAATCTGTGAATCGGTCTCTATAGCTAAGGGAATAGCCAACTCAGCTGGATTAGGAAATACAATAAAAATGGTAAAGATACTTGCCGTGGGCCTCGGGGGTGCAGCCGGCTCATTAGGCAGATACTTCATAGCCGTACTCGCCGAGAGGGTGAGTTCGCTGAATTTTCCCATAGGAACCTTTATGGTGAACATTATCGGCTCACTTCTCATTGGATTCTTCTGGAGCTATTTTGACAAAATCCACATAAACAATGAATTCAGACTTTTTCTCTTTACCGGATTTCTGGGGGGCTTCACTACATTTTCAGCCTTCACCCGGGAAACAGTGCAATACATCAAAGCCGGTGAGCCATATCACGCTCTCTCCTATCTGCTTTTCTCCAATGCCACGGGAATTGTTGCGGTAATGTTGGGCTTTTTCATCTCCTATAGACTCTTGCGTTAACAAGTGAAAATCGTGATCCTGCTCAACCGCTACCTTTTGGCCCAGTTTGCCGTTAATTTTGCGACTGCTTCAACCGCTTTTGTTGCTATTTATCTTCTCATCGATTTTTTTGAAAAGATTGATAAATTCACCGCACATGGTGGAACAATGGCTCTTGCCCTCAAATTTTTTCTCTTAAACATTCCATTTATCCTTGATCAGCTCGGACCGGTGCTCATATTGCTCTCCGGAGTTATTACATTTGGCATCCTTAACCATAACAATGAATTACGTGCCTTAAAAGCAGGCGGCATTCCTCTTAAAATCATTGTCAGGCCCATTATTATGGGTGCGGTACTGGTAACCTTAATATTCCTTGCCATGGCGCAGTTCCTATTGCCCAAAAGCATCGCCACCACGAATACGATCTGGTACGAGCAGCTTCAGGGCAAGGTTCCGCTGGGAATCCACAGGAGTGGCCGTTATTATTACAAAGGCCAGGAAGGATTTTATTCATTTGAGTGGCCCGATACTGACAAACTCTCTTTCCGGAATTTCTCGTACTCCCGCTGGAATGAGAACTATAATCTTAAACTGATGCTCAGCGCGGCACAGGCTGACTGGAAAGATGGTACCTGGCATTTTCATAGTGGCCAAACCCAGGAATTGATCGGCGAGAGTGATTATAAATACACCTTATTCGAAAATACACAGGATGTTTTGCCGGAATCTCCCGATCATTTCTTCATTCCGGAATACAGATCTGCCGAACTCTCGTTGACCGGGCTGTTCCGCGAAGCCCTCAAAAAACAGGCCCCCGAAGAAGAAATGGTCTCCTGGACCAATTTTTACAGCCGCCTCTCCTATATTTTGCTGGGAATTCCTCTTTTGCTCCTGGGTCTGCCGATTCTCACCCTCTCCTATCAGAAATGGGGTCGGGACCTGGCTATTGCCATACCTGCCAGCTGCATGCTGGCCTTTGTTGCCTGGGGTTTCTGGGGAGCATTGCAGTCGTTTGCCAAAGTCGGCTATATTTCTCCCGCCCTTGCCGCCTCCGTGATCCACATTCTTTTCGCACTCCTGGGTCTGCTGCTGCTGCAACAACAGGACAAATAGCTTGCGCTCCCGCTACTATCAAACCGAACTCCAAACGAAAAAGGCCTATATAGTCATAGAGTAGGGGTAAAAGGTCTGCTTATCGGCTGCAGCAGATTTGTCAGAATGCGCTTCTGATCAATGAATGAGACCTGGGGGTACGAGCCGACAGGACGGTAATACTTATGGAATTCCGGATCATAAGGAGATACCATTTTCCCTCCTTTCCATTCAAAGCAGGCGGTATTGGTCAATGGCCACAGATTGATGCCGATTATTTCTGAAATGGTAGTATGAACGGTCGAACCGATGGCATCGATCTGCTCCAGCCCGATCGGCTGCTCAAGCTCAGCTACCACCCAGGCCCCCTCGGGAGACCACAGCGGCTGCAGATATTCGCTGAGATCGGTAGCCAGAGATTCATCATCAATGACCACCATGACCTCGGCGTTCCATACTCCCGAGCGAGGGTCCCAGTTGAATGAACCTATTGCCGTAAACCGGCTATCGATTATGCTGGTTTTGGAATGCAGACTGCTCGTAGTATCCCGGTTGCCCGATCGTTCAACCAGAGTATCTGGCTTTTTCAGGTGAAGAAGAAGGCGAAGGTCTCCCAGCATGATGCGCAACTGAGGCTGAAAGGCCACATAAGTCTGCCAGGCGTCGGTCGAAGCCAGGCTGTTGGTGAGGACCCTGATGGGCAGATCCGGTTTTTCGGAGCGCAGATTTCTAAAGAGCGCGTGAGAACGATCACTCAGCACCAGATACGGCGTCTCGATAATCACTGAGTGGTCTGCAGAGCCTACAAGCGCTGCCAGACGATCAGCCAGCAGCTGAGGATTGTAATCAGGCTGATCACCGATAAGTCCTGGACGATCATACCAGATGGATATTCTGTTGACCGAGCGCCACCGGCCGGTTGCCTCATCGACCTCTGCCATTGCTTCCTGCGGCGCCTGTTGCAGCCACTCCGTATCCGGTACACTTGCGGCGACATCATCCAGTTTCATTGCAGTCTTCGAACGAGAGTCCTTCCAGAATAATTCAAAAGCATCAACGGCATCAGCTACAGCCGGCCCTTTTATGAGGATATCTCGATCAATGAAATTCAATTTATTGTTCACTCCGAAATATTCATTGCCGACGTTGCGTCCGCCGATAAGGGTCCGCCGGCCATCGACGGTGAAAATTTTCAAGTGCAGGCGCTGGTTGACGCTGGAAAAATCCAGCATCAGGTTCTCCAGAATTCCCACATCAATGCTGGCAACTTGCTGATTAATGGGGTTATATAACCGAACTTCAAGTCTCTTGCTGGCCTGGGCTATGGCCGCTACCCTGCTGGGATTGCGCATAAAAAAGATACCGTCTCCCAACAGCCGCACGCGAACTCCCCTCTCAGCTGCAGCTATCAGATCCTGCACCAACGTCAGTCCTGCCTCATCATCGCGCCAGAGAAAGGTGCAGAGATCGATTGATTGCTTGGCCTCTCGGATCATCTGCCGCCGCAGCATAAAGGCTTCCACAGGATCATCGACCAGGAGGATCTGATGAGCACTATTGTGCCATTCGTAGGAGGCAACACGTTTTTTGGCAAGTTCGCCAATACTTACCTCTTTATTGGGTTTAAGAAAAAACTCGACGGCAGCACCGGCAAGCAGAGCCGCCAAAACAAGTCCAATTCCGAAAAGGCGCCGGAGTTTCCCCTTGAACGGCATACCGAAGATTTTCAAGCTACACCTCCTCTTCAACATTTCTGGACATTATGGTTTGACACCTGGCAGCAACTCCCGCTAGCTTTGCTTATCTGTTTTTTTTTAGACATCATCTCAGATCAAATACTAATTCTTAAATCAGAAGGTTTCTTCATTTTTGTTGCTTCCATCCGTGTTGTTGATTTTACCTTATTTTTCCTTTGCACCAATTATAAAAAGATACGTCCCGCCTTTACATCATAATATTTTTGCTGCACAATTAAAGGAGGGCGAGGTGGAGATGTAATTTCCCCGCCACTCGAGGCAATCTATGTATAGTCAGAAATCTGCCGCAAAACTTTCGCACTTTCGCAGCGTATATCACGATTTTTCATCCAGTCAACTATAACCCGTAACACGTTTTCCCTGCTGCCTATCCAAGTTTTGCTATCCTTTTTCTTTCAGAGTTGATCATAACAATCAATGCTTTCATGCCTGAAGATGATCAGATCTCATACTTTCCTTAAAAATATTCGGGTTTTTTCCCGATGCATGAGTGGTTTGCTTCCATACTGTCGGTTCCTTGGAATCATTGTTGTTGTGCTGTTCTCTATCGGCGGCTGCAGTGAGGAACCATCTTTCACAGGGCCGGTGTTGAAATGGTATACTTTCGATGAACCTTCAGGGGCTTTTGTCCAGGCGGCAAATACCTGTTCCCGCGAATCCGGAGGGCAGTATTCCATTGACATGGTCCCTCTGCCGGCCGACGCCGATCAGCAGCGTGAACAGCTGGTAAGAAGGCTGGCCGCCCGGGATCCTGACATTGACATTATCGGCATGGATGTGATCTGGACGGCTGAATTTGCCGCGGCCGGCTGGATTCTGCCCTGGCCGGAAGATCTGGCGGATACGGTTATTCAGGGGAGGCTGAGCAGTGCCGTAGAAAGCGCCACTTATGAAGGGCGCCTCCATACTGCACCGTTTACTACCAATACTCAGCTGCTCTGGTATCGGACCGATCGAGTAGAAACACCGCCTGAGACCTGGGAAGAAATGATAGAACTGGCCGAATCTCTAGGCGAAATCGGTGCCATACAGGCCCAAGGAGAAAGATATGAAGGTCTGACAGTTTTTTTCAACTCCTTGCTGGCCTCGGCCGGAGGCTCAATTCTGGATGACAGGGAAGATCAGGTAGAGCTAGACGAAGACCCCACCCGTCAGGCTCTGCAAGTGATGCAGCGCCTCGCTCTCTCTCCGTCGGCACCTTCTTCCCTTGCCACCAGCCGCGAGGATCAATCCCGTCTCGCTTTTGAAGCGGGAGAATCCACCTTCATGGTCAACTATACCTTCGTTTGGCCCAGCGCCTGGCAGAATGCTCCCGATATAGCAGAGCATGTAGGCTGGGCCCGCTGGCCCGCCGTCTCCAAGGAACATCCGAGCAGGGTTACCATCGGTGGTCTTAATCTCGGCATAGCCGCATCAAGCCCCCATCCAGAAATGGCCTTTACTGCGGCCTCCTGCCTGGCATCGGAGGAAAATCAGCGGCTGGCGGCCCAAATAGGCGGTCTTCCCCCCACCATCGTCGCCCTCTATCAGGACAGTGAGGTCCGCGAGACCTTTCCCTTTGCCGATACCCTTCTGGAATCCCTGAAAAGTGGCGTACTGCGCCCACAGACTCCGCTCTACAATGACATTTCCCTGGCCATCAGCCATACTCTTCATCCTATGCGTTCCATTAATCCCGAGCAGGATGTCAGCCGCCTGCGCGAGAAGATCAGGCGTGCTCTGCATTCGGAGGGACTGCTGTGAAACCAGCCGGGCTCACCGACCAGAAACTCGGCTGGCTTCTTTGTACTCCGGCCCTGCTCACCATGACAGTGGTAACAGCCTACCCAATTATCTATGCCTGCTGGCTTAGCCTGTTCCGCTATGACCTCCGTTTTCCCGAGCGTCGTGCCTTCACAGGCTTCGATAATTACCTTTCTGTTCTCAGTTCATCAGTCTGGTGGGAAGCCTTACTCAATACCATGATGATTACCGTCAGCTCAGTCAGTATCGAGCTGGTTCTCGGTATGATCTTCGCTCTGGTGATGCATAGGGCAACCATCGGCCGCAGACTGGTCAGGGCTTCCATTCTGGTTCCCTACGGCATCATTACCGTAGTGGCGGCGCTGATCTGGAAATTTGCCTTCATTCCCACAACCGGTTTCGTCAATAACCTTTCGGGCCTGGAGCTGTCCTGGCTCGGTGGACGATGGAGCGCCTTCTTCGTCATCGTCCTCACGGAAATCTGGAAGACGACTCCTTTCATGTCGCTGTTGCTCCTCGCCGGGCTGACCCTGGTACCGGAAGACCTGCTACGGGCCGCACGCGTCGATGGCGCCACTGCCTGGCAGCGCTTCACTTTGATAATTCTGCCGATCATGAAGCCCACTATCGCAGTGGCCCTGCTCTTCCGCACCCTGGATGCCTTCCGTATCTTTGATACGGTATTCGTGCAAACAAGAGGAGCGCACAACACCGAATCGGTATCCATCATCGGCTACCATGCCATGATTTCGAGGCTCAATATGGGACTTGGCTCCACGGTTTCGATACTGATATTCATCTGTGTACTCCTGGTTGCCGCCGTGTATTTACGTGGGTTCGGCATCGCCCGGTCACTGACCGGCGGGGAGGAGCCATGAGCCGAGGCCAAAACCGTCTCGAGCGTCTGTACTGGATCGCCGGCAGTATGCTGGCGGTTGTCTACGCCCTGATCCCGATTGTCTGGATTGTATCGCTTTCCCTGAAATATCCAGCAGATCTCAACGACAACCGCTTCTGGCCACGGCGCATTACCTTTGAACATTATCAGGCCATCTTTACTGATGCGCAGTTTCCTGCAGCACTGTGGAACTCGCTTGGCATCGCCTTTCTCTCCACCTTGCTGTCAATTGTAATCGCCATGTTTGCCGCTTATGCCATAGTAAGGCTGAAGTTCAGCGGGCGCGGGCTGTTTCTCGCTTTCACCCTGTCCGTTGCGATGTTTCCTCCGGTGTCTATCGTCGGGCCTCTGTTCAACATGTGGCGCCTGGTCGGTCTTTACGATACCTGGCCGGGCCTTATCCTGCCCTATATCACCCTGACCCTCCCTCTGGCAATCTGGACGCTTGCCGCCTTCTTCCGTGAAATTCCCTGGGATCTGGACAGGGCGGCCCAGGTGGACGGCGCCACGGCTTTTCAGGCCTTCCGTATGGTGATTGTGCCGCTGGCCGCACCGGGTATTTTCAGTGCCGCCATTCTTGTTTTTATCTTTGCCTGGAACGATTTTCTTTTTGCTATCTCGCTCACTTCCACTAACCAGGCAAGAACCGTTCCTGCGGCCATAGCATTCTTTACAGGAAGTTCACGTTTTGAGCAGCCCACCGGTTCAATTGCCGCCGCTGCGGTGGTAGTGACCATTCCACTGATTATTATGGTGCTGATTTTCCAGCGGCGGATTGTCGCGGGGCTGACCGCCGGGGCTGTCAAGGGATGAGCAGCAGATCAGGCCCTTTCATATTTTCGTATATGGTAAAAAATGTCTGAAATTCAGCTCGACAACATCAGCAAGATATTTCCCGACGGCACGGAGGCCGTCAAAGATGTTTCCCTGACCGTCGGCAACGGTGAATTCTTCATACTGCTAGGCCCGTCGGGCTGCGGCAAGTCAACCCTGCTCAACATGATCGTCGGGCTCGACAGCGTTAGCTCCGGAGAGGTACGGGTTGACGGGAAATCAATTAACCATCTCGCCCCGCGTCAAAGAAATATGGCCATGGTTTTCCAGAGTTATGCCATTTATCCTCACATGAGTGTGCGCGATAATCTCGCTTTTCCCCTAAAACTTGCGGGGATGCAACAGCAGGAAATAGGGCGCAGGGTAAGAAAAGCAGCCGAGGCTCTGGAGCTTGGCGAGTTACTTGATCGCATGCCGCGCAGTCTTTCCGGTGGGCAGCGGCAACGGGTGGCCATGGGCCGGGCAATCGTTCGCGAACCTGCAGCCTTTCTGCTTGATGAACCTTTATCCAATCTCGATGCCAAGCTAAGAGGCCAGATGCGCGGCGAAATTGCCCGTCTTCAGGAACAGCTTGGAACCACCATGATCTATGTTACTCATGACCAGACCGAGGCCATTACTCTGGGGCACCGGCTGGCAATTTTGCGTAGAGGTTATCTGCAGCAGGTAGGGACTCCGCGCGAGCTCTACAATGATCCGGCCAACATTTTTGTTGCCGGGTTCATTGGATCACCCGCCATGAATTTCATTCCGGGTCGTCTGAGCCGGGGTAAACTGCACCTGCCGGTATTGGACAGAGACATGGATCTAACGTCAGTTCAGGGAGCGGAATCGGACAGAAATATAATCGCAGGTCTGCGGCCAGAACATCTTCAAATAGTTGATGACAAAGAAAAAGAACCGCAGATGTCAGCCACCGTTTCCATGATCGAATGGCTCGGCGCCGACGCCTTTGTTCATTTTACACTGGAGAACAGAGAAGGCACGTCGGTATCCCTTCCCGAGGAGCTGGACAGGCGTATCAGTCCGGAAAAAGAAATACAGGGCATCGTCAGGGTGGACCCTTCACGCCGCCTATCGAGAGGAGATTCCCTGCGTCTTAAAGCGGATATTGACAAGCTGCACATCTTCGATCAGAACAGCGGCAACTGTCTGAGCCGCTCCAACTAGTACCGTAGAAGAGCACAAACTGCCGAGTCCTGCGGCATGTCCTTTCGCTCCTTGAAATATATCCTTCCTCTCTTCAGCATCGTCCAGAATACAGCCTCATCGAGCAGGTCAACCGAGCCGCTGTTCATCTCATTTGTCTGAACCATTTTCCTCTCATCATGGTCAAACGTCCCCCAGACCTGTTCATTTTGGACCACAAACAGTGTATCGACACGTCCCTCACTGGCGGCGATAAGGACATTTTGCAGGTCGTCGCTAACCCTACCGGTACCCAGATTATTGCCCAACTCAGTTAGGGCATTGTCTTCTCCCCTAGCATAGTAATTTGCCACAATCTTCCAGGTTTTCTGGTGAAGTTCCTCTATAGAAAGATCATCGGGATTCTTGCCGACAACTTCCTTGAGAACAGCATTGCTCTTGGTGGTATGCCTGTAGATGGCAGCCAGTTCATCAATTCCGGCAAGGATGATGGGGCAGTTTTTCTGATCGAGCAGAGGAAAAAGTCCACGATCAACGGCCTGGAAATACCGCTCCAGGTTTACCTTTTCTTCGTCGATGCCAACTCCCTGTCCATGATACATCGGCCGACTTCCTTCTCCATAAGAGCCGCTTTGAGTATGGTAGGTCAGTTGACTTTCGGGATCGTCATAACGCAGAACCTCCCCCATGTTCCGTGGAGTATCCGGCGGCAGTTCTATTTCTCTGATTTCAAATCTATCCCCCTGATAAAGGTGAATACCGTTCTTGTTTAAAGTGACTACAAGATAGGGTTGATTTTCCAGAAAAGGAACAAGAGGCTTGACATGGAAACGATGTCCCACCTGTATCAGCTCCTGAAAAGATATGGGCAGATGATAACGCAATGCCACATCTCCTGCACGGAAGACCGCCAATCCTTCCCTGCCGATATGCTTCCAGTATCCCTGATTCTGTACGAGCTTATATTCCGGATCGAGGAAACTGCGTGCTTCAGCGCTCCGCATTCCTCCATCTATCAGCCGGGTCTCGATCTGAGTGATAAAATTTTTATAACGAATGGAATCCTGTTGGTCTCCGATCCGACTGACAGGCATATAAAGGGATACCGCAGGCCATTTTTGCTCCTGCAGAAGAGATTTAAATTCACTGATGTCTATCATATCCATACTTTTTTCCGTTCTGTTGCGGGGCCGGCAATTGTCTGTTTTGTCAGCTCATGCTCAGCACCTGATTTAGGCGTCACTTGCGGCCGCCTTTTTCCGGGATAATTTCATCGGCCGGGCTGATTGTCTTGCCTTCCTTTACCGCCTCAATGGTTTCGGTCCCAACACCTTCGGCACTATCCGGTTCTTCCTCTTCTTCATTGTTGATCCCCGGAGTGCGATCCTTTCTCGCCCAGGCCGTTCGATCTATCCTGATTATTTCCTCTACATCTCTGAATCCAAGAACGTCGTAGATGATCTCCTGAAGGTGGCTATGCTGCCGCTTGTCCGGCAAAGCGCCTTCGACCCGAAGAAAGCCCTTGCTGCAGGTGACCGACAGATCATCAAGGGGAACCTGTCCATCCCGGAGAATGGCATCTATCACTGCAGCCTCCAGCTGCTCATCATTTAGTCCCTGTAGGTCCTCCGGCAACTCCACCTGTTCTTCAGCTCCCAAAATTGCCTCTTCTTCATTCAAATCCTCCTCCCCAACCTCACCTTCCTCACCCTTTGCGCACCGTATACACGACGCCGTCCAGGGAAGTGCTTCCAATCTTTTCGCAGAAATGGTACGGCCACAGGATTCACATATTTCATATTCTCCCAGGCGAAGGCGATCGAGTGCATGATTGATGGCCGCGATTTCATTTTCTACCTGATCATCCAACCGATCCAATCCATCGGCCATCTGGGCATTGGTTGCGTTCTCTTCGAATTCGACCTCCTTGAGACCTAGATTGATCCTGGCTTCTTCTAGTTTTTGCCGTTTTTCAATAAGCTCTTGATGCAAATCCTTGAGCCGTTTTTCAATATTCTGCTGTTGTTCTCTTTCCATAAAAAGCACCTCTTACGGCATAATGTAAAATCCCGCTTTTCAGAGGATCGAAAACCTTCAGTTTAATATTCCATCCCCGGTGTCTTGCTTTGCAGGACAATAATCTCGTCTCGTCGGATTAAAATTGTACATCCTCCTGGCTCGCACCTTCGGTTCCTCCTCATCTGGCATCAGTCCGGAACTCTACCTTGTTAAGCGTTCGCCTCCGGAAATGAGTTTCTCACATAGTATTTGCTTCAGGTGTGAAACTCAGAGAAGTGAATCCAACCGGTAAGGTAGTATCTGTTATTTTTCCAAGGCGAAGGTGACCTTGAGATGCAGACGGTAGACCTTGGGACCTGAGTCGGAAATTATCACCTCCTGGTCCTTTATCCAGACACTGCGCACATTCCTCAAAGTTTCGCAGGCCTGCTGGATTCCCACCGACAATGCATCTTCAAAGTTTTTTTCAGAATCGGCGCTTATCTCGATCATTTTTGCTACTGAGGCCATGAGTCGTCTCCTTTTGCGCTGAAAATTATCGATGAGCAAGCATCCTTGCTGTTTTCTATGGAGTCTGGATCAATGATTCCGAACCAACTCCGTCCTACAAAAATTAAATACAATAACCATGCCACATCATCCGGCCATTGACTTACTCTGCCGGCAATGGCATACGTATTGCAATTGTTGTCATAATCGGAATCGACTTATAGCCTTGATCCGCCACAACGGAAAAAAGATAGCTGAGATAGAAATTTACCATGGATAGAGTTGAAGAGAGCCTCTTTCGTCTGGCCGCAAAGGCGCAAAAGTGCCGACGATGCCCGCTGCACCGGAGCCGCACTCATGTGGTATTTGGAGAAGGTCCCGCCAAGGCTGCTGGTCTGCTGGTTGGTGAAGCGCCGGGTAAGGCGGAGGATGAGAGTGGACATCCATTTACAGGCCGGACCGGCCGCTATTTCGACACTGCACTGGCCTCATGCGGGTTGAGCAGAGATATGCTGTATATCACTTCAGCCGTAAAGTGCCGGCCGCCCAAAAATCGTGATCCAAGCAGAGAAGAACTTGAAACCTGCCGGGTCGCCTGGCTCGACGACCAAATTGCCTTGCTCGATCCACCTATCGTACTGGTGCTCGGCAAAATAGCCTATCTCCAGATTTTCCGGGATAGCGCTGATCTAAGGGATGTCCGCGGCAAATTCCTGGACTACGATAACCGCAAATGGCTGGTTACTTATCACCCGACAGCGGCAATGCGCTTTCCCAGAGTGAGAGAGTTGTTTATTCATGATCTCGAAAAGTTCTCCCTTGCCCTTAAAACTTCCCCATATTCCTGTTTTTTTGCAAAAAAGTAATCTTTCTCAAGGTTCTTATGCAACTCAGGTTGGCTGAAGAAGGTAAAAAAATGACCAAGCTAACAGCTCAAGTTTGGATCGGCACATCGGGATACCAGTACAGTCATTGGAAGGGGATTTTCTACCCGGAAGATCTCCCTAAAAAAAACTGGTTCAGGCATTACCACAAACACTTCAAAACTGTTGAAATAAATAATACTTTTTACAACCTTCCCAAAGCAGAGACTTTCGAAAACTGGCGAGACAGGGCGCCGGAGGACTTCTGCTATGCGCTCAAGTTCAGTCGTTACTGCACCCATATGAAAAAGCTCAAGGATCCGGAAAAGGCTCTGGATAAATTTATGGCCATGGCCTCCATTCTCCAGAAAAAACTGGGTCCGATTTTAATACAACTTCCGCCACACTGGAAAGCGAACCCGGAACGTCTGCAGGAATTTTTAAGAAGAGTGCCTTTCGGCCCGCGCTTCACTGTGGAATTCCGCGATCCTACCTGGTTGGATGATAGCATATTTAAAATACTCGAAAATCACCGAGCCGCTCTCTGTATACATGACATGATTTATGATCATCCTGAAAGAACCACTGCTGATTGGGTCTATTATCGATTTCACGGAAGAAATTACGGAGGAAATTATTCCCATCAGAAGCTCAGCGCGGTAGCCGATCGTCTGGCTATTCACATAAAGGCAGAGCGGGATGTTTTCGCTTATTTCAATAACGATCTAGAAGGTCATGCCATCCATAACGCCCTGGACCTGCAGAGGTATGTTATGGACAGGATATGATTACGAGGCAACGGAAAGAGAAGGATTTTTTAGGGCAATAACATCAGTATCCCTTTCTTTTCGCCGTCCTTCCCAACCACAATCTCATCACTCTCATCAATTGAGGTAATACTGCCGCAACCGTCAAGGCAGTTCATGAAAAGCAAATGCAGTGGCGTCGAACCGATCAGGATAGAACTTGTCAAGGCGCCATGGTGTACCTACATTAAAACGACAGGAACAGGCCGTTCGCCTGGCTTGGTCTTAACTATCTCATTAGACCATGAGGTATCACCATGCCGGAATTACCTGATGTTGAAGCATTTCGGAAATATATTCAATCCACAGCTCTCCACAAAACGATCCGCGATGTCAAGGTATTCGACACTGCGGTTCTCAAAAATACCGGGCCCTCGGTTTTAGCTGGAGGGCTCAAAGGACGCAGCTTCGAACAAGCAGAACGACATGGCAAATACTGTCTGCTGGCATTGGATAACTCCAAATACCTGGTCCTGCACTTCGGCATGACCGGCTTTGTTAAATATTACAAAACTGGAACTCAAGCTCCGAATCATGTGCGTGTTGCCATTGAGTTCGAGAATGACTACGTCCTGGCTTATGATTCCCAACGTAAACTCGGGGAGATTCAGTTGATCGATGATGCGACCCGGTTTATTGAGAGTCGGAAACTAGGACCTGACGTCATGAATCCGGATTTTTCAGACAAGAATTTTCTGAAAGCCCTGAGTGGACGTAGAGGAACACTCAAATCGACACTCATGAATCAGAAGATTATTTCAGGTATCGGCAATGTCTATTCCGATGAGATTATGTTTCAGGAAAGGCTGCACCCAAATACAAAAGTTGCCGACCTGGATGACGAACAACTCGGCCTGGTCTTCAAAACAATGCAAAGAATTTTTGCTCAGGTTATCGAAACGGGCATTGAACCACAGAACATGCCGGATTCATTGTTGACTCACCACCGCGGAAGGGACATGAAATGCCCTTCCTGCCAGGGTGCTATCGAGAAGATCAAAGTTGCAGGCCGCAGCGCCTATTTTTGTCCCTCTTGCCAGGCTCACTAAACCGGGAGGTAAGCAAATGCCGGGTACTTTGACTGATGCTCCCCGATTGAGAAACAAACATCACGTGTTTACAGGAAGGAAGGATGCTGGCCGCTATCTCGCCGCAATGTTGAGCAAGTATGCTCATCGATCCGAAACCATGATTCTTGCCATCCCCTCTGGAGGTGTACCGGTGGGATTGGAAATGTCCGGTAAGCTCGATCTGCCTATGGATCTGGTAATTACCCGAAAAATTCAGATTCCCGGCAATACCGAGGCGGGATTCGGCGCCATGACTATGAATGGTAAGGCCTTTATAAACCGGGAACTCCTTGACAGCCTGCATTTAAGTGAGGCCCAAGTCAATATGCAGATGGAAAAGGTACGAGGGGAGCTGCAACGCAGAAACGTCCGCTTCCGAAACAACAGACCTCCTCCGGACCTTAAAGAAAAGGTGGTTATCCTGACTGATGACGGCATTGCCTCCGGATTCACTATGCTGGCAGCCATAGACATGGCTGTAGACCATGGTGCTAAAAGAATCGTAGTGGCTGTTCCCACGGCACCTATCTCCTCCATCTTTCGCATTGGAGGCAGAGTTGAAGAAATTTTCTGCGCAAATGTTCAGGACTACGGTGCGTTTGCGGTAGCCGATGCCTATAAGCGCTGGCGTGATCTGGAACCGGAAGAGGTGGTTGAAATGCTGCAGCTGTGTGGCTTACCGACGACTGAATAGCTCTGAAGGAAACCGCTCGCCCTCTTCCCGCAAGGGTTAGGCGCAGTAAATTAAAATTGAGAGAAATTTCTAATCAGGGAGAATGATATCATGAGCATCGACAAAGACAGACAGCAGCCCTCTCAGCATCAGGACAAACAACCGGGCGAGCGCTCTAAAATGACTCCCCTGCCCAAAACGGAAGATGACGATTATCGTCCCAGCGGCAAACTGCTGGATAAGGTGGCTATCATCACCGGTGGAGACAGCGGTATCGGCCGGGCTGTCAGCATACTTTTCGCCAAGGAAGGCGCCGACGTTGCCATTGTCTATTATGATGAGCACGAGGATGCTCGTGACACTCAGGAGCGTGTCGAGAAGACCGGGCGCCGGTGCATTTCCATCTCCGGAGATCTCGGCGATCCATCTTTTTCTCAGGTAGTTGTTGAAAAAACCCTCGATACTTTCGGCACCCTTGATATTTTGGTCAACAATGCCGGGGAACAGCATGCCTATCAGAGCATAGCCGATGTCACGCCGGAAGATCTCCAGCGTACCTTTCAGACCAATATCTTTTCCATGTTCTATATGATCCAGTCTGCACTTCCCGCACTTGGAGAAGGGAGCATCATCATAAATACAACCTCGGTCACCGCCTATCAGGGTCATCCTACCCTGATACCATATGCCTGTACCAAAGGTGCGATTACCACGCTGACCCGCTCTCTTGCCATCAGTCTTGCCGAAAAAAACATCCGGGTCAACGGGGTAGCCCCAGGCCCAGTCTGGACCCCATTGATCCCGGCAAGTTTTGATGAAAGCAAAGTGGAAAGATTTGGTAAAAATACCCTGCTGGGTCGCCCCGGCGAGCCGGTGGAGATAGCTCCATGTTATCTTTTTCTAGCAACTGAGGGCGCATCCTATATGACCGGACAGGTCCTTCACCCTAACGGGGGCCGTATCATCAATGGCTGAACCTTTTGACCGGAGACTACCTATGCCTACCAGTAAAATAAAGGACGAGAAACAATACCAGGCCCTGCGTGATCAGGGAACGAGCAAGGAAAAAGCCGCCAGAATTGCCAACAGTCCCAAAAAACAGACAGGTAAAAAAGGCGGAAGTGCAGGAAAATATGAACAATGGAGCAAATCGGAGTTATATGAAAAAGCCAAAGAAGTCGGCATAGAGGGTCGTTCAAAAATGAGCAAAAGTGATCTTATTGATGCTCTTCGGCATCACTGATCCTTACGCTAGAGTTGCGGGCACTGCTGTGGGTCGGTATCGATTCAATCGACCTGCCGAATTATCAGAAAATAATTACTCCGATTATACCTAAAACAGAAAGTCCCAGCCCGAACACACCAAGGAGAATTGCTAGAATACTGATCAGTCCGCCTCCGATTTTCGGAGAGGCGGAAATGATCACTCCGATTATTCCCAATACAATAGTTAGACAAGCCGTGAGGAGCCCCCATATGGGACTTCCGGAAAAAATGAGAATAAAGCTGATTACAGCAGAGATGATAGCGATTGTTGCAGCAGTTCCTGCCTTTTGGTTTTCCATACAGAAGACCTTTGCATTTTCAGGTTCAAGAGAAAAACTTCCTGCGGTCGATGCCTCTTTTGCTCTTAACAGATTGACCGAAGCTGCTATGAAATTCCAGGAAATATCAGGATATATTAGTTTTATGATAAGGTGAAGTATGTGTACTGTCAATGAGGTTATGAATGCGACTGGCTCTCCTCCGAATCTGCTCCTGATAGCACCACTCTACAATTCGTCCAGAAATAGTTTGTAGCCAAGACCATGTGTCGGAGAAAGTCATAATCTTTCCGTGTAAAGCCATTCACCTCATGGCATATTTCTTGCTTTTCAATGATAAAGAGAGCCGAGCCGCAGGGAAATAAGATACCGATCGAAGATTCGATGATCTGTATCAGCTTTCTTTTCGCCTTTACGGCGTGGCGGCAGATGGCTATGCAGGACCACGCATGGCCCAAGCCGTCAATAAATCAGGTATTCAAGTCTAAAAAAGGAGAATATCATGGAATTGAAAGATTATTGCCGCAATGTCGAAATGGAACTGACAAACTGGAAATCAAAACTATATGATATCATCAGGAAAATGGATACTGCACCGACCGGTGAAAAAGAGAAGATGTATGAAGAAATAAACGGCCTCCACATTCTACTGACCGAACTGGAAGATCGCATCGACGGTCTGCGCACTTCATGCCCTACGGAATGGCAGCCCGAGCATGAAGAAATAAAAGGGAAATTTGAGGAAATAAAAAGCCGCTACCAAGAAGCAGCAAAGGCCAAATTCGATTATGACTTCGGCGGCTGATATCTTTAGTCGCCATTCGTGATTGATATTTTAAGCCGGCTCTATTCCTTCGAAGGAAAACAGCATACAACCTTTGCTCTGCTAGAAGTAAGTCATAGCATTACGGCCATGACGGCAGGCGATATTTCTTTCCGTCATGGCTGAACTACCTCAAGCAGTCGAAGCTTTGTATAGGGAACATCCTGCTGATCTGATTTCCTGCAAAAGTGGAATCGTCCGAGATAATCGGATTATCTCAAATTTCTACCCGGCGTTTTTAAAGCGACTAGCCGTCGGTAAGATTCTTTTAATCGTACAACGATTAGACAAAGGAACTTTAAGTAGGAGAAAAACCATGCATTCATCTCCCTATCATGACCTTATCGAGGATAAGATAAGGGAATGGCGAACCGAAATTGAAAAACTTGACGAACGGATGCTTAAGGGAAAATTCGCGACAAAAGAACAGTCGGGTACCATGATTGATCGACTCAATGCAGCAGTCAACACCGCAGTCCTTGAACTCCGCGAGCTTGAGAAAAAAGAGCAATCAGGAAATACAGCGACCATGAAGGACAGAATGTTGGAGATATTCGATTCCGTAGACAAGAACATCAGGTCCCATGAGAGCAAAACACCTTTTATGCTCTGAGTAGCAACGCCACACCTTCTAGACGACAGGCTCCTCCGGCGCTGAAGAATGCCGATGCCTCTTTGAGCCTGCGGCAGGCCGTAAAACAACAAGCCGTTCCGACAGGAACGGCTTGTTTACTTCAGATAATACAGAAATAAAGCAATGAAGGGTTTTCAGTTACTCAACAATCTCGAGCAACTCCACCTCAAATATCAGTACGGAATTCGGTTCGATAACAGGAGGTGCGCCTCTCTCTCCATAGGCAAGCTCAGGCGGAATGACCAGTCTGTATTTTGAGCCTACATTCATCAAC
Source organism: Desulfopila inferna (assembly GCF_016919005.1). Taxonomy (NCBI): domain Bacteria; kingdom Pseudomonadati; phylum Thermodesulfobacteriota; class Desulfobulbia; order Desulfobulbales; family Desulfocapsaceae; genus Desulfopila; species Desulfopila inferna. The sequence goes on from NZ_JAFFQE010000005.1 coordinate 242,021, forward strand.
TGTAATGCTTCACTCCAACCGGCAATAACCTGATCCGCCCCGAAAACGGCGGGCTCGCCACGCTTGACTGAACTGTCAAATTCCGTTCCGTCTATCAATGTTCCGACATAGTCGACTTTAACCTGATCGGTAGCCTTGGGCTTGGGGCCATCGCCTTCCTCCAGCACTTTGTACTGAAGTCCGCTCTCTGTTGTGACTACTCCCTCTTTTTCTTTATGTTCTTCAAGGAATTCAGTGCCTTCTTTAATGTTTTCTTCTTTTATTGCAGCAAGTTGTTCCTCTTGCTTGGCCTGCATTTCCTCTCCGAACTGTTTCTGGACAGCAGCTATTTCATCAGCACCTAATCGAGGCTCGTTTCCCTGAAAGGCATCCTCGAGTCCCTGGAGAAGAGCTTCAAAACTAATTTCTTCTCCAATTCCTTTAAAATAATTACCGACATCAAGCCCCATGCTGTAGCCGAGTTTTTCCTGGAAACTTTCCAGAGCAATAGCTTCTTTTTTTGCCTCCTCAGCCCACACTGTTGACGGTAAAACAAAAATACAGGCCAATATCACCCCTGCTAATTTCTTCACATTATTCTCCTTTTTAGTCATAATTCCAATCTGATCAAGTCTATCGTGTCTTTTATGATAAACATCCAAACCATTCATACAAGACGGCCTCTTCTTAAAACATTTCCCACTTATATACTCCTAACAGTTAATGGCATTTATATTTTTGGAAGGTTCTGAGATTATGGGTGTGACGTGAAGACCGCGGCATTAGTGCCTTACTCTTGAAAAACGGCCACAGTAGAGATGCGGCAGATCACATTTCTATAATGGAAACGCCTTTATTTTTTCTATTGAGATTATCATTTTGCGAGAGCAACGGCAATCGTCGCAGTAACGCTCTTGTTGCTCCGGTCTTTTTTGAGAAAAGCTCACCTGCAATATAGCTCCGTATAGTATTGTGTTCTTTATAAAAATCAAGCATTTTCCGACACTCAGCCCGAATTCGGCCGCCCTTGCCGCTGGCTCCATAACCATGAATAACGGTAATGACGCTGATCTCGTCATTTTTTGCTCTTTCCAGCTCCCTTGCCAGCTTCGCCAGAGCCTGCTCGACCGTAGGCCGTCCATATTCTATGTTGATTATGCGGTGAAAGCTCGTGGGTCTTTTCAATCTCCCGCCGGACTGTCTGGTCCCGCAAAAGGGACAGATGGATGAGTCGATACCCATCTCGTTTCCACACATTTCGCAAACATCTTCCATACCGCGTACTCACCTGCTTTCCAAGCAATATTTTGGGCGTCGAATTATTTTGTTAAAACTGTCGTAGAAGCCGCCTTATTCGTGCGGTTTCCAAAAAAGAGATACTGATTTCTGCTTATGAAATCAAGGCGAAGTGATCCTTTAAACCGACATCTTCTTCCGGACTATTTTCTCCTGACCGATATGACGTGCGTCATCTGACGCAGATGCTGGTTGATGATCTGCAGGTGCTCAAGGTTTTCTACCTCGACTGTGATGCGAATGTCAGCGGTATCCACTGGTGTTGTGTGTGCGGATATTTCGACAATATTGGCATTGTCCGAACTTATGGCTGCACTGATCTCGGCAAAAATGCCTCGCTTATTTTCGGCACTGACCAGGAGTTCCACCCGGTGCTGACGGTTGGATGTATTCGACCAGGAAACATCGATCCAACGCAGCGGATCGGTCTGTTTAAGATTGAGACAGTCCGCCTTATGTACCGAGACTCCTCGCCCCATCGTTATAAAGCCGATGATATCATCACCGGGTACCGGATTACAGCACTGGCTGATTTTAACCAGCATATCATCGATGCCGTCAATCTGAATAATGGCATCGGAACCTTCTGCAGGTTTTCGGGGGGTGCTGACATATACCCCGCTCTCTGCGGGTGTCAATGAGCTTTCTATCGCCTCTTTTTCCTGCCGCACTTCAGTGGGCAGCAGAAATTTCTCCAGATGCTGGACAGTAATCGTCCCGGATCCGACCTTTACCAGCATATCATCAAGAGAGTTGCAGTGAAGTTGCTTGAGCAGAAGCCTGATATGGCCGCTCTTCACCATCTTTTTTAAAGTGGTGTTATTCTTTTTCAGCTCGCGTTCACAGATTTCCCGCCCCAATTTTAATGCCTTCTCCTTCTCTTCCCGCCTCAGCCAGGAGCGTATGCGGGACCTGGCCCTGCTGGTTTTTACCAGATTGAGCCAGCCCCGCCTGGGGGTCTGGGAAGGAGAGGTTATAATTTCGACAATATCACCATTCTGCAGTTGATATTTAAGGGGAACCAGGCGACCATTCACCTTTGCTCCGGTGCAGTGGTCACCGACCTCGGAATGAATGGCATAGGCGAAATCGATAGGACAGCTCTCCTTGGGGAACTCCTTCACTTCACCGTTCGGGGTCAGAGCGTACACATCGGGATCATACAGCTCACCCCTGACGCTGTCGAGAAACTCTTTGGGGTCTTCGACTTCCTGCAGAGCGACCACCAGCTTTTTCAATTCCCTGAAAAGCTTCATGTCGTGCTGCTCTGCTTTCTGTCCTTCCTTATAGGCCCAGTGTGCCGCCACACCTTCCTGGGCAATCAAGTCCATCTGCTCGGTACGTATTTGTATCTCGATGAAATGCCCCCGCGGTCCTATAACCGTGGTGTGCATGGACTGATAGTTGTTTGATTTAGGTACGGATATGAAATCTTTAATTCTTCCCGGCACCGGGGCCCAGTTGGCGTGGATGGTTCCGAGGGCCTCATAGCATTCATTCAGGGAGTTGACAATAATGCGGAAGGCAACCTTGTCGTAGACATGTTCAAGAGGTATATTCTGAACGATCAATTTTTTATAGATAGAGTAGAGATGTTTCGGTCGTCCTATTATCCTGGTCGGTTTAATGCCGCTGGCATGGAGTTTTTCATTTAAGATGCCGATTACCTCGTCGACATAGATTTGCCTCTCTTCAAGCGAGCTCTCCAGTTTGCGGCTCAATTCTGCAAACTCGTCAGTATGCAGAAACTTGAAGGCCAGATCCTCCAGCTCCCTTTTCATCCAGTCTATACCCAGCCTGCCGGCAAGGGGAGCGTAGAGATCCATGGTTTCGCCGGCAACCTCACGCTGCTTTTCCCGGTCAACAGCTTCGAGCACGCACATATCCTGAAGACGGTCGGCCAGTTTAACCAGCAATACCCTGACATCGGAAGCAATGGCCAGCAGCATCTTACGCACGTTTTCCGCCTGGTGGGCAAGTTTACTGTTGTACTGCATGTCGGTAATTTTTGTCGAACCATCGACTATCTGGGCAACCGATGCACCAAACTTTTCACGCAGTTCATCGGTGGTGACACCATGTTTCAATACACCATGGAGAAGCCCTGAAAGAATAGTATCCAGATCAAGCTTCATGGAGGCCAGAGTAGAGGCAACCTCAAGGGAATGGAGGATGTAGGGCTCGCCGGAAAAATGTTTTTCTCCCTGGTGAACCTCCTCCACAATGTCCCAGGCCCGGTCAATAGGGGAAAGATCAACCCCCTGAAGGTGATTACCGGCAAGGACTTTAAGACCGCGTGTATTTATCGTTGGAATCTGTAACATACCACCTACCTATATTTCTCAGAGAGTTGCCTCAGCGACTCCTTTAACAATATAGGGCACCACGTCTGCAACCACTATTTCCTCAGTGACACCATCGCAGCGCCGCCGTATCTCAATCACGCCTTTCTGGGCGTAACTTTTGCCGACGGTAACTCTATAGGGAATGCCGAGAAGATCGGCGTCCTTAAATTTCGCTCCGGGCCTTTCGTCGCGATCATCAAGGAGTGTTTCAATCCCCTGATCCAGGAGATCCTGATAAATCTTTTCCGAAGCTGCTGTAATCTCGTTATCCTTGAGATCCAGGTTGAGAATAATCGCTTTATAGGGGGCCAGAGGCACAGGGAAAATAATACCGTTTGCATCATGATTCTGTTCAATGGCTGCGGCAACTACCCTGCTCACTCCGATACCATAACACCCCATCACAAAAGGCTTTTCCTGGCCTTCATTGTCTTGAAAAACAGCACCCAAAGCCACCGAATACGAATCCCCCAGCTTGAAAATATGGCCTACTTCAATACCTTCGGTAAGCTCAAGTTTTCCGCTACATAAAGGACAGAGGTCTTCAGTTGTTACCTGGCGCAAATCAGCTATGGATTCAACTTCGAAATCGCGGTGCATATTGACGTTTTTCAAATGAAAATTCTTTTCATTGGCGCCGGTGACGAAATTTCGCATGGCCTCCACCTGCTGATCGGCAACCAACCGGATCGAGCCGCCTACAGGGCCGAGATATCCACTGGAAACACCTGTGGCATCGAAGACTTCCTTGTCTTCAGCCATAACGATATCCGTGGCCTTGAGCAGGTTTTTGAGTTTTACCTCTTCCACTTCATGATCACCGCGCAGCAGGACTCCAACAGGCTCTCCATCTGCCAGATAAACCATGGTCTTGACCAGTTGCTCCGGGACGATATCCATGAACTTGCAGACCGCCTCAACCTTGCGCTTTCCGGGTGTTTCCACTTTTTCCATGGCCGACAGTTCAATGGAGTTATCCAGCTGGGGTGCGGCAACCCGAGCTTTTTCCATATTCGCGGCATACTCACATTTTTCACATATTACAATAGTATCTTCGCCGGTTTCGGCAAGGACCATGAATTCATGAGAGAAACTGCCGCCGATAGCTCCGGAATCGGCTTCCACGGCACGAAAATCCAAGCCACAGCGCTTGAATATTCGGTTGTAGGCGTCGTGCATCTTTCTATATGAAATCTCGGCCATCTGATCATTCATATCGAAAGAATAGGCATCCTTCATGATAAACTCTCTGCCCCGCATCAAGCCGAAGCGCGGACGAACCTCATCACGGAATTTTGTCTGAATCTGGTAGAGATTGAGGGGCAGATCCCTGTAGGAATGCACATCGCGGCGGATGATATCGGTAATCACTTCTTCATGGGTCGGGCCCAGACAGGACTCCCGTTCGTGGCGGTCTTTAAAGCGCAGCAACTCCGGTCCATATTTTTCATACCTACCGGACTCCTGCCAGAGATCGGCAGGCTGCACCATCGGCATCAACAGTTCCTGTGCTCCTGCCCTGTTCATCTCTTCTCTGACGATTTCTTCAACCTTGCGTATCGCGGCAAGACCATAGGGCAAGTAAGTATAGATGCCCGAGGTAAGTTTTCGCATAAACCCGGCGCGCAACATCAGTCTGTGGCTGACAACCTCGGCTTCTGCAGGGTTTTCCTTAAGAGTGGGAAGTAATGATTGTGAATATCGCATTATCGTTAGCCAGATTATTGTTAATAGTTATGAAGCAGTTAGGTCCTGAGTTCCACGATCATTTTTAAACTATCTCAAGATTGAGTCAACAGGAATCGGACACGCTCCGTAAACGGGCTGCTTCATTGCTTCTCCCGTCCGTACTGATCTTCCATCTTTTTCAGCTCAGTCATGAAAACCTCCAACAGATCGGCTTCGGCGACCTTTTTGTAGAGCTTTCCTTTCTTGAATATAATGCCGACGCCTTTACCGCCAGCGACTCCGATATCGGCCTCCCTGGCCTCTCCGGGGCCATTGACGGCACATCCCATTACTGCGACCTTCAAGGGGGCTTTCATGGTCTGCACATATTCTTCAACCTTTTCCGCCAGAGAGAATATATCGATAGGCGTCCTGCCGCAGGTGGGGCACGAGATCAACTCGGGCCCGCGTTGGCGGATCTGCAGGGAGCGCAAGAGTTCATAGCCAACACGAACCTCTTCCAACGGTGGTCGTGTCAGCGATATCCTGAAGGTATCGCCGATGCCCTCGAAGAGCAAAATTCCGAGAGCGACACTGGACTTGACACAACCGCCGATCAGCCCACCTGCCTCCGTCACCCCTATATGTAGAGGATAGTCCGTCCGTGCAGCCAGTTCTCTGTAGCCGTGAATTGTTGTCAGTGTATCTGAGGACTTGATCGAAATTTTTATTTCGTGGAAGCCCTGCTTCTCCAGTAATTGTATATTCCGCAGAGCACTTTCAATAAGCGATCTTGGATTCTCCGGGGTAGGATAGCCATACGTGCCGAGAAGATCTTTTTCAATGGAACCGCTGTTCACGCCAACCCTGATGGGCAGGCCGTGCATCTTGGCAGCATCGACAACACGGGCAAGTTTGCTTTCTCCTCCGAGATTGCCGGGATTGATGCGTATTGCCTGAGCACCATTTTCCATTGAGGCCACCGCCAGGCGGGAGTCAAAATGGATATCGGCAATCAGCGGAATGGAAATGCGTTCGCGAATAGAGCGCAAAGACAGGGCTGCCTCCATGTCGGGAACAGCTACACGAATAAGCTCACAACCGGCTCGTTCCAATCCGGCAATCTGAGCAACAGTAGCCTCAATGTCCCGCGTATCGGTGCTGGCCATGGATTGGACGCTTATAGGAGCATCTCCGCCCACCTTGACATCACCTACTGTAATCTGTCTGGTTTTTCTGCGAACGATCATCCTCTGAAATCCTTGCTTTGCTTTTTGTCGGCCAGACTAAGTTCGGCATCGGATGCCCGAACATAGACAGGAGCCGCCGTGGCCAGGTCAAGGTACTTGTTTTCACATAGTAATCTGCCGCACAATAGGCCAACTGCTGCAGCCGATGGAGCATGCAGCTGATACGGTGCAAATTTCACACGATCGCCTAGCTGCTCTTTCCAGAAATCTCCATAGGTCAAGACGCCATCACCAACCATAACGACGGGTTCATCGATTTTCCCGACCAGCTGTTGCGGAGAAAGTACTTGAATTTTATCCCTTCTAAGAAGTGAACCATCATCACCGCTATCATAAAAAGCTGTATAGACCTGTTTTTTTCGAGCATCGAGAACCGCACAGACAGTACCGCCGGTAAGGCACATTGACGCCAGCGCATCCAAGGTTGATACACCCAGAAGTTTCTTTTGAGCCGCCGCTGCAAAGCCCTTGGCGGTGGCCATTCCAATCCGCAACCCGGTAAAGCTGCCGGGCCCCAAACCCACCGCTACCCCTTCAATATCCGACCAGCCGGTTTCCGTCTCGTGAAAAAGAGTATCAACGATGCCAATCAGTCTTCTGGAATGGGTTATACTGGAGCTGAACGACAGACAGGCCAGGACCTCGCCGTCCATAAGCGTTCCTCTGGTCAAGGCTACACTGCTGCATCGTGTTGCCGTTTCCAGGGAAAGGATGAGCGGATACTGCGGAGACATCACTGAAACAGCCTCAGGATATCATTGTAGAACACAAAAACCATCAGGGTGGCGAGCAGAGCTATGCCAATCTGCTGCGCGATGATCTGAGCCCGCTCGTTCATAGGCTTTCGCCGAATGGCTTCCACTGTCAGAAAAGCCAGATGGCCGCCATCAAGAACGGGTATCGGCAAGAGGTTGAGAATTCCCAGATTGACGCTCAACAAACCAATGAAATAGGTTAAATTAACCCACCCCTCCCGCATTTGCTCCCCGGCGAGCTGGGCAATGAGGATCGGACCACCCAGTTCGCTAGCAGGAATGACCTGCTGCACTATTTTGGCAAAACCCATGCCGGTGAGATAGATGAAAAGCCATGTTTGCGAGAGCGCATCCTTAAAGGCCTGCAACCCTCCGACAGAGGAGTATTCGACCTCATTGTCCTTGACAATGCCGATCATATAGCGCTCTTCGGTCACTTCGCCAAACATATTTTTGGCATCATCAAGTTCAGGCTTCACCAACACCTCAAGGGTCCTGTTTTCTCTCTGTAGCAGAACATTTATCTCATTACCACCGCTTTCCTTGACCTTGTGAAGGACGTCAACCCAAAGCTTGGTAGGCTGGCCGTTAATTTCCAGCAAAACATCACCCTCCTGGATTCCCGCATGATATGCCGGTGAATCTTCGGTCACCATACCGACCCGAGTGGTTTCTACCGGTTGTGGAACTCCAACAACGCTGAACAGGAAAAAAAAGAGAAAAATGGGAAATATCAGATTAAACACGGGTCCGGCCAGTATGATTAAAAACCTCTGCAGCACACTTTTATGGGCGAACGATACCTTTTTATCGGCTTCCGGCACATCCTGCTCATCGGGGTTTTCACCAAACATCTTGACGTACCCCCCTAGCGGCAGGGCGGAAACGATGTATTCCGTCTCTCCCACAACTCGCCCAAAGAGCTTTGGCCCGAATCCAAGTGAGAACTTGAGTACTCTGACGCCGAAAAGTTTAGCGACAAGAAAATGGCCTAACTCATGAACAAAGATGAGCAGTCCCAAAACCAAAATAAAAGAAAAAAGTGTATTCATCAGCAGGGCAACGTTAAGGATAAATTTGAATGGATCTTGTAAGTTTATATGAAATTAATCATTAAAAGAAGAAATGCGACTACGGCTTACTGCAGTCGTTCTATAAGACGCCGCGCCACACTCCGTGCCTCTCTGTCCGCCTCCAATATATCGTCCAGACTGTTTTCGTCGCCGCTTCTCACTGTCTCCATAGTCTGCGCGACTGTTTCAGCTATTTGCTGAAAAGACAGACGATTATCAAGAAATGCCTCAACAGCTTCTTCATTGGCGGCATTGAGAACCGCGGGAAGGACGCCGCCCTGCTGCAGAGCATCAAAGGACAGGCGCAAAGCGGGAAAACGTCGGTAATCCGGCTCTTCAAAGGCGAGATTGCCGCACTGAGTGAGCCCAAGCCGGTTAAGGCGCAGAGGCAGCCTTTGCGGATAGGACAAGGCATAGGCTATGGGAATACGCATGTCGGGGATTCCTAGTTGAGCAAGGACTGAACCGTCCTGAAACTCAACCAGCGAATGAACAATCGACTGCGGGTGAACCACTACCTCGATATCCTCGCCGCTTATATCAAAAAGCCAGCGCGCTTCGATAACCTCAAGCCCTTTATTCATAAGGGTTGAAGAATCGATTGATATTTTTCTCCCCATGGACCAGTTGGGGTGCTCCAGCGCTTGGGCAGGGGTGACATTCTGCAATTCTGCAACTGTTTTTTCTCTAAACGGTCCTCCGGATGCGGTAAGGATTATCTTATCAACATCCTGCCGTCTCCCTCCTTCGAGGGCCTGGAAGATAGCACTGTGCTCGGAGTCTATCGGGAAAAGCCGGATGCCTCTACGACGAACGGCATCCATGACGATCTTGCCGGCCATCACCAGCGTTTCCTTGTTGGCAAGGCCGATATCCTTGCCTGCCTCAATGGCGGCAAGAGTAGGCAGCAATCCGGCTGCACCGACGATTGCTGACACAGTAAAGTCCGCTTCTGCAAGGGCGCCGACCTGCTCGTTGCCGGAGTTTCCATAAACTATTATGTCGTGAAAATGCGGCGCTACCAGTTTTTTTAAATTCTCGGCATGATGTTCATCGATAACGGAAACACATTTTGGTCTAAACTCCGTCATTTGCTTACTCAGCTCCATCAGGTTTCGTGCTGCGGCAAGTCCCACGATCTCGAAATGCTCGGGGAATTCTCGAACGATTCTAAGAACGTTGACACCAATAGAGCCGGTTGAACCCAGGAGAGAGATTTTTTTCTTCATCATCCGGTGAAAATCAACAGGTAGTAGAGAACGGGAGCAGACAGGAGCAGGGAGTCGATCCTGTCGAGAATACCGCCATGACCAAGGAGTATCTTTCCGGAATCTTTTGTATCTGTTCCCCGCTTGATGATGGATTCGCTCAAATCACCGGCAATGCCGACACCGGTCAGCAGAATTGCCATGGGGACAAGAACGACCCAATTAATGTTATCAAGGAGAAAAACGGCAAATATCACAGCAATGACAAGACCGCTTATCACTCCGCCGATAGCGCCTTCTATCGTCTTATTTGGACTGACATTTCGGCAGAGCTTATGTCTGCCCCAAGTCCTGCCGCTGTAATATGCTCCCGAATCAGAGCCCGCAGTTATGGCCACCAGTATGATGAGCCAGTAATTGCCTTCAGGCACCAGCCACAAAAGAACCAGATGAGCCGCAAAAAATCCGACATAGACGGCACCGAACACGAGCCTGCTTAAGACCCCAAAACTATCGGCTAGTCTGGTATAGTTTGTCAGTATATAACAAATAGATAAAAAAACGGAGAAAAAGAGCCCGCCACAGAGTCCGGCTTCGTGCCATAAACCGCTGAGAATGACGGGAAGCGCGAGGGAGGTGGAAAGCATCAGCAATTCGGGATTGCCGGTATCCGACGGCAGCGCCATTTTCAGATATTCATGAGCGCCGATTAAAGCTATAATTACAACAACCAGCCAAAAGGCAGAAAAAGAACCGCTGAGGAGTAAAAAAAGCCAGCAGGAGGCCAGCGCAATACCCGGTACAATTCTTTTCATCTCTATCCGGTCCTCAGCTGTGCCCCGGTCTTGCCGAAGCGGCGCTCTCTGTTCTGATATTCCGCCAGGGAATTCAAGAAAGCATCTTTTCTGTAGTCAGGCCACATTGTTTCGGTGAAAATTATCTCGGCATAGGAGGCCTGCCACAACAGAAAGTTGGATAATCGCTTCTCTCCTCCGGTTCGGATAAGAAGATCAGGATCGCAAAGATCGGAAGTATAGAGATTATCAGAAATTGTATCCTGGTTAATGTCGCCGCTGTCAAGTATTCCCTGCCGGCACATGTCGGCGATTTTTCTGACTGCATGGACAATTTCATCACGTGATCCATAACTCAAGGCAAGATTGAGAATAAGCTTATCGTTTTTCTTGGTCTTATCAATGGAATCAAGCAGTACGCCACGAACACCGTCTGGTATTCTATGAAGGTCGCCGATACAGGAAAGCCTGATATTGTTGCTGAGCATCCGGGAAAGCTCTGACTCCAGATAGTTCTGAAGAATCGACATCAAGCCGGAAACCTCACCATCGGGTCTCTTCCAGTTTTCGCTGGAGAAAGCATATAGAGTCAACACTTCAATGCCTATTTCTCCGGCGACCTCGACAATTTCCCTGACTGTTGAAGCACCGGCCTTATGCCCATAGAGCCGTGGTTTTTTTCTTTGTTCGGCCCATCTGCCGTTGCCATCCATGACTATGGCAACATGACGGGGTAATCTGGTTTGATCAAGCTCAGGATCCGTTGGCATAATAAACTGATAAGAGATAAGTCGGTCAAAAGAGAACGTCGCCGTAAACGGGTCCGCAATGAGGGTAAAGAGTAGCGCCGGTTGAGTTGGGCTTTAGTGCCTTACTTTTTAAAAACCGTCACAAAATATAAACTGAAAATGTATTTAAATCATGAATCGGCCTCTACAGCCAAACCATTTATACCCCTCAAGAGGGGACTGTAAAGAGTCCAGCTCGGCTGGATTAGACCTCCATGACTTCCTTTTCTTTGGAGGCGGTAATCTCGTCAATTTTTTTAATATGACTGTCGGTTTCAACCTGAGCTTCTTCCTGAAGTTTGAACAAATCATCTTCAGAAATTTCTTTATCTTTTTTCTGCTTTTTCAGGATGTCAATAGCATCACGCCGGGCATTGCGCACGGCGACGCGAAACTCCTCCGCCACTTTTTTCACCTGTTTGACAAGTTCCCTGCGCCTCTCCTCCGTAAGCTGGGGGATATTCAATCGAATTATCTTGCCATCACTCACAGGGGTAAGGCCGATGCTGGCTTTGAGAAGCGCTTTTTCAATCGCTGGAAGCATCTGCGGATCCCAGGGCTGAATAGAAATCATTCTGCTCTCCGGAATGGTAAGCGTGCCAACTTGATTAAGAGGCATCGAACTGCCGTAGGCGTCTACCATGATATCCTCCAAAAGCGCAAGTGAAGCGCGCCCGGTCCGGACCTTCGAGAGCTCCTGCCTGAAAGCTTCGACACTTTTCTCCATTTTTTCGGACATTTCAAAAATCACATCACTCATTGTCTGCACCTCTCCTGTACTGCTTATACGATGTTTATTCCGCGCTGATAATAGTACCGATACTCTGTCCACTTACTGCTTTAAGTATATTACCAGGTGTATTCATGTTCAGAACCAGAATAGTCTTTTTATCACCTTTTGCCAGAGCGATAGCCGTTGCATCCATTACCCGAAGATCCTTGATAAGGACTTCATCAAAAGTTAGCTTCTCGTAGCGTATAGCTCCTTGATGTACGACAGGATCCTTGTCAAAAACACCGTCTACCTTTGTGGCCTTGATGATGATATCGGCATTAATCTCCAATGCCCTCAGGACACCGGCGGAATCTGTGGTGAAATAAGGGTTGCCGGTTCCAGCGGCAAAAATGACAGCTCTACCCTTTTCCAGATGACGAGTTGCCTTCCTTCTGATATAGGGTTCACATACCGACTGCATAGGTATAGCCGACATTACCCTGGTATCTACGCCGACACGCTCCAGGGCGTCCTGCAGGGCCAGACTATTCATGACAGTTGCCAGCATCCCCATATTATCGGCGGTCGCTCTGTCCATACCCTTGCTGGCGCCGGCAACACCTCGAAAGATATTGCCTGCACCAATCACTAGGCCAGGTTGAACACCCAGGTCGATGATCTCTTTTATTTCTTTTGCGACATAGGCAATGACATCGGTGTTGATTCCGTAAGAATCGTCACCCATTAGAGCCTCACCACTGAGCTTCAACAATACCCGTTTGTACTCTATGTGCATCGCATGATCTCCGCTGAGTTTTTTGGAAAAGGAGAAGAAGTTTACTGCAGGCCTCCGGCAGTCGAATTATGACAATCCTGAGAAATAGATCTTTCTCTCAAGCTCACTTTTGTGCTATGAATTCACCCTAAACAAGGTTAAACTTCAGTTAAGAACTTGACCTTACAGCCTTATTGAGTGAGCATGACTCCGAACCGCCAAAGTGTCAAAGTATCCTGATTTACTCTTCGCCTATCTGGAAACGGACAAATCGTTTAATCGAAATATTTTCTCCCATCTTACCAACCAGATCAGTGAGAATATCCTGAATTGAGCGTTCCGGATCCTTGACAAATTTTTGCTCGAGAAGGACGATTTCGGCAATAAATTTCTCAACCTTGCCGGTCACCATCTTCTCAATGATGTTTTCGGGTTTTCCGGATTCCAGTGCCTGTTGGATATAGATATCCTTCTCTCTGGCTACGATATCTTCCGGCACTTCTTCGCGGGTAACGGAAACAGGATTGGCAGCGGCAATATGCATGGCTATATCGCGGGCAAAATCGTTAAATTGATCCGTCTTCGCGACAAAATCGGTCTCACAGCCGACCTCAACCATTACACCGAGTTTCCCGCCGGCATGAATATAGGTGGCAATTACACCTTCGCTGGTCGCTCTGCCCGCGCGTTTTGCGGCAACAGCAAGACCTTTCTGGCGAAGAAGATCAATAGCCCTTTCCATATCGCCATTGGTTTCAGTCAACGCCTTTTTACAATCCATCATGCCTGCAGCGGTCTTATCGCGCAGCTCCTTTACCATCTTGCTTGTTATAGTCATGGTAAATCCTCCATTAGTCAGCGCCGGGGCGCTTTCTCTTTCATTTATGAAAACGTAAAGCTTCTATAAACCAAAGCCTTTGCGTTAATACGGAATAAAGGGGCTGCCACAGAAGACAGCCCCTATAAATCTTGAACATCACATAGTGCACGTTGTGCTTTTACCTGGCTGCTACTCTTTTTCAGAAACCTCAGAGGCTGCAGGACTTTCCGGAACTGCGGGAGCGGCCGGAGCCGATTCCATGCCAGCAGCTTCAGCCTCGCCATGAGCGGCGGCCATAGCTTCTTCTGAAGCCTCTTCGCCATCTTTTGCAGCCTGGCCACGCAGTACGGCCTCAGCCATCTGGTTGCTGATCAGACGAATGGACCGGATGGCGTCATCATTTCCTGGGATAATATAATCGATTCCATCGGGATCACAGTTGGTATCGGCAATGGCGACTACTGGAATATCAAGCTTTCTCGCCTCACTGACACCGATTGATTCTTTTCGGGGATCGACAACAAAGATAACACTCGGCAAAGATCGCATGTCTTTTATGCCGCCGATATTTCTCTCAAGCTTGATCCTTTCCTTCTCCATCAGCAGAATTTCTTTTTTAGGAAATCGGTTGATGGAACCATCCTCCTGCATCGATTCGATAGCTTTTAATCGATCAACACTATTTTTTATGGTTTGAAAGTTGGTCAGCATGCCGCCCAGCCATCTATGGTCAACATAATACATACCGCAACGCCGCGCCTCTTCTTTTATAATGGCCTGTGCCTGTCTTTTGGTGCCGACAAAAAGAACGGTTCCACCATTAGCGACTTCATTTTCGACAAAACTGCAGGCCTTGTCGAACAGTCTTTTGGTAAGATCCAGATTGATTATATAGATGCCGTTGCGTGGTCCGTATATATACGGTTTCATCTTCGGATTCCAGCGACGTGTCTGATGACCGAAATGCAGACCAGCCTGAAGCATATCTTTTACACTTACATTTGCCATTTTTAAATCTCCTTTTCTGGTTTTTCCGCCATCCCCATTTAATCACCTTTAATCGATGACACCAGTTGTTCAGGGATGTGTGTTATTTAGCTGCCTGTTGAGAGGATGCTTTCCTCATGTTTACAAAAGTAAAACAAATCTGTTTACCATGACAGGCTATATATTGCAAGAATTCCTCGACTCATTGCCTTTTTATGAGTGAAGATTTTCCTGAAAAGATTAACTTAAGCCATTCAAAACCGAATTTAAGCAATTCACTATCCTCGCTGAGGATCCGCCTTTTAAGATCCTTGGCCATCTTAAACTGCTGTAAAACATTTTTCTGTTCTACAAATCCGCGAAAACCGTCTATATCATAACAAACCATAAAAGCGAATCGTTGTTTTTCACCGCCAACACCTTCCCCTTTCCATGGATTAGTTGAAAATAATGTATCAATTTCACCCCAGAGGTCATTCATGAGATTAAACTGCTCCAGTCGCTGCTGGCGAACCCACTGCTTTACCGTCAGATTTTGCTCTTCCTCATGCCCCATACAGTAATCATGATTGGTCATGAAGTAGAACTCTCTCTGCCGGTCCGCACTGGGTTTTCTGTCGATGGCTCGCTCGAGAGGATATGTCCTGCAGGCAGAAGGCCTGTCACTGTAAACGGTACAACCGCCGGAACCGAGAAACGGACACCAACCCCTCTCATCAAGTTTGAGCATCACCGCGGGAAAATAAGGGTTATCGCCACTAACCACGCGGGAATGCTGATACAGGAATTCTTCAGAATCAAGCTTAACTGCCTGCCTTAATCGCAGTATATCATAGGGGAAGAGCTGCATGTCGACATTTTTGCAGCACAGGGTAAAACAGGACACTCCCGGATGACAGGAAAAGGTAAAGGGGCTGCTCTCGAGGGGAACCATTCCTTCGGGAAATATTTTTTCCATACAAAAACCTTCCTAACCCAGCTAAGCTTGATAAGAACCTTTAGACCACAAATAAAAAAGCTGGTATGAGTATAATACTCATCCCAGCTTTTTCAACGTTTCAGCTCATGCGGAAAAAAAACGAATTTACTCTTCGCTTGCTTCTTCACCGAGATCTTCTTCATATCCGACAAGTTCAATGATTGCCATTGAAGCGGCATCGCCCTGGCGTGTGCCGGTTCTGATAATCCGGGTGTAGCCGCCATTGCGGTCAGCAAATTGACTACTGATCTGATCAAATAATTTAGTGACGACGTCCTGCTTCCTGATGTAACTCAGCGCCTGGCGCTTGGCATGCAAGTCTCCACGCTTGGCGAGTGTAATCATTTTCTCAGCGATAGGACGTACTTCCTTAGCCTTCTCAGCAGTGGTTACGATACGCTCATGCTCAAAAAGCGAGGTAACCATGTTTCGAAACATGGCTTCACGATGGGAGCTGGTACGACCAAGCTTTCTGCCGGATTTTTTGTGTCTCATGTATCTATCCTCAACTTATGTTGATAGTTTCAGTTGGCTCTATTGTCGCCTTCGTTATACGAAGACCTACCTGGTGTCTGTCGATGGACGGACACAACCTTATTCATCCTCGCTGGGAACTCTGTCCGGAGGTGTCCAGTTCTCAAATTTCATGCCCAGGCTCAGTCCCATTTCCGACAGCAGCGACTTAATTTCATTGAGAGACTTTCGTCCGAAATTTTTGGTCTTCAGCATCTCTTGATCGGTTTTCTGCGCCAGGTCCCCGATAAAATGAATCTCTGCATTCTTCAGACAATTAGCTGAACGTACAGACAGCTCAAGATCTTCAACCGGTTTGTCAAGATAGGGATTAAGAGGCTCGACATCCTGCTCTTCCTCATCGGCCTTTTCAGGCTCGGCGGCTTCCTCATCAAAATTAATGAAAATAGTCATCTGCTCCTTGAGGATTTTTGCAGCATAGGCTACAGCGCTCTCGGGTTTGATGGAGCCATCCGTTTCTATTTCCAGGGTCAACTTATCATAATCGGTTCGCTGACCAACCCTGGCCTGAGAGACCACGAACTGGATGCTCTTGACCGGAGTAAATATCGCATCGATAGGGATTTGGCCGATTGACAGATTTTCTTTATCCTGCTGTTCGGCAGGCTGATATCCCTTCCCCCACTCAACGGTCATTTCAGCTATAAAGGTTGTCTCTCCGGTAAGGGTACAGATAACCTGTTCAGGATTCATGATCTCCACGATACCACCAGAGCTGATAATATCTCCGGCAGTAACCACACAGGGCCCTTTTTTCTCAATCCGGACTACCTTTGAGTCCTCGCTGTTAAGTTTGGTGCGCACCTGTTTGATGTTGAGTATGATCTCACTGACATCTTCGGAAATATCCTTCATTGAGGTAAACTCATGCAGGGCGCCTTCAATCTTGACAGTGGTGATGGCTGCACCCTGAATGGCTGCAAGAAGGATACGTCGCAAAGAATTGCCAATCGTGGTCGCAAACCCTCTTTCAAGCGGCTGGCAAATAAATTTACCGTAGTACTCGGTATGGCTTTCCTTGTCCACTTCAAGTTTCTCAGGCGCTATGAGTTCATGCCAGTTCCGATAAAATGGTATATTTTCCTCGACAATCTGGGTCATATAAATCCTTCTTTGTTTTTTCTACGACTTTAAAAAGCGTAAAAACCCTAAAGGGTGACACCGATCCTTTCTCTACTGGAAACGGCCGGTGTCAATCCAATAAGGCGCTTAAATCTGTAACAGCCGACAATAAGAATATCCAATTGCCGGCATGGTAAGACTGTTACTTGGAATACAGTTCTACTATCAACTGTTCCTGAATTGGCATTGTCATTTCTTCACGGTTCGGCATTGCCTTCACAGTAGCCTTATAGGCGTCTTTATCAAGTTCGAGCCAGCTGGGAACACCACGTCGCGCCACAGCCTCAAGACTTTCGTTGATTATAGCATTAGCCCGGCTTTTCTCTTTCAGAGTGATAACATCATTCTCAGATATCAAATAAGAGGGAATATTCACCTTCTTTCCGTTCACAAGGATATGGCCATGTCTTACCACCTGCCTTGCCTGATCTCGGGAAGATGCAAATCCGGCACGGAACGCGGTGTTATCAAGACGTCTCTCCAGGAGAACAAGAAGATTCTCACCTGTAACACCTTTTTGACGCTCAGCTCTGTCGAAAGTAAGGCGGAACTGCTTCTCCAGCATACCATACATTGACTTTACTTTCTGCTTTTCGCGCAACTGTACAGCATAGTCGGATAACTTACGAAAACGTGACTGACCATGTTGTCCTGGTCCAAAAGCACGTCTCTCAAATGCGCATTTATCTGAATAGCACCTATCGCCCTTCAGAAATAATTTCAGATTTTCACGTCTGCACCGTCTACATACAGCCCCTATATTTCTAGCCAACTTTGACCTCCGCTCTTCGTATAAATTTATGCACCTTAATCAGCGTTCGCAATTGTTACACTCGGCGACGCTTAGGAGGCTTGCATCCGTTATGAGGAACCGGAGTAACATCGTAAATACGGCTAACTTCAAAGCCGGTATTAATCAAGGCTCTGAGTGCAGCCTCTCTTCCTGGCCCCGGGCCCTTTACCTTTACCTCAATTTTGCGCATTCCCTGATCGGCGGCTTTTTTTGCGGCATCCGCTACAGCATTCTGAGCAGCGAAGGGAGTACTTTTCCGCGAACCCTTGAACCCTAGAACGCCGGCGCTGCACCAGGAGATCACATTCCCCTGCTTATCAGAGATTGTCACTATGGTATTATTGAAGGTAGAGTAAATACTGACGACACCTTCCGGTACGTTCTTTTTAACCTTCTTCTTCACTCGTGCTTCTGCACGTTTACCTTTTGCCATTACAACACCTGTTAAATTTAATTATTTTTTACGTGCAGCACCACGACGCGGTCCTTTTTTGGTTCGCGCATTGGTTTTGGTTTTCTGACCACGGCATGGCAATCCCATGCGGTGCCGGCGTCCACGATAGCAGCCAAGGTCCATAAGCCTTTTGATGTCCATGGAGACTTCACGTCTCCTGTCACCTTCTACCGTATATTCATCTTCAATAACTTTACGGATTCTGGAAACATCGTCACCGTCGAGGTCATCACTACTCATCGTATACGGCAGATCTACCTTATCCAATATTTTTCTGGCAGAAGTCAAACCGATACCATGAATATAGGTAAGGGCTATGTCGATATGTTTGTTCTTTGGTAGGTCAACACCAGCTATACGTGCCAAAATGTATCTCCTTAAACAAGTGGGAATAATCTAAGCGACAAAAATCTATTATCCCTGTCTCTGCTTATGTTTTTTAATCTTACAGGAAACGCGTACAAGACCATTGCGTTTATATACTTTACAAGCACTGCACATTTTTTTAACGGATGATCTTACTTTCATAATTTTTCTCTGCTATTTCTTTTTAGAGTTTTTGGATCTGAATGTTACTCTTCCACGAGATAGATCGTAGGGTGATAACTCAACCGTTACTCTGTCGCCGGGCAATATTTTTATAAAATGCATTCTCATTTTCCCGGATATATGAGCCAGCACTTTGTGGCCGTTATCGAGTTCGACACGGAACATTGCGTTGGGCAATGGTTCGATTATAGTGCCTTCAACTTCAATAGCTTCTTCTTTTGCCATGGAGGCTCCCGAATGTTATTAGTCCCTTACAGATTACTTTTCTTATACTGCAGCAAAATGATTTCCCGAAGGTCCTTATCCAGCACTGGCGGAGAGCGTCTTAGAGATAGTTTCCCTGTGTCTTTCCCAAAAAAATATCACTAAGGCACTTACACAACGAGGCCGGGTTAGTATTAATTCAAAAACTCGTTATTATAATCTATTCTACCACAAAAGAGAAGGATTTTTTTAATCTACTCAAAATTGTCACGAGAACTAAGGACAAGCGGTCCATCAGCAGTAACGGCGACTGAGTGTTCGAAATGCGCAGACGGCTTCTTATCTGCAGTTATGACAGTCCAGCCATCTTTGAGTACTTTCACCTTATGTGTTCCGGCATTGACCATAGGTTCGATGGCCAGAACGAGTCCTTCGACAATTCTCGGCATGCGGTCATCCTGGACGAAATTTGGAATCTCAGGACCTTCATGAAGAGACGTACCGATGCCGTGGCCCACAAACTGGCGGACAACGGAAAAACCATTCTGCTCTACATATCCCTGTACCGCAGCGGAAATATCGGATATGCGGTTGCCGATTTGCACTTTTTCTATAGCCAGTTCCAGGGAACGTTTGGTTACATCCAGCAGTCTTCTGGTCTGCGCAGAAATATTACCAACCGGCAGGGTTATTGCGGAATCGCCGAAATATCCCTTGTATTCAACGCCGAAATCTATGGAGATGATATCTCCCTTTTTCAGCTTACACTTTTTTGATGGTATACCGTGTACCACCTGCTCATTCACCGATACACACAAGCTGCCGGGAAATCCACGGTACCCTTTGAAAGCAGGTCTGACTTTCTTCCTGGCACAGAAATCTTCAGCGAGCCTGTCAAGTTCCCAGGTGGTCACTCCCGCTTCGACATGTCGTTTAACAAGAATCAAGGCCTCAGCTACGATCTGGTTAGCCTCCTGCATGATGCTGATCTCATCAGCGCTTTTCACCACCATCGTTTTTGGTTCCTCAACTGTGCCCACGTCACAAAACCCTCTAGCTCCGGCCTTTGATCCGTCCCTGCTTCATAAATCCTTCGTAGTTTCTCATTACCAGATGGGATTCTATCTGCGAGATTGTGTCGATACCGACACCTACGACGATAAGTAGAGCAGTTCCTCCAAAATAAAAGGGTATGTTAAACTGCGAAATCAGCACGGTTGGCAATACACAGATCACACTAAGGTAAATCGCCCCAACAACTGTAATTCTGGTAAGCACCTTGTCTATGAATTCTGCAGTTCTTCTGCCTGGTCGAATTCCCGGTATAAATCCTCCGTTCTTCTTCAGATTCTCGGCAACATCGTCAGGCTTAAACTGAATTGCGGTATAGAAAAAACAGAAAAAGACGACCATAGCCACAAATATTACATAATACCATACAGTCCCGGGGGACAATGCAGCAGAAGCCCGCTGCACCCAGTCGATCTGGATAAAACTACCGATCGTTGCGGGAAACATCATTATTGAAGAAGCAAAGATCGGCGGAATAACGCCGGCAACATTTATTTTCAGAGGCAGATGGGAGCTTTGCCCGCCATATACCTTTCTGCCTACCACTCTTTTTGCATATTGGATCGGAATCCTTCTCTGCGAGGTTTCAAAAAAGACGATGGTCGCCACTACACCTAACATGAAAATTACTAGAAACGGTACGAAAAATATAGCTATCTCGCCGGCCTTTACCAACTGAATAGAATTGATAATGGCAGCCGGTCCCCGGGCAACGATTCCCGCAAATATTATCAGCGATATACCGTTGCCGATACCGCGTTCGGTCATCTGTTCGCCAAGCCACATAATAAATGCTGTACCGGAAGTCAGGGTCAGCATCGTCATCAACTTGAACTGGATGCCGGGATCAAGCACAATAGCTTCTCCACCTGGTCCGGCCATTCCTTCAAGACCAACTGCTATAAAGGTGCCCTGAATTATGGAAAGTGCAACGGTTCCGTAGCGCGTATATTGCGTAATTTTTCTCCGCCCGGCTTCACCCTCCTTCTTCATGGTCTCCAACTGTGGTATGACCACCGTCAGCAACTGGATGATGATCGAGGCGCTGATGTAGGGCATGATACCCAAGGCAAAAATAGAGAAGTTCTCAAGCGCGCCGCCTGAAAACATGTTGAACATCCCAAACAGTGTGCTTGCATTTTGTTCAAAAAATGAAGCCAGTGCCTCTCCGTTTATACCCGGTGTAGGGATCTGCACCCCCATACGATAAACCGCCAGCATAAGCAGCGTGAAAATTATCCGCTTACGCAATTCCGGTATGTTGGCTGCACTCTGCAATCCACTCATAAAAGTTCTTTCCTTGTGCTGTGACAAAAATACGCCCGCTGCGAAAAGGAATCAGCGGGGTATAGAGATTATTCCTCTAGGGCACTAACGAGTGTAACCGTACCGCCTGCCTGCTCAATCTTCTGTTGCGCCTGCCTGCTGATCTTATCGACACAGACGGTAACCGCACGGGTTATCTCACCATTGGCAAGTACCTTGCTCAACTGTCCCGGCTTGAGGAGACCCGCTTCCCTCAGTGTATCGTTATTAATCTCGGCAACTTCAGTTAATTTCTCAAGTTGAGAGAGGGAGATAATAGTATATTCGATACTGAATTTGTTATAAAATCCTCGTTTCGGCAATCGTCGCTGCAGTGGCATCTGGCCACCTTCGAATCCCGGCTTGCTTTTATACCCGGAACGTGATTTGGCACCTTTATGTCCGCGACCGGCTGTCTTACCATGACCGCTTCCAGGTCCCCTGCCAAGGCGCTTTTTCTCTTTAACAGCACCTTCTTTTGGAGATAAATTTCCCAATGTAAGCATTTTTTTACGCCTCCTCGATTCGGACAAGATGCCTGACTTTGGCTATCATGCCGCGGATTTCAGGGGTATCTTTTCGAGTAATTGATTTATTCATTTTGGTCAGCCCCAATCCTGTCAGAGTGGCGCGAATTTTTTGGGTACTGCCTATTCCACTCTTGACCAGAGTAAATGTGATTGTCTCGGCCATTATGTTACCTTTTGCAATGTTGAGTTATCTATCTTTTCAATCACTGGTCGTGATTTGAATCTCGCTTTATGCCAAAATTTCTTCAACTGTCTTGCCACGCAGAGCAGCAATACTTTCAGCTGATCGTAGACTGCGTAATCCCTGCAGGGTGGCCTTAACCATGTTGTGCGGATTATGGGATCCCAGACATTTGGTGAGAATGTTGGTAACGCCTGCAGCTTCCAGCACCGCCCTTACAGGACCACCTGCAATAACTCCCGTACCTTCCGAAGCCGGCTTCAACAAAACTTTGCCAGCGCCGTAACTTCCGGTAATCTGATGAGGTATGGAGACAGAGGTGAGCGATACCGACTCCATATCCTTTTTAGCACGTTCAACTCCTTTGCGAATTGCTTCAGGAACCTGATTTGCCTTACCGAGACCGTAGCCTACTTTTCCTTTACCGTCTCCAACGACCACAATTGCACTAAAGCTGAAACGACGTCCACCTTTAACAACTTTTGCAACGCGATTGATGTAAACAATCTTTTCGATCAGTTCTTCGGCGCTTTCACCTTTAGAACGTTTAAAATCAGACAAGGGACACCCCCATTATTTGCATATTCTTTAAAATATTAATCCACCTTCGCGTGCGCCCTCGGAGAGGGACTTCACCCGGCCGTGATAAAGATATCCACCACGATCAAAAACGACTTCTCCAACACCAGCAGCTTTTGCCTTCTCGGCAATTGCAGTGCCCACAGCTTTGGCAGCGCCGATTTTTCCTTTCTCTTCGCCGATATCAAAGCTTTTATCAACAGTTGACATGGCAACGATGGTCTTGCCCAGAGTATCGTCTATTATCTGCGCATATATATGTTTATTGCTCTTAAAGACGCGTAAACGCGGTCTTTCGGTCGTTCCGGCAATATTTTTCCTGATTCGGCTTACCCTTTTAGCTCTCGCCGTCACTTTGGGATTTGTCTTGGCCATAATGCACTTCCATATTTTTTATAAAAGAGGACCCCGACAGGGCCGTATATTATTGTTATTTTGCCGCTCCCGACTTACCAACCTTACGTACAATCTGTTCATCTTCGTAACGAATCCCCTTGCCTTTATATGGCTCAGGTTTTCGTACTTGACGTATTTTAGCGGCTGTAAGCCCCAGCAGTTCTTTGTCAATTGAATCCAGAACAATCTTATTGCCTTCGACAGCTGCCCCTACGCCTTGAGGAATATCAAAAACAACGGGGTTGGAATAGCCGACGTTGAGAGTCAGTTCACTGCCGTTCACACTGGCTTTATATCCAACACCTTCGATGATCAGGCTTTTCTTAAATCCCTGGTCAACCCCGACCACCATATTGCTCACCAGACTGCGAGTCAGGCCGCGAAAGGCATTGACCTTTCTGCTTTCAACCTTGTTTGCAAAAGAAATGACACTGTCTTCCAGAATCACTTCAACATCTTCTAATACGTTCAGCGAAAGTTCCCCTTTGCTCCCCTTGACGGTGATGTTTTGACCGTCAAGCTTGACATCCACTCCAGAAGGAACGGGGATTGGCTGCTTTCCTATACGAGACATAGTTACCTCCGTTAATTAATGGGTGTTACCACACCTCACACAGTATCTCACCACCCGTCTTGCGGGCGGCAGCGGCCTTATTGGTGATGATGCCTTTCGATGTTGAAACTATCGCGATGCCCAGGCCGTTCAATACACTGGGGATAGCGTCAGACTTAGCATATTGCCGCAGTCCCGGCTTACTGACCCGTTTAATTCCAGAGATTACCGACTCGCCATCAGGACCATATTTCAGATCAATAGTCAAGACGCCCTGTACTCCTTTGTCGGAGACCTGATAGTCGTTGATGTAACCTTCTTCCTTCAATACCCTGGCAATCTCAACCTTGGTATTGGATTTAGGTATTTCAACACTCTTGAATTTTACCATAACCGCATTTCTTATCCTGGTCAGCATGTCTGCCAGGGGATCGCTCATTGACATAGCGAACACTCCTTATCTTTCCAAACTTTAGACGAATTTTTAATACAATAGTGGGTATTACCAGCTTGATTTGGTTACACCGGTAATTTCACCTTTGGACGCCAACTGTCGGAAACAAATCCTGCAAACACCAAATTTCCGAATAAAGGCCCGAGGCCGTCCACACAGTGGACATCTATTATATTTTCTAACAGTAAATTTTGGTTTGCGTTGCGCTTTTGCAATTATCGATTTTTTAGCCAAACCAACCTCCAGTAACACTCATTTTTATATAATGTTTGTGCCTTGAAAACAGCCTTCCGGGTTTAATGCAGAAATCCAGGTTTCCAAGAACCACATATCCAGTCGAGCTGGCATACTTTACTTACTTATTTGCGAAAAGGCATTCCCATTTTTTTGAGAAGGGAACGGCCGCCTTCATCGGTAGGGGCTGTCGTTACAATGGTAATGTTCAAGCCCTTGATCTTGTCTATCTTGTCGTAATCAATTTCAGGAAAGATGATCTGTTCTTTTATGCCCATGGAATAATTCCCTCTGCCATCGAAGCCTTTAGGAGACAAACCGCGGAAGTCCCTGACTCGAGGTAGAGAAATATTAACCAGTTTGGAAAAGAAGTCATACATTTTCTCTCCACGCAGAGTCACTCTGCAACCAATCGGCATCCCTTCGCGCAGTTTATACGTCGCTATGGATTTTTTTGCCTTGGTGACTACGGCTTTCTGACCGGCAATTTTAGTGAGTTCATTGACAGCACCTTCTATTATCTTAGGGTTCTGCACAGCCTCACCAAGTCCCATGTTGAGAACGATCTTCTCAAGTTTAGGGATCTCCATTGCATTTTTATAGCCGAACTCTTCTTTAAGTGCCGGTACACACTCGTTTTCGTAATATTCTCTCAGCGCACCCATTTATAACTCCTGACGTAAGCCTGTTTTGTAATTAAGCCTTGCTCTCGAAAGCTTCACCGCAATTCTTGCAATAACGAACCTTAGTGCCATCTTCGAGATACTTTTTTCCTATCCGGCCGGTCTTGGTGCACTCAGGACAGATCATCTGCAGATTGGAAACATCCAAAGGTGCTTCCCTTTCCACGATCTGCCCCTGCTGGTTCATTTCGGTAGGCTTGGTATGACGCTTTATCATGTTGATTTTCTCAACCACAGCCTGATTCTTTGCCGGAATGACTTTCAGAACTTTGCCGACTCTACCCTTATCCTTCCCAGCAATAACTTCGACCTGATCGTTTTTCCTCAGGTATGTCTTACCCTTTGCCATTTTTTAATACCTTTGTTCTAGCTGCCTTCAGTAGACCTTAGATTTTCGCGAACGAAAATTAAAGTACCTCCGGAGCCAATGAAATTATTTTCATGAAGCCCAGATTCCTCAGCTCCCTTGCAACCGGACCGAAAATACGGGTTCCAACGGGTTCACCGCTGGTGGAGAGCATAACCGCGGCGTTTTCATCGAAGCCGACCCAAGTGTCATCCATTCGTTTCATTTCTTTGGCTGTGCGGACAACTACTGCCTTCATGACCTCGCCTTTTTTGACCTTGGCGTGCGGAATTGCTTCCTTGACGGTAACAACAATGATGTCGCCGATAGTCGCATATCTCTTCTTGGATCCACCAAGAACTTTAATGCACAGTACCTTTTTAGCACCAGAGTTATCAGCAACGTTAAGTATGGTTTCTGTTTGTATCATAGTTCCACCTGATTAGACATCAGTTACAGACTTTCAAAAAAAACAGGTAATTAACTACACAGCCTGTTCGAGTATTTTCTTTACACGCCATCGTTTTCGTTTGCTCAATGGCCTGCATTCCTCAATAAGAACCGTATCCCCGATGTTGCAGATATTTTCAGGATCATCGGCAAGGTATTTAACGCTTGTTTTAACATATTTGCCGTAAAGCTTATGACGGACCCTGCGCTCTACCCGGATAACGACACTTTTTTCCATTCTGTTGCTGACAACAGAACCGGTTCTTGTCTTTCTGGATGGTGTATTTTCATTCATAATATATCAAATTTAAAATGTGTCTTTCGATAGTGGCATAAAGATGAATTAGAAGGTCCTGAATTCTAACTCACAGCTCTCTCTCGATTAATAGTATTGATCCTGGCTATATCTTTTCTCATCTTGTTCATGCGTGAAGTGTCTTCCAGCGGTCTAATTTTATGCTGGAATGATAAATTGCTCAGCTCCTCACGCAGTTCCTTCTCTTTTTTAATCAATTCTTCGTCGGACATATTTCTTACTTCTGACGGTTTCATAATGTGTTCCTCTTCGAAATAACCTTAGTAGCAAAAGGAAGCTTATTACCAGCCAGAGTCAATGCCCTCACTGCGAGTGCTTCATCAACACCATCAAGCTCATAGAGAATTCTGCCGGGTTTGATGGGGGCAACCCAGGAGTCCGGGCTTCCTTTACCTTTACCCATACGAGTTTCAGCAGGTTTCTTTGTAATCGGCTTATCGGGAAAAACACGTATCCATACTTTTCCGCCACGCTTGATCTTTCTGTTAATGGCAATACGCCCGGCTTCGATCTGTTGAGCCGTCATCTTGCCGCAGTCCAGTGCTTTGAGCGCAAATGTGCCAAAGCTGATAGAGCTCCCTCGCAGAGCAACGCCCCTCATCCTGCCCTTGAAAACTTTTCTATGTTTAACCTTTTTTGGACTTAACATCTCTTACTCCGTAATTTCACTGAGTGGTAAACTGATATTACCCACCAAACTAAGCGGCGGGTGCTTCAATATCACTCAGCACTTCACCTTTGAAAATCCAAACCTTTACACCAATAATCCCGTAAGTTGTATTGGCTTCCGCAAGGGCATAATCAACATCCGCCCGCAGTGTATGCAGCGGTACTCTTCCCTCTCTTACCCACTCACAGCGGGACATCTCAGCACCGCCAAGTCGACCGGAACAGGAAATTTTGATACCCTTGACTCCAAAGCGCTGAGCTGAGTTTACTGCTTTCTTCATTGCACGGCGGAAGGCTACCCGGCGTTCAAGCTGAGTTGCGATACTCTCAGCAACTAGCTGCGCATCTGCCTCAGGCCTTCGCACCTCTTGAATGTCAAGAGTGACGCTCTTTTTGATGAGTTTTTCAAGGTCCCTTTTAAGGTTCTCAATCTCAGAACCCTTTTTACCAATAACAATTCCTGGCCGGGCAGTGAAAAGTTTGATTCGTACCTTGTCTCCCGTGCGCTCTATGATGGTTCTGGCAAGACCTGCATGATAAAGACGCTTCTTGAGATATTTCCTCATCTTCTGGTCTTCGAACAAATAGGCGGCATATTCCTTATCCGCATACCATATCGAATCCCAGGTCCGGGTTATATTCAGTCTCAGTCCTAATGGATTAACCTTCTGCCCCAAAATTCAATCCTCCAACAAAAGTGAATTTCAAATGATAAAAAAATAACTGTAGATACTATAGATCATATGAAAATAAGCGCTACATTTCATCCAGCACAACAGTGATGTGGCTGGTTCTCTTGATGATACCTGTTGCTCGTCCCATTGCCCGCGGACGTATTCTCTTTAAAGACGGTCCGCCGTCAATTGCTATCTTCTTAATATATAAGTTGTCCACATCAATTTGATCGTCCTGGGTTGCATTGGCCAGAGCTGACTCAATTACCTTACGTAAAATTGTCGCACCCTTTTTCGGCATAAAACGCAGGGTGGTGACAGCCTGGTCAACCCCCATGCCTCTCACCACATCGGCAACCAGACGCGCTTTCTGTGGAGATATACGAATATATTTTCCTACGGCTCTTGCTTCCATAGCATGTACTCCCGTGAGTCCTCAGGGAAACGTTGTCGTTTCTATTTATCTCTTTCCTTTCCTGTCGCTGGCATGACCATAGTAAGTACGGGTTGGAGAAAATTCTCCGAACTTGTGACCCACCATGTTCTCAGTGACAAAAACCGGTATGAATTTTTTTCCGTTATGAACCGCAAAGGTCATACCTACCATCTCAGGTGTGACATCAGAACGCCTGGACCAGGTTTTAATGACTTTTCGCGAACCACTCTCGTTAGCCCTAATCACCTTCTTCATAAGATGGTCATCAACGAATGGACCCTTCTTAATTGAACGGGACATACCTTACTCCTTGCATGTTATGATCTCCGCTTGACAATTAAATTGTCGGAAGCCTTATTCTTTCTAGTTTTATAACCTTTGGTCGGGAAGCCCCAAGGGGTTACGGGATGACGGCCACCGGAACTTTTTCCTTCACCACCGCCCATTGGATGATCGACCGGGTTCATGGCCACGCCTCGCACATGTGGCCTTTTTCCCATCCATCGTGTACGACCGGCCTTGCCAAGCTTTTTACTTTCGTGCTCTCTGTTGCCGACCTGGCCTATGCAAGCCCTGCACAAATTGTTAAACCTGCGAACCTCGCCTGAAGGCAGTTTAACCAGCACGTATTTTCCTTCCTTAGCCATAAGCTGTGCGGATGCACCGGCACTGCGAACCAGCTGGGCACCTTTGCCGATCTTCATTTCCAGATTATGAATAACCGTACCAAGAGGAATATTGACAAGAGGCAGGCAATTACCCGGCTGAATATCAACCTTGTCTCCGGCTTCTATAGTATCCCCGACTTTAATACCTCTCGGGGCGAGAATATATCTCTTTTCACCATCGATATAATTCAACAGGGCGATATGTGCCGATCTGTTCGGATCGTATTCCAGAGCTACTACTTTGGCACTGATATCGATTTTAGAACGCTTGAAATCGATGATCCGATATTTCCGTTTATGTCCACCACCGATATGCCTCGAGGTGATACGTCCGTAATTATTTCTTCCGCCGGATTTAGACTGACTGGTGGTAAGGCTTTTTTCAGGCCTTTTTGTTGATAAGTCAGGATCCTTGATCGACACATGGTGTCTCTTTCCATCCGATGTAGGTTTGTATGTCTTAATAGCCATGATTTCCCAATCGCTCCATCATCTTTGTGTTCGATAGATTCTCATTCAATGAGTATGCTTCAGCAGCATCTGCTGAACCGTTACGGCCTCTTCTATAATTCGTCAGCAAAATTGATCTCACCTTCGGCCAGAGTCACATATGCCTTTTTCCAGTTATTGGTATTTCCAATAGTCTTGCCGACTCTTTTCTGTTTCCCCGGCATGTTCGTGGTATGTACTTCTTTGACTTTTACCTTGAACATCTGTTCGACCGCATTTTTGATATCTATCTTGTTAGCCTTCGGATGGACTTTGAAGACGACCTTGCCGTCCGTTTCATGAAGAAGGGTAGCTTTTTCCGTGAGGCAGGGCCCTTTGAGTACATCATATTGATTTTTCATGCCAGGCACCTCTTTTCAAGACTTTCTATAACAGGCTGAACCAATACCAGCTTCTTGTGGAGAAGAATGTCATAGACGTTGACCCCCTCAGCCGGCAGAACTTTAAAACCGTTGACGTTACGCGATGACTTATCAAGATTATCATTGATGCCATCAATGATAATTAAACAGTTGTCAACTTCCAACGTACTCATTATGCCGACAAAGTCTTTGGTCTTAATGGCATCGAGCGTGATATCATCTAGGACCATAAGATTACCCTCGCGGAGCCTGGCACTCATGGCCATGGCGAGAGCCTGCTTTCTTACTTTTTTATTCAGCTTGAAACTGAAATCGCGTGGTTTCGGTCCAAAAGTTACTCCACCGCCTCTCCAGATAGGTGATCTCCTGGAACCTGCCCGTGCCCTTCCTGTACCTTTTTGTCTCCACGGTTTCGCCCCGCCGCCACGAACCTCGACTCGTGTTTTCGTACATGCGGTACCGGCACGCCTGGCAGCTCGCTGCATACGCACCACATCATGCAGTACATGCTCCTTGACGTCAAGGTCGAACACTTTTTCGTTCAACCCGATCTCGCCAACTTTTTCCTTCTTGGTATTATATATATCTACAGTTGACATTACTTTCTCCTTGAACCGGATAATCTTCAGTATCGCTACTTGGTAAAGATTTTTATAAGGCCGTTTTTAGCGCCGGGTACCGGTCCCTTAACAAGTATAACATTGTCTTCGGTGCGGATATCGATGACGATCACGTTCTTTTTCAAGACAGTATCGTTGCCCATCCGTCCTGGCATCTTCTTACCTTTGATGACACGACTCGGCCAGGCACTGCAGCCGATGGAACCGGGGGCACGATGAAATCCGGAACCGTGTCCCGCACCGCCGCCGGCGAAACCATGTCTCTTCATAACACCCTGGAATCCCCTACCTTTGCTTTTTCCCTGAATATCGATGATATCACCAACATTAAAAAGCGAATCCAGGGATAAGGTCTGCCCGGTCTGAAATTCCTCCGGGTTTTCAACTCTGAACTCCCGAACATGGTAGAAACCGTCACTGCCGGCTTTCTGAAAATGCCCGTTCATCGGTTTATTGACACGACTTGGCTTCTTGGCGTCGAATCCCACCTGAATCGCGTTATACCCATCGGTTTTCTCAGATTTGACCTGAAGAACCGTACAAGGACCGGCTTCGATCACAGTCACTGGAGTAGCTTCCCCCAAATCGCTGTACACTCTGGTCATACCGACTTTTTTTCCTAATATACCCATTGACTTTGGCATAATATTACCTGCTGCTTCACTTTACTTTGAATATCTGCCGCTAAGGCAGCTTAATTTCAACGTCAACTCCTGCAGAGAGCTCGAGTTTCATCAACAGATCTATGGTCTGCTGTGTCGGCTCAAGAATATCAAGGAGACGGCGGTGCGTTCTCATCTCAAACTGTTCCCGTGACTTTTTATCAACATGCGGTGATCGCAGGACAGTGAATTTGTTTATCGTGGTCGGCAGAGGAATAGGACCGGCTACGGCTGAGCCTGTTCTCCTGGCGGTCTCGACAATTTCAGAGGTCGATTGATCGAGTAGCTTATGATCGTAAGCCTTGAGGCGTATACGAATTTTTTCTGTAGGTATCATTATGCACCCTTATTCTACGATTTCACTGATAACGCCGGCACCTACGGTACGCCCACCCTCACGGATGGCGAAACGAAGACCTGCATCCATGGCGATGGGAGTAATCAATTCCGCGGTCACCGAGACATTGTCACCAGGCATTACCATTTCCACTCCGTCGGGAAGGGTGACGATTCCGGTAACATCTGTAGTCCTGAAATAAAACTGCGGACGATAGCCATTGAAAAACGGGGTGTGACGACCGCCCTCCTCTTTACCGAGGATGTAGCACTCCGCTTTAAACTTGGTGTGCGGGGTAATGGAACCCGGTTTGGCCAATACCTGACCGCGCTCGATCTCATCACGCTTGACACCGCGAAGAAGTGCGCCGATGTTATCTCCGGCCTGGCCTTCATCAAGAAGTTTTCTGAACATCTCAACGCCGGTACATACGGTTTTCTGGGTCTTGCGAACACCAACGATCTCTACCTCTTCACCAACCTTGATCACACCGCGTTCAATACGACCGGTGGCAACCGTACCACGACCGGAAATAGAGAAAACGTCTTCAACAGGCATCAGGAAAGGCTTGGCGATATCACGCTCAGGCTCGGGGATATAATTATCAACAGCGTCCATGAGATCCCAGATACATTTCGCAGCGGCTTCATCTTCAGGATTCTCCAGCGCCTTCAGCGCTGAGCCCTGAATGATGGGAATGTCGTCGCCCGGGAATTCGTAGGCGTCGAGCAGTTCGCGCAGTTCCATTTCTACAAGCTCGATGAGTTCTTCATCGTCAACCATGTCACACTTGTTAAGAAAGACAACGATTGCAGGAACACCTACCTGACGGGCAAGAAGGATATGCTCCCGGGTCTGCGGCATGGCACCGTCGGTTGCAGCAACCACCAGAATCGCGCCGTCCATCTGGGCCGCACCGGTGATCATGTTTTTGATATAGTCGGCATGACCGGGGCAGTCGACGTGAGCATAGTGACGCTTCACGGTTTCGTACTCGACGTGCGCTGTGGCAATAGTAATTCCACGTTCTTTCTCTTCCGGTGCCTTATCGATCTCACTGAAATCGGTAAAATTGGCCTGACCTTTTAAAGACAACACCCGAGTGATAGCGGCCGTCAAAGTAGTTTTTCCATGATCGATATGACCGACGGTTCCTACATTGACATGCGGTTTAGTCCTTTCAAATTTTTGCTTTGACATAGTCTTTCCTCATTATGATTTGGGTCATATTCCTCGAATTTTTTTAATAATAACATCTGCCTTGGCGGCAGGAACTATATCATATTCCAAGAACTGCATTGTAAAGTTTGCTCTTCCCTGGGTAGCTGATCTCAGGGAGGTGGAGTAACCGAACATCTCAGCCAGAGGAACATGTGCATGTACTGTCTGTAGATCACCCGTGGCTTCAACACCGGTAATTTTAGCACGCTTGCTGTTGAGATCCGCCATCACATCACCGAGATGGTCTTCAGGTGTGATGATTTCAAGTTGCATCAGCGGTTCGAGCAGAACCGGCGATGCCTCCGCAGCTGCTCTTCGCACTGCCATTGCCGCGGAAATCCCAAATGCCATCTCAGTCGACTCTTCCTCATGGTATGACCCTCCGACCAGACTCACCTTCAAGTCCGTGAGCGGGTAACCGATGAGCGGTCCTGAATCGAGTGTATCTCTCGCTCCACGTTCAATTGCGCCCAGGAACATATCAGGAATTGTTGTTTTATCAACCTGGCTGACAAATTCAACTCCGCCGCCTCTCTGAAGAGGCTCAATCTCCAACACCACATGACCATATTGTCCTTTGGCGCCGGTAAGCTGGTCAAATTTTCCCTCGCCACGAGCCGAAGTTGTAATAGATTCCTTATAAGCAACCTGCGGCTTGCCGACATTGGCGGAGACCTTGAAGTAACTCAGCAGTCGATCCACAATTATCTCGAGATGCAACTCTCCCATCCCTGAAATAATCGTCTGCCCGGTGTCTTCATTCGTAGATATGGTAAACGACGGGTCTTCAAGAGCTATCTTATTGAGGGCATCTGTGAGTTTTTTCTCCTCAGCTTTGCTCTTGGGCTCAACGGCCACCCCTATCACCGGTTCCGGGAATTCCATACTTTCAAGGATAATGAAATCTCCCCTTTGACAAAGTGTGTCGCCCGTGGTGGTGAACTTAAGTCCGACTATCGCTCCGATATCTCCAGTGCTGATCTCCTCTACCTCTTCACGCTTATTGGCATGAAGCTTGAGAAGCTTGCCGATCTTTTCCTGCTTTTTCTTGACCGGGTTGAAAACTTTGTCTCCAACGTGCAACGTTCCAGAGTAGGTCCTGATGAAGGCCAAATTTTCAACAAAGGCATCGCTCATCAACTTGAAGACCAGTCCACAGAACGGTTCATCCACCGTGGTCTTTCTCTGAACAGGCTCTCCATCTTTATCCAGCCCATCAACGCTGGTTATGTCGAGCGGTGAGGGTAGATAACGAATGATCCCGTCAAGCAGGGGTTGAATCCCCTTATTCTTGAAAGCGCTGCCGCAAAAAACCGGAACAATCTTCAGTTCCAGCGTAGCCTTGCGCAGAGCAGTGTATATCTCAGACGCAGATACCTTTGTATCTTCTAAATATTTTTCCATGACCCCCTCATCGAAGTCGGCCAACTTCTCGAGGAGTGCCATACGTGCGGCCGAGAAAATTTCTCTGTATTCGGCAGGAATGTCTTTCTCAACAACTTCCTGGCCAAGAGACTGTTCGTTGAATTCGAGCATTCTCTCTTCTATCAGATCAATAACACCGATAAATTCCGATTCCTTACCAATGGGAATCTGAACTGCTACCGGATTGGCTCCAAGCTTCTTCGACATCATCTGTACTGCTCTGTCGAAGTCGGCTCCAATTCGATCCATTTTATTGACGAAGGCGATTCGCGGTATGTGATATTTGTCCGCCTGCCTCCATACCGTCTCCGACTGCGGCTCTACACATCCCACCGCACAGAAGACAGCCACCACCCCGTCAAGTACCCTCAGGCATCTCTCCACTTCAACAGTGAAGTCAACATGACCGGGAGTATCGATTATATTAATCTTATGGTCGTTCCAGAAGCAAGTGGTTGCAGCAGAGGTTATGGTGATCCCCCTCTCCTGCTCCTGCTCCATCCAGTCCATAACGGCGTTACCGTCATGGACCTCGCCGATCTTATACGATCGGCCGGTGTAATACAATATTCTTTCAGTTGTTGTTGTCTTACCTGCGTCAATATGGGCCATAATGCCGATATTACGCACAACTGACAAATCTTTTCGGGCAGCCATCAGTCATTTCCTTGAGAGTTTACTTTTTTGACGTCTGCCCCCTATCGGGCCATTTTGCCCTTAGCTGTTACCAGCGATAATGCGCAAACGCCTTATTGGCCTCTGCCATTCTATGCGTATCATCACGTTTTTTTACAGATCCGCCTCTGTTATTGTAGGCATCAAGTATTTCAGCCGCAAGTTTATCAGCCATGGACTTCCCAGAGCGCGATTTGGAAAAGCTGATAATCCAGCGGATAGCCAGGGCGTTTCTTCGGGTCTGGCGAACTTCCATGGGCACCTGGTAGGTTGCCCCACCAACTCTTCTGGACTTTACTTCAACCCGTGGACGTACTTTCTCCATAGCTTCTTCAAAAATCGTAAGAGCGTCTTCTTCCTTTGATTTTTCAGAAACTATATCCATAGCATCATAAAAGATACGCTGAGCAAGGCTCTTCTTACCCCTCTCCATCAGCCCGTTGGTAAATTTACTCACCAGGACACTGTTGAAGCGTGGATCAGGATCTACCGGTCGTTTTTCAATTAATCTTCTACGCGACATATATCATTCCTCTCTTACAAGCCTCTCCTTAAGAAGGACGCTTGGCACCATATTTTGATCGACCCTGACGCCTATCAGAAACCCCCAGGGTATCCAGAGTACCACGTACAATATGGTAACGAACACCCGGAAGATCCTTCACCCTACCACCTCTGATAAGCACAACAGAGTGCTCCTGAAGATTATGCCCGATTCCAGGAATATATGACGTCACCTCAATACCATTGGTAAGCCTGACCCTTGCAACTTTTCGCAGAGCGGAGTTTGGCTTCTTTGGAGTTGTTGTATATACTCTTACACAAACCCCTCTCTTCTGAGGTGATCCCTTCAAGGCCGGAGTGTTCGTCTTTTTGACGATTTTCTTTCTTCCCTGCCTTACAAGTTGGTTGATAGTTGGCATCGTCTTTACTGCTCCTGTTCGATTAACCTTAAATAAATATTTCTAAAAACAGTGATCCATTTTACGCGCTGATCGCAGCACGAAAGAGATTATAATTACCTCATCCACAGATTACTGTCAAGAATAAAAACACCATTCCTTCGCATTTAAACTTACTAGATATCATTATCGAGACCAGTTCCCGCAGAGATCAGTCGGCCCATGATCACATTTTCCTTGAGTCCCGCCAGTTCGTCAACCTTGCCGGCCATAGCGGCATTGGTAAGGACTTTGGTAGTCTCCTGGAATGAAGCCGCGGAAATAAAACTCTCGGTGGAAAGTGATGCCTTAGTCACTCCGAGCAAGAGCGGCTCGGCCACCGGCGGTGTCAAACCTTTTGCAAAAAGCTGATCACGCTCATCCTCGAATTTCCACCATTCGACCTGCTCTCCGATCATAAACCTGGAGTCTCCTGAGGCGGTAATCATGACGCGACGCATCATCTGACGCACTATGACCTCGATATGCTTGTCGTTGATCCGCACGCCCTGGAGTCTGTATACCTCCTGGATCTCATTAACAAGGAACTTGGCAAGTTCCTTTACCCCTAGAACCCTGAGAATATCATTGGGTACGATAGTTCCTTCCATCAAAGGCTCACCGGCCTGGACATAGTCACCTTCATGAACGATGAGATGTTTTGATTTTGGAACCAGATATTCCTGCGGCTCACCATGCTCAGGAGTAACGACAACCCGCCGCTTTCCTTTGAGTTCCTTACCAAAGCTTACCCGACCGTCAATTTCCGTAATAATGGCTGGTTCTTTGGGTTTGCGGACCTCAAAAAGTTCGGCAACCCGCGGTAGACCACCTGTAATATCCTTGGTTTTCGAGGATTCCCGTGGAATTTTACCGACGATCGTACCCGGCTTTATCTCGTCTCCTTCATTTACGGAGATGATGGAACCCACAGGCAGGCTGTAGCGTGCGTGAACATCGGAATCAGGCAATTTCAAAGTCTTGCCGCGTTCGTTTTTAACGGTTACCCGTGGGTTGAGCTGGGCCGTGCCGCTGGTGTGGGTAATTACCTTTGATGATTTACCGGTAACAATATCCACCTTTTCCTGCATTGTGATGCCCTCAAGGATATCACCAAACTTAATGATACCTCCTACCTCGGCTACAATCGGAATGGTATAGGCATCCCAGTCAGCCAGAATAGTTCCCGCCTCCAGCTCAGCCCTTTCCTCTACAAGGATCTGGGCTCCGTAATTGACCTTGAATTTCTCACGCTCCCGGCCGAGATCATCAAGGATAACGATCTCCGCATTACGGTTCATTACGATTTTGATACCCTCAGCGTTGACAACGGAGTGAAGGTTTTTAAATCCAACCTTGCCGCCGCGCTGTGTCCTCAACTCCGCCTGCTCTACCGAGCGGCTCGCGGTTCCACCGATATGAAAGGTACGCATAGTGAGCTGGGTTCCCGGCTCACCAATGGATTGAGCAGCGATAACGCCGACCGCCTCACCGATATTTACCATATGACCGCGACCGAGATCACGACCATAGCAAAGAGCACAGACACCGCGGCGGGCCCGGCAGGTCAGCACGGAGCGTATGAGCACCCGGTCGACACCGGCATTGTTGATTTTTTTAACAATATCTTCGGTTATCTCATGCCCCTCAGGAATAATGATCTCATCGGAGTATGGATCCACGACATCCTCTAGCGCAACCCTGCCGAGGATACGATCACCCAGCGGAACGATAATTTCACCACCGTCAATAAGTGGTTCAGCTACAATACCGTCCAGAGTGTCGCAATCCTTTTCCACTATAGTAGATTCCTGTGCCACATCCACAAGCCTTCTGGTCAGGTATCCGGAGTTGGCGGTTTTCAGAGCCGTATCCGCCAGACCTTTCCTCGCTCCATGGGTTGAAATAAAATACTCAAGAACATCGAGACCCTCTCTGAAGTTCGCCTTGATCGGTGTCTCGATAATTGCCCCTGAAGGTTTAGCCATCAGACCGCGCATTCCGGCAAGCTGACGGATCTGGTCTCTGGAGCCCCTGGCGCCTGAATCAGCCATAATAAAAATGGAGTTGAAGCTGGGTGCCTCAACAAGATTGTTATCCTTGTCACGGAAATAATCAACCTTGATTTCATCCATCATTCCATTGGCGACTTCCTCGGTGACCTTCGACCAGATATCGACAACCTTGTTGTATTTCTCACCAGAAGTAATAAGGCCGTCGCTATACTGCTGTTCGACCTCAAGGACTTCTTTTTCCGCTGATTCGACAAGATCTTCTTTATTCAGGGGGATCTTCATATCGTTAATACAGATGGAGATTCCCGCCCGGGTTGCATACTCATAGCCGGTGTCCTTCAGCCGGTCGGCAAGGATAACCGTATCCTTTGTTCCTGCATGTCGATAGGTGTAGTCGATGAGTCCGGCAAGCGCCTTTTTGCTCATCACCTTATTGATTTCCGCAAAGGGAATACTGGACGGCAGCAGTTCGCCGAGAATTGTCCTGCCAATGGTGGTTTCGACAATCTCACCATTCTTCCGGACCTTCACTCTTGCCTGCAGATCAGCGACTCCATGATCATAAGCGATACGGGCCTCCTTGGCATCGGAAAATACTTTCCCTTCCCCTTTTGCATTAATTCTGTCCCTGGTCATATAGTAAAGACCCAGGACAATGTCCTGAGACGGTATAATGACGGGTTCGCCGTTGGCAGGTGAAAGAATGTTGTTGGTAGACATCATCAAGACCCGGGCCTCAACCTGGGCTTCCACGGAGAGAGGCACATGCACCGCCATCTGATCGCCATCAAAGTCGGCGTTGAAGGCCATACAAACCAGGGGATGAAGCTGAATTGCCTTCCCCTCGATAAGAACAGCTTCAAAGGCCTGCATACCAAGCCTATGAAGAGTAGGAGCCCTGTTGAGAATAACCGGATATTCAGTTACAACCTCATCGAGTACATCCCAAACCTCTTTTGTCCCCTTTTCCACCATTTTTCTGGCACTTTTAATGGTGGTGACATACCCTCGGCTTTCAAGCTTGTTGTAGATAAAGGGCTTAAACAACTCCAGCGCCATTTTCTTAGGAATGCCGCACTGATGCAAACGCAGATGCGGTCCGACAACGATGACGGAACGTCCGGAATAATCGACACGCTTGCCGAGGAGGTTCTGGCGGAATCGTCCCTGCTTGCCTTTAAGCATATCCGACAATGACTTCAGCGGTCGTTTGTTTGCCCCGGTGATAACCCGGCCGCGGCGACCATTGTCAAAAAGAACATCAACTGCCTCCTGCAGCATGCGTTTCTCGTTGCGGATGATGATATCGGGCGCATCCAACTCAAGGAGTCTTTTCAACCTGTTGTTGCGGTTGATCACTCTGCGGTAAAGATCATTGAGGTCGGAGGTGGCAAACCTTCCGCCTTCCAGCGGCACAAGAGGTCTCAGGTCCGGGGGCAGTACCGGAATAACCTCAAGAACCATCCACTCAGGTTTATTGCCTGAATCGCGGAAGGCCTCGATGACAAAGAGCCGCTTGCCGAGTTTCTGCCTTTTGGTCTGAGAGTTGGTTGTGGCCATCTCTTCGCGCAGTGTCTTCGAAAGAGCAACAAGATCCTGTGATTCCAGAAGATCTCTAATCGCTTCGGCACCGATACCCACCCGGAATTTTCCGGCGTATTCCTCTCTGGCCTGACGGTATTTTTCCTCGTTGAAAAGGGTACCGACCGGAACGGCCTCAACATCTGACTCGACAACGGCATACTGCTCGAAATAAAGTATCTTCTCCAGCTGCTTCAGGGTCATGTCAAGGACAGCCCCAATCTTGCTGGGCAGACTCTTGAGAAACCAGATATGCGCGACCGGGGCGGCCAGCTTTATATGACCAAGACGCTCCCGCCTGACCTTTGACTGAATAACTTCGACACCGCATTTCTCACAGACAACACCACGGTGTTTCATACGCTTATACTTGCCGCAGTTACACTCGAAATCCTTTACCGGACCAAATATCTTGGCGCAGAAGAGACCATCTCGTTCGGGCTTGAATGTTCTATAATTAATGGTCTCGGGTTTCTTTACTTCCCCATGAGACCAGTCCATTATCTTTTCAGGCGAAGCAAGAGTTACCTTGACACTCTTGAATTTAATGGGAGATTTTGGCTTTTGAAAAAAATTGAATAGCTCTTCCACGTAAATCACCTCTTCTTCTTATTATTTGATACGCCTGATCCGGTGGAATCAGACACATGAAGAGATTATGCCCCGAAGGGTTATCCGCACACCCCGCCATGGGCGGAGTGTGCCTCTATATATCTATTCTTCGATAAGTTCCATGTTGAGACAAAGGCCCTGCAGCTCTTTGACCAATACATGGAATGATTCCGGCAAGCCGGTTGTCAGAAAATTATTTCCTTTTACAATCCGCTCATACATTGTTGTTCTGCCTTCGACGTCATCAGACTTAGCGGTAAGGAATTCCTTCAGCGTATAGGCAGCGCCGTAGGCTTCCATAGCCCAGACTTCCATCTCACCGAGACGCTGACCACCAAACTGAGCTTTGCCGCCCAGCGGCTGCTGGGTAACAAGGGAGTACGGTCCGGTTGATCTGGCATGAATTTTGTTATCAACCAGGTGATGGAGCTTGAGCATGTACATGACCCCAACCGTTACCAGGTTATCGAAGGGCTCGCCCGTAAGTCCGTCATAGAGGCGGCTCTGACCTACCTCATCAACGCCGGCTTCAACCAGCAGCGCCCGGATGCTGCTCTCGGCGGCGCCATCGAAAACCGGAGTGCTCATGTGCAGGCCTTCCTTATGATTTCGGGCCCACTGCATCAGTTCCTCGTCATCTTTACCTTCCGTTATGGCAGCAGCCTCTTCTTTGGAGTAAACTTTGGCAATTTTCTCACGGATTGCCTCCACAGCATGATCCTGAACCATCTTCTCCAGTTGTTCGCCCAATTTTTTTGCGGCAAACCCGAGATGGGTCTCCAACACCTGACCGACGTTCATTCGTGAGGGAACGCCCAGGGGATTGAGGACGATATCGACGGTTTTACCATCGGCAAAATAAGGCATGTCCTCTTCCGGCAGCAATCGGGAAATCACGCCTTTGTTGCCATGCCGTCCTGCCATTTTATCGCCGACGGAAAGTTTACGTTTGGTGGCAACATATACCTTCACCATTTTGACCACCCCGGGAGGCAGGTCATCCCCTTTCTTCATCCGGTCGATAATACCGTCATATCTCTCGCTGATAAGCCTTGCCTGATTTTCATAGCGGCTGTAAATGCCCTCTATCTGCTCGGTGTATTTGCTTTTTTCGGAAAAGTCTACACTGCTGAGGTTTCTGAAGCCCACCTTGGCTGCGACGGCTCCATCTATCTTTTTGCCCAGTTTAACAAGCAGCGTTCCATCTTTGCCGATGATATCCTTCTTAGCGGTGCGGCCATCCATGAGATCGCCGAATTCGAGGCATATACCCCTCCTGAGACTGGACAGCTCATCGAGTTTATCCTGATTGATCCTTTCTATTTCAATCTCTTCGATCATCAGCGAACGTTCATCTTTGTCGACCCCCTTCCTGGAAAATACCTTGGCATCGATAACAACGCCTTCAACCCCAGGTGGCACCCGAAGCGATGAATCCTTGACATCCTGCGCCTTCTCCCCGAAAATAGCACGTAACAGTTTTTCCTCCGGAGAGAGGACGGTCTCGCCTTTAGGCGTTACCTTGCCCACTAGGGTATCTCCGGCCCGCACCTCAGCACCAATTCGCACAATTCCGGAGTCATCGAGATTGCGCAGTGTTTCCTCGCTGACGTTGGGAATATCACGAGTGATCTCCTCCTTGCCTAGCTTGGTATCCCTGGCCATAGTCTCAAAGACCTCGATATGTACCGAAGTGAAGGTGTCCTCCTTCAAAAGACGCTCATTGACCAGAATAGAATCCTCAAAGTTAAATCCCCGCCAAGGCATAAAGGCGATGGTTATATTCTTACCCAGTGCAAGTTCACCATTATCGCAGGAAGGTCCATCGGCCAGAACTGTCCCCT
This sequence comes from Desulfopila inferna, assembly GCF_016919005.1. Classification (NCBI taxonomy): domain Bacteria; kingdom Pseudomonadati; phylum Thermodesulfobacteriota; class Desulfobulbia; order Desulfobulbales; family Desulfocapsaceae; genus Desulfopila; species Desulfopila inferna. The sequence goes on from NZ_JAFFQE010000005.1 coordinate 283,459, forward strand.
CTTTTACCTTTTGCCCGGGCAGGACAAGAGGTCTCTGAGTGAAACAGGTATTCTGGTTGGATTTCTTGTATTTTTCCAGACGATACACAGCAATTCCGGTATCATATCCATCTGTTCCCGGATTGTCGTAACGAACCACCACTCGGTTTGAATCCGCTTCCTCAACAACTCCATCGCCACCGGCAAGCAGACAGGCACCGGAATCTCTAGCCACATATCTTTCCATACCTGTACCGACGAGAGGTGCTGATGTCTTGAGCAGTGGTACCGCCTGTCTCTGCATGTTGGAGCCCATAAGCGCACGGTTGGCATCATCGTTTTCCAGAAACGGAACAAGTGATGCGGCAACGCTGATCAGCTGGTTCGGGGCGATATCCATATAGGTAACCGTGTCACTGGGAGCGGTGACAACCTCTCCTTCTTCACGTACGATGATGGTATCAGGTATGATCCGCTGGTTTCCATCCAGTGCTACCGACGCCGGAGCAATAATATGAGTCTGTTCCTGCAAGGCACTGAAATATTTGATATCGTCTGAAACGATCCTGTCGTCGACCTTGCGGTAAGGGGTTTCGATAAAACCATAGGGATTTACTCTGGCATATGTCGCCAGTGAGACGATCAAGCCAATGTTCGGTCCCTCCGGTGTCTCAACCGGACAGATGCGGCCATAATGGGTAGGATGGACATCCCGGACTTCAAATCCGGCACGCTCCCGGGAAAGACCGCCTGGTCCCAGGGCGCTGAGACGTCTCTTGTGAGTCACCTCCGACAATGGGTTGGTCTGGTCCATGAACTGCGACAGCTGCGATGTTCCGAAGAATTCCTTTATTGCCGCGGAAATCGGTTTCGGGTTGACAAGATCATGAGGCATCAACGTTTCAACATCCTGCAGGGTCATGCGCTCCTTGATGGCACGTTCCATGCGGACAAGACCCATACGGTATTGATTCTCAATAAGCTCACCGACCGTCCTCACCCTCCTGTTACCGAGGTGATCGATATCATCAACGCCCCCCTGGCTGTCTTTGAGACGAACAAGATACTTAATTGATTCAATAATATCTAACCTGGTCAAGGCCTTTTGTGATATATCGATGTCCAGGTTCAGCTTGGCATTAATTTTATAACGCCCAACTTCCGAGAGATCATAAAGATCCTGGTTAAAAAACAGGTTCTCGAAAAAAGTCTGGGCAACTTCAAGCGTAGGCGGGCTCGATGGCCTAAGCCTTCTGTATATTTCCAGCAGGGCTTCTTCCGTGGAGCTGACCTTATCTAGTGCCAGAGTTTTGCGAAATGAATCGGAATAGTGAACCCCGTCAATAAAAAGTACTTTAACCGAATTGATCCCGACTTCCTGCAGGGACTCGAGGACGGTCTCGGTAATTTCGGTGTTGGAAAAAAAGAGTATTTCCTCCGTCTCCGGATTGAAAATGTCCTGGGACAGGTATTTTCCAATCACTTCATCTCTGGAGATCTTGATAAACTCGATCGGTGAGGATTCAATCTTTTTACACAGTACCTTGCTGATTTTTTTGCCTTTTTTCGCCAGAACTTCGCCATCTTCAGGATTGATCAGGTCGTACTCGAGACGTTTACCTACAGCAGTGCGGGTATCAAAGTGCATTTTATACTCGTCGCCTTCGAAGAAGATCTCATTTGTATAGTAGAATTCTTCGAGTAATTCACTGGCGCTTTTTCCAAGAGCTTTGAGCAGGGTTGTTACCGGAAATTTTCTTCGCCTGTCGATGCGCACATGCAGGATATCTTTGATATCAAACTCAAGATCAATCCAGGAACCTCGAACCGGTATAATCCTGGCGGAATAGAGAAGTTTACCGCTGGCATGGCTCTTGCCGTTGTCATGGGTATAGAAAAGCCCTGGTGATCGCTGTAGCTGAGAGACTATAACTCTTTCGGTGCCGTTAACAACGAAAACTCCGTCTCTGGACATAAGCGGCAGAGCGCCGAGATAAACCTCTTGCTCTTTTATATCCCGAATGGTCTGAACGCCGGTTTCCTCATCTACATCAAAGGTGATAAGGCGGACAACAATCTTCAGTGGTATATCATACGTCATGCCGCGCTGAACGCATTCCTCGACTGTATATTTGGGTTCACCAAACTTATACTTGACATACTCTAAAGAACACATTCCATTAAAGTCATTAATGGGAAAGACGTTCTTTAAAATTGCCTGCAGGCCATAATCCTCGCGATCCTCCGGCTCACGGCCCATTTGCAGGAATTTCTCGTAGGATTTCCTCTGCATGGATATCAGGTGAGGAGGCTCAATGATATTTTCCACAGTGGCAAATTTCTTTCTAATTCGTTCCATAAATCGTCCTCGAGGGTGCCTATAGATCGTTTACGTGAAATATACAGTAAGCATCAAACAACGATGCACTGCATGATATTTTAACTGGTTAGGTGGGGAAAAAATGACCTGCTGCCGATGACCTGATTGTAAAAGCAGCAAAGTTGAAAACAAAAAAAAGAAGATGCTCTGCCGAAAATAGAGTTTAGGGTCATAATCCCAGCCATAGTATTTGATATTTTCAATGCAATAGCGAAAACAGGCTAAAACCACTCCAAATCACTGAATGTACGTTCTTTCTCAAGATATCTTCTTGTTGAACTCCGAAAATACAACACGCTACGTGGCGATGCCCGTAGCGTGTTGCTAAAAACAGACGGATATCCCTTGGCGGAATATCCTTAATGCGTGGGAATTATTTGATCTCGATAACTCCACCAACTGCTTCGATCTTGCCTTTGATTTCCTCAGCCTCTTCTTTGGTAACGCCTTCCTTGATGGGCTGGGGTGCATCCTCAACAAGAGCTTTTGCTTCTTTGAGCCCGAGGCTTGTGATAGCACGAACCTCTTTAATGACCTTGATTTTCTGGTCGCCGGCACCCGCGAGAATGACGTCAAATTCAGTCTTCTCTTCGACTTCAGCTACCGCCGGACCTGCACCTGCAGCGGCTACGGCAACGGGGGCAGCTGCGGAAACACCAAACTTCTCCTCAAACTCCTTGATAAGTTCGGAGAGCTCAAGTACTGACATATTAGCAATAAATTCAATTACATCTTCTTTTGTTACAGCCATTGTTCATACCTCTTCGTTAGATAAATTTGTCTGGTACCGGTTGGTATTAATGCTCAACCTGTTCTTTCTTTTCCTTGAGAGCCTGTAGTCCATATACAAATGTTCTGGGAACTCCGGAGAGAACCTGAACCAGACCGGTAGGCACGCCATTAAGCACGGAAAGCAGCTGACTCAGCAATACATCCTTAGTCGGCAGCTTGGATAGAGCAACAAACTCTTCCGGACCTAACTTTTTCCCCTCAAGAACGGCTGACCTGATAACAAATTTATCATGGTCTTCTGCAAATTTTGCCAACGCTTTTGCAGGTCCGACAGGATCATCATACGCCATTACTACGGCTGTAGTTCCCGTGAAATCATCACTGAGAACGTTACTCTCTGTCTCTGTAACCGCTCTTCTCAGGAGAGTGTTTTTGGCGACGCGAATCTCTGAGTCTACTTTTTTCAGCTCTATCCGAATTTTCTGCAACTGAGTGACAGTGAGGCCGCGATAGTCCGCTACCACAGAAAATTTAGATTTACTGAAGGATTCATTCAGTTCAGAGATAATTGCCGCTTTCTCTTCACGATTCAAAGCACTCCTCCTACTTTAAGTTTATGTCGTTAGATACAGCAGTTACAGCAAGATTGTTGGTTTACATATTTTCAGAGGCTGCAAACCGTCTCGGCAGGTGGTAAAGAACCGATTAAACTCTTCAGTGCCTGCTGTCTTCGACTATACACTACACCATCAATCATGGTGCAGAACCTCAAATACACATTTATTTCAGCAATGCCCTTACATCGACCGGCTCGACCTTGAAGCCGGGGCTCATGGTCGTAGATACGGCAATACTTCGTAAATAAATTCCTTTACTGGAGCTGGGTTTAAGCTGAATCAACTTGCCGATAAAGGCGAGTATATTTTCAAGAATCTTTTCTTTGCCAAAGGACACTTTCCCCACTCCTGCATGGACTATGCCTGCCTTGTCCACGCGAAAATCAACTTTTCCGGATTTAATTTCTGCAACCACATTGGCAATATCGAAAGTTACGGTCCCAAGCTTGGCATTGGGCATCAGGTTACGTGGTCCAAGTATCCGTCCGATTTTTCCTACTGTTCCCATCATATCGGGGGTGGCTACCGTTTTATCGAACTCCAGCCAGCCTCCCTGAATTTTTTCAACAAGATCATCAGAACCGACATAGTCAGCGCCGGCTTCTTTTGCCTCTGTCTCTTTTTCACCTTTGGCGAAAACAAGAACCCGAGTCTCTTTGCCGGTGCCATGTGGCAAGACGACAGAGGAGCGAATCATCTGATCAGCATGACGGGGGTCAACACCAAGCTTGACGGCAATATCAAAGGTCTCATCAAATTTGGCATATGATGCTTTGAGAGCGTATTCAATGCCCTCATTCAAAGTATATAGTTTTGTTTTATCAACTGTTTCAAGTATCTTTCTATAATTTTTTCCGCGCTTCGGCATATCAGCCTCCTACTATAGAAAAGGATCAGGTCCTTTCGAGTAGTAAATAATTTTAAAATTTAGTCAATCACGGTAATTCCGGCGCTTCTTGCAGTGCCCTCGATGATCTTCATTGCACTCGCGACATCATAAGCGTTCAGGTCAGGCATCTTTATCTCGGCAATCTCGCGGATTTTATCCCGCTTAATCTCCGCGACACGTTCCAGCTTAGGATTTCCGGAACCTTTTTTAAGGTTTACAGCCTTCAGCAAAAGCACGGACGCCGGCGGCGTCTTGGTTATGTAACTGAAAGATCTATCCTGATACACGGTGATAACGACTGGCACAATGGTGTCACCCATTGATTGGGTTTTTGCATTAAATGCCTTGCAAAATTCCATGATATTCACACCGTGCTGGCCGAGAGCCGGGCCAACGGGAGGCGACGGGTTGGCTTTGCCCGCAGGAATCTGCAATTTAATGTATGCCATTACTTTTTTGGCCATTGTTCACTCCAACTATCAACTTGTTAAAAACAAAAATGTTCTGATAGGCAGACTTCCCCAACAGATACATTCACAACCTATGCTATTTCGTCACATGACGAATTTAGGTATTTGAAACCTGCACAAATTCCAGCTCCACCGGGGTCTCTCTGCCAAAGATTGAAACCATAACCCTGACTCGGCCCTTTTCCGGAAAAACCTCGTCGACTACACCCTGGAAATTAGCAAAAGGACCATCGATGACTCGAACAACTTCGCCTATATCAAAAATGACCTTAGGCCGTGGTCGCTCGGATCCATCACGTATGCGCCCGATTATTTTTCCAGCATCTTCATCAGAAAGAGGGATAGGATCTTTGTCGCCACCTACAAATCCGACAACACGGGGCATATTCTCATGAATGGTATGCCAGGTAGTATCGTTTAAATCCATACTAACAAGCATATAGCCGGGAAAGAACCGGCGTGAAGATGTTTTTCTGGCGCCTTTTATCATTTCAACGACTTGCTCGGTCGGAACTAAAATCTCACCAAAATATTCCTCCAGTCCGTCTTTTCTGATCCTTTCCTCGAGAGTAGCCTTTACCCTTTCTTCAAAGCCAGAGTGAACCTGAAGTATGTACCATTGTCTTGCCATCGTAATGTCTACCCAGCCTGAGTTTTATTTATGCAACAAGGAGGTTGCTTACCAATACTAATCCTGCCTTTCTCTCTCGTTAACTGCGGAGGAGATAAGAGACAAGTTTACCAAGAAGCAGATCAACGGACCCCAGATAGATGGCAACCACCACAGTAAGCACGATAACAATCCCTGTCAGCCCCATTGTGACTTTCTTGTCAGGCCAAACGATCTTGGTGAATTCTACCTGAACCTCTTTGATGAACTTTTTGATTTGAGCTGGTGAGTATGGAGACTTTTTCTCTGTTTTTTCAACAGCATTCTTTTTCGATTTTTCTTTTTGTGCCATACTCGTTGCCATTCCTTGTAGTTAGCAGTTTCTTGAAATTCATTCCGAAAAAGCGAAACTACTCTGATGTAAGTCAACAGTGGCAGGCCAGGAGGGACTCGAACCCCCAACATCCGGATTTGGAGTCCGGCACTCTACCAATTAGAGTTACTGGCCTGCAAGTTCCTATTTTGTCTCTTTATGCGGGGTATGAACCCTGCAAAACGGACAATACTTGCTGAACTCCAGCTTATTAGGAGTGTTTCTCTTGTTTTTTGTGGTTGTGTAATTACGACGTTTACATGTGCCACATGCAAGAGTAATAATGTCTCTCATTACGATCCCATCCCTATAAAAAAAGAACCCGGCTCCATTGTTTGTGACAAGGGAGCTGGGTATTGTAATACCTGCCGACTACCTTTACTCTACGATTTCACTGATAACGCCGGCACCTACGGTACGCCCACCCTCACGGATGGCGAAACGAAGACCTGCATCCATGGCGATGGGAGTAATCAATTCCGCAGTCACCGAGACATTGTCACCAGGCATTACCATTTCCACTCCGTCGGGAAGGGTGACTATTCCGGTAACATCTGTAGTCCTGAAATAAAACTGCGGACGATAGCCATTGAAAAACGGGGTGTGACGACCGCCCTCCTCTTTACCGAGGATGTAGCACTCCGCTTTAAACTTGGTGTGCGGGGTAATGGAACCCGGCTTGGCCAATACCTGACCGCGCTCGATCTCATCACGCTTGACACCGCGAAGCAGTGCGCCGATATTATCTCCGGCCTGGCCTTCATCAAGAAGTTTTCTGAACATCTCAACGCCGGTACATACGGTTTTCTGGGTCTTGCGAACACCAACAATCTCTACCTCTTCACCAACCTTGATCACACCGCGTTCAATACGACCGGTGGCAACCGTACCACGACCGGAAATAGAGAAAACGTCTTCAACAGGCATCAGGAAAGGCTTGGCGATATCACGCTCAGGCTCGGGGATATAATTATCAACAGCGTCCATGAGATCCCAGATACATTTCGCAGCGGCTTCATCGTCAGGATTCTCCAGCGCCTTCAGCGCTGAGCCCTGAATGATGGGAATGTCGTCGCCCGGGAATTCATAGGCATCGAGCAGTTCGCGCAGTTCCATTTCGACAAGCTCGATGAGTTCTTCATCGTCAACCATGTCACACTTGTTAAGAAAGACAACGATTGCAGGAACACCTACCTGACGGGCAAGAAGGATATGCTCCCGGGTCTGCGGCATGGCACCGTCGGTTGCGGCAACCACCAGAATCGCGCCGTCCATCTGTGCCGCACCGGTGATCATGTTTTTGATATAGTCGGCATGGCCGGGACAGTCGACGTGAGCATAATGACGCTTCGCTGTTTCGTACTCGACGTGCGCTGTGGCGATGGTGATCCCACGTTCTTTCTCTTCCGGTGCCTTATCGATCTCGCTGAAATCGGTGAATTCAGCCTGACCTTTTAAAGACAACACCCGAGTGATAGCTGCCGTCAAAGTAGTTTTTCCATGATCGATATGACCGACGGTTCCTACATTAACATGCGGTTTGGTCCTTTCAAATTTTTGCTTTGACATTTTCTTGTCTCCTCAGGCCATTAATAATTGATTCAGGTTGTGTATCCGCCTGTGGAGCCCACGACCGGATTTGAACCGGTGACCTCATCCTTACCAAGGATGCGCTCTACCAACTGAGCTACGTGGGCGCCATTGTTCATGCGAAAAAAAAATGGAGCGGGAAACGAGACTCGAACTCGCAACCCTCAGCTTGGAAGGCTGATGCTCTACCAATTGAGCTATTCCCGCTTTAAAATATTTTCCAAATGAAGAAGAGAGATGGTGGAGGGGGGAGGATTCGAACCTCCGAAGGCTTGGCCGACAGATTTACAGTCTGTTCCCTTTGACCGCTCGGGAACCCCTCCATACAGAACATCGAAAATTTGATGTTGCTTTTTAATCTCTCAAAAACACTTTGTAAAGCTTTTTTTTCTGGAGCTGGCGATGGGACTTGAACCCGCAACCTGCTGATTACAAATCAGCTGCTCTGCCAATTGAGCTACGCCAGCTTACAAAACTATAGAATATACTTATTCCGACACAGGAAAGCAATCATTTTTTTAAGTGTTTTGTAAAAATCCATTAACCACAGGATTGGCTGTTCTCTCCTTCAGGCATTGATGCACCACACCAAAAGATTTTACGGATTTCCGTCTGCCAACACAAATAAGTACACTAAAGCAAAAAAAAAGGACCGGAAGTAAATCCGATCCTCTTTTTAATATTCTGCGATGAAAATAGCGAAGGTGCTAACCAATTGCGGTCTTGGCGAAAGCACTTTCTCGATATTTCTCGAAGGCCATAGCAAACGTCCTATATACTATATGAGCAAATTTGGTGTACGGCATATAGAGAAAAAGCATCATGACGGTTACAAGATGAAGGAAATAGATAATATGGCCGAAGGTCGCAAGTCCGGCCCAACGGAAAACCTCGGCAAGCAGGCCGGTAACACCGACTGCCATGATTTCCCAGATAAGAAACCAGTCATAGAAATTTCCTTGAATACCGGCATTCTTCTCTTTTTCGGACCGGGATGTCCAGAGGATATACATGCCGTAGATAAGTGCAATAGCGGAAACATTACCTAACAACTTAACAGGATTCCAGAATGTCATCGGCCCGTGAAACTGGGGCCAGAACAGTCCAAGAATATCATTGGCGAACAATGACCAGAGAGTAACGACAAAAAGACCAATAAAGGCGAAAACCAGCGGCTTATGCCCTTTTTTCCTATCGGTATTGACAGTACATTCATCAAAGCGGTTATGGTTGAGAATCTCCTTGATTGAAGGCCAGAGAAATTGTTGAACAAACTGAACGGTGGAAGGTTTATAATCAGGATTGAGATCATGTTTTGACGCCATTCCCTTCCACAGATTGCGAATTCCCATGTACGCCGAAAAAATGGCGAGCCCCGCAGCCGGCACGGAGAACAGAACTATAAAAAAGATATTTTTGGCATACCAGTGAAAATCCCAGTGACCAAACATACGCTGATATCCATAGCCCGCCTCAAAATTGGCATTCCAGTTATCCATAAGACCACCGGATATGAACCATAAAACGAGAATAATGACGGAGGGAATACCGATCAGCAACGGCAGTCCTTTAGCATTGGAAGCCAGGTTTGCCAGACCTCTCGGCCACGCATAAAAATTGTAGGCATATGCCCGGATAGCTCCCAAAACCTCAGCTGGTTTGGCACCGCGAGGGCATTTCTCTGTACAGTCTCCGCATTGATGGCAGAGAAACACATCGGTATCAGTGAGCAGGGCATCCTTCATTCCCCACTGGGACCAAATCATTTCTTTGCGCGGAAAAGGTTTCTGGTCACCTGAAAGAGGACAAACCACAGAGCACGTAGCGCACTGATAGCACTTCTTCAGTGTATCGCCGCCAACGCCCTTGAGGTATTTAATAAATTCTACATCTGGTTGAACATTCATTTTTTCCCCTCTGTTATATTATCAAGAATAAATCATCGTTCACAGTGACCATCGCTGGTCCATAGCTGCAGCGACGGGGAGCGCCGCTGCAGCGGATGATAAAAAAACAGATTCTAGAAGCCCTTGAAGGGGTTTGGACCCATTTCAACAATTTCTTCTACAAAATCTTCCAGCAGTTGAGGTATCTTGTCATAATCCGTGATAGCCACCTGCTCTGCCACAACACGTTCTGCTTCGAGACCAAGGGTTGAAAGTGTGTCACCAATATTTTCCATTCGTTTATTGGCAATCTCCGAACCCTTGACGAAGTGACACTGGTAATCGTCACCATAACTGCAGCCGAGCAGCATCGCCCCATCGAGACCGGCCGACATTGCATCCCTGATCCAGGCCATATTTACCGAACCAAGACAGCGTACCGGTATAAAACGAATCATATGATTAAGCTTATGCCGCTTCATTCCGGCCATATCGAGGGCTGGATAGGCATCGTTCTCACAAACAAGAACCAAAATACGCAGTCTGTCATCATCATCTTCAGGAACTTCAATGGACTTGATCATGGAACCAATCAAATCTATGTTGTAATCCTTAAAGCCGATAATACGCTCAGGACATGCTCCCATACAGGTGCCGCAGCGTCTACACCGGGTAGTATTCGGCAGCGGCGTTCCTTTTTCGTCATCATCAAGAGCTCCGAAAGGACATTCCTCGGTGCACCTTTTACACTGCGTACAGCGCTGCATAAAAAATTCAGGATAGGTAGCATCACCGGAACGCGGATGAACAGCGACACCACGATCGGTTGATTCAAGACATTGAATGGCCTTCAGGGCTGCACCAGTCGCATCATCAATGGTCTCATCCATGGTTGCCGCCTTTCTCACACCGCCACAGGTATAAACACCTGTTCGCCGTGTCTCGTAAGGAAAGCAGATAAAGTGGGAATCAGCATATCCGTCAAAAAGTCCGAGATCGGGAAACATGGGACCCTGGCGATAGGCAAGATTGATGGAATGCTCATGCAGCGTTGCCGGTTCCATACCTGCGGCAAGCACTACCATGTCAACCTCAAGGTTCAGATTCTCACCAAGAAGAGTGTTCTCAACGTTCACGGCCAATTTTCCACCGGCTTCCTCCACCTTCATGACATTGCCTTTGGTCATGAAGATCCCATCGTTCATTTGCGCATTCTTATAAAAAAGCTCCATATGACCAGGAGTACGCATATGCTGATAGAGTATATAAGCTCTGCCGTCGGCATTATCCTGGCATACATACTGCGCCTGCTTCAGAGCAACCATTGAGGTTACAGAGTTACAGTAGGGAAAATCCTCGTCATTATCAGCTCCGCCCGGGCTCATGACAAAGGCCACATTTGCCGGGACCTTTCCTTCTTTAGCCAGTTTTTCAAACTCGGCATTGGTGACGACGTTTTTAACACTCCCATAGCCCAGATGGTCGTACTGCGACACATCGGCAGGTCTCCAGCCGGTGGCCAATACTACGGCGCCAAAGATCTCAGCATTAGGGTCGACAGCCACATATTTCTGCCAGCCTTCGTTGGGATCTTCCATTTCGCCTTTTTCTATCTTTTCCTGCTCATCGACTGTAACTTTTGCGGGCGCGTCCCACTCGTTGCGCTCCCCGCTTTTCTTCAGGGAAACACGAAAATTACCAGGTTGACCAGCAACACGGGCAACTTGAGTCTCGGTTTTTACGGTGATTTTTTCATTGGCATTAACCTCGGCAACCAATGATTCAACCGGATTCTCTTCAAGCTCGATCCACGGAGCCTTGCTGGGAAAGGATTGCCTCCAGCCAAGAGCTTTACCTCCTAAAACCGCCTCTTTTTCAATAATGGTCACCTCGTTGCCGGCTTTTGCCGCCTCCAGTGCAGAGGTAAGGCCGGCAATACCGCCGCCCATGACCAATATTTTCTTATTGGTACCCTCTTCGAGAACAAAGGGCTCGGGCAGTGCGGTCTTCTTGGCACGGGTACATGCCATTCGGACATAGTCCTGGGCTGTTTCATTGAGAAATTCAGCAGCTTCAGCGTGGGGCTCTTCGCCTTCGGCGGGTTTGCCTTCGGCCCAGACCACCTGCTCGCGCAGATTCGCACGCGTGGTGATTGTACCATCACCAAAATCGAACTCTTTCTGCATTACACGCGGAGAACATGCGGCGATCACAAAGGTGTTGACTCCGTCGTTTTTCATGTCCTTTTCCATAAGAGCCCGTCCCTCGGCACCGCAGAGACAATCACTTGTTTTACATTCCATGGACATTTCACTGGTGACAACTTCGGCGAGAGCTTCCATGTCAAGTGCATCGCCGATGCCACAACCTGAGCACAAGTATGCGCAATATTTTTTATCCATTGTCATTACCTCCTGGATACCTGAATTGCCTTTAAGGCAGCTGCAGTGGATGATTGGGTCGTGGTTACAACATCAGCGGCTTTTCTGGCACACCCTGCCGATATCATACCTTTTTCAAAATCAGAAATGATAAAACCGCTGCTATCCATATCCAGATCAACAGGAGCACCATCTATTGCCACTGAAGGCTGCATTCCGGTGGCAAGAACTGCCATATCCACCTTCTGATGCATTTTTTCGGCAGTCACGGCATTTTCCGCAACAACCGTAACCCCACCATCAGCCTCAGGTACTATTTCCGCAACTTTACCTTTGATAAATACCGCATTTTCATCACTCATCAACTTAGCACGGAATTTTTCATATTTCCCCGGAGTACGGAGATCAATGTAAAACACATAAATCTTGGCATCGGGATATCTTTCACGAACGTAGGTCATCTGCTTCATGGTCGCCATGCAACAGATATGGGAACAGTATTCGAGATGATTTTCATCACGGGAGCCAGCACACTGAACAAAGGCTATCGATTCTATTTCCTTGTTGTCTCCAGGACGAAGGATAGCACCGCCGGTAGGTCCGCTGGGAGATGCCATTCGTTCAATTTCCATATTAGTGACAATGGCGTTGGAATGACCATATTTCAGGTTATCCATTTTAGTAGGCTCATAGGGGACCCAGCCAGTAGCCCAGACAATCGAGCCTACATTGACCGTTACGGTCTGTGGCTTCATGTCGAGATCGACAGCATTATATTTGCACGCTGCCTTGACGGCTTCCGCACCTTCAGCGGAAAGGGCTTCCTTATTGATAACGTAACGCCGGGGAAATGCCATTTCGTGCGGCAGATAGGCAGCGGTAATTTTGTCCATGCCGAGGTTGAATTCATTATCAATGTAATCGACACTTGCGGCAGCACAATCACCGCACGCGGTACAGTTACTGTTTACATAGCGTGGAGCTATCTCAAGAGTAACTTCATAATTACCTGGACTTCCGCTGACTGACTTAACTGTCGTCATGGAATATGTCCTGATCCTGCGATTATCCTTTACGCGACGGAAATTGATTTCCAATCCGCAGCTTGGCGGACACAGTTTCGGAAAATACTGATTAAGCTGGGCAACGCGACCACCAAAATATGCGTTCTTCTCAATCAGAAACACATCATTTCCGACTTCTGCGGCTTCAAGGGCTGCTGTAAGCCCGCTGATACCACCGCCTACGACCAAAATTGCACCTGAGGTGCCTTGCTCGTCAGTCATACTTTCCTCCATGGTTACTCTTAATATATTTACAATTGATATTAGAACACGCCCGGACCCATTGGACATCAAGGGTAATATCAACTCTGGAATTGCTCCCTCATGACAATCTGAGGCCAAACCTTATTAGCTTATGCAAGGCTGAGCAGAGATTTCTCCTCTCATTCTTGCATAAGCTAACGAAATCCATTCCAGAGAAAGCATCAAGATACCTTTCCCCACTCTTCCGGATACGCTGTTTCTCTTCAGGCAGATTCTTGCTTGACGACATTCCGCTATACAAACACGAAATGAGTCACTTAGGTACTGAAAAAATCGTTACATAGAAAAAATCTCCAGGAACCTGAGGCTCCTGGAGATTTTTCAAATCACATCATGTGGTTAGATCAAATCCATTACAGCCAGGGATCGGTCTCGATGATGTTGACACACTCAACCTTCTCACATTTCCATTCCTTGGATTCAGGATTGTAGGTAGAGTTTACAAAACACTTCCAGTTCTCATCGTCGCAGGTCGGGTAGTCCGATCTGTAGTAGAAACCTGGGTAGCGTGATTCCTTACGGAATTCGATGTGACGGATATGAGACTCAACACACCAGATGCGGTGGTAGTTCTCCCAGCAGCGGAGAAGCTCATGAAGGTCACCAGCTGCCATTTTCTCAGCATCTTCACGCAGAAGCTTGAGGAGGTCCAGGCAGATGTTGAGCAGTTTTCCGGAAGTCATGTAGTACGTCGCAACACCACCACCATATTCATCGGTGGCCTTCATCAGACGCATCATCAGACCGGCAGGCTTGCAGTAGTTCGGGTTGACGTCTTCAGCGGTGGAAGCACCAACAAATTCCTGATAACGTTTTACCGGAGCATAGATCTCATCGGCAAGTTCCTGCGCAGTTACCTTCAACTCTGGTTTGAAATCGGCATTGTCACGGCAGAATTTAACCATCTGCTTGGCGCAAATACGACCTTCTGCATGGGAACCGGAGGAGAACTTATGACCGGAGGCACCAACACCGTCACCGGCTGTGAACAGACCGTCTACGGTGGTCATACGGTTGTATCCCCACTTGTACTTATGCGCGCGGGAATCATTTTTGATATCCGGTACCCAGTCTTCTTCTGGTCCGGAAGTCCAGATACCACAACAGCCGGAATGGGATCCGAGCATGTATGGTTCGGTTGGCATGATTTCGGAACCTACTTTCTCAGGCTCGATGTTCATACCGGCCCACAATCCTGCCTGACCAACTGACATATCGAGGAAGTCTTCCCATGCCTCAGACTCGAGATGTTTCCAGAATTTCTTCAGGGACTTCTCGTCCATACCAGCTTCCTTACGTTCATCAAGGAAAGCATTCAAGGCAACGTCGGTAGCCATGTAGATAGGTCCACGACCGGCTCTGAGCTCATTAATCATGAGGTGGTTACGCAGACAGGTAGGAGTAACTGCAGATCCGCCGTAAGGCATGAACTTCTCCAACTCGTCTTTTACTGCATCACTGTTTGCATAGAACTCTCCCAGGCCGTTGGATACTTTGGCTTTGAAAAGAAGGAACCAGGCGCCAACAGGACCGTAGCCATCTTTGAAACGGGCAGGGGTGAAACGATTTTCCATCATGGTCAGAGTTGCACCGACCTCAGCTGCCAGGGTGTAAGTGGAACCGGCATTCCATACCGGATACCAGGCGCGGCCTTTTCCTTCACCTGTGGAGCGTGGACGGAAGATGTTAACGGCACCACCACATGCTATCAGGGCGGCTTTACAACGGAAAACGTGTACTTTGTTTTCACGGGTGGAGAAACCGGCAGCTCCAGCAATCTGGTTCGGCTTGTTCTTGTCGAGCAGGAGCTTAACGATGAAGACACGCTCAATGATATTGTCGGCGCCAAGAGCGGTTGCAGCAGGTTCAGCCACAATGCACTTGTAGGATTCGCCGTTGATCATGATCTGCCATTTTCCTGTACGCACGGGAGTTCCACCTTCGCGCAGGGTCGGGGCAGGCTTGGCACCGTCGAGGTTCTCGCCTTTATCGTCTTTCTTCCAAATTGGAAGTCCCCATTCCTCGAAAAGCTTAACCGATTCGTCTACGTGGCGGCCACAGTCATAGATGAGATCTTCACGAACAACGCCCATGAGATCGTTGCGAACCATTTTCACATAGTTCTCAATCGGGTTCTCACCGATGTAGGTGTTAATAGCAGAAAGGCCCTGAGCTACAGCACCGGAGCGCTCCAAAGACGCCTTATCTACAAGAACGATCTTCAGATCTTCAGGTGCCCACTTCTTGATCTCAAAAGCAGCGCCACAGGCAGCCATACCACCACCGATGATCATGACATCCACGTCATGCTCAACGACTTCCGGATTGACTACGGCTTTCAATTCACCTTTCGGTTTATTTGGTAATGCCATATTTAAATCTCCTTATACCATAAAGATTTGTTTACGATTATACGATTCCAGCACGCCTTTTACTTAGGAGTTGGAAGATCGGCCTCAAGAAGCAGACATTCGTCATCCAGACTTGCACCCTTTTCACCTACATAGCCATTAGCGGCACCTTCTGCCGTTGTGCGGATGGGGAACTTAAAGCGTTTCATCGCGCCATTACGGAACTTGACCGTCCACATAATGGAATCGGAAGACCTCATTGGGTGTACCTGCCCACCCATTGGTACGAAGTCATCGTATCCACGTACAAAGATCGCACCCTGCGGACAAATCTTAACGCAGGAATAGCATTCCCAGCATGCGTCGGGCTCTTGATTATAAGCCAGCATCTCTTCAACGTTCAAAACCATCAGATCGTTGGGACAGATGTACATGCATGCGGTTTTGTCTCCGCCCTTGCAACCGTCGCATTTGGAAGGATCTACATAACTTGGCATTAAACTACCTCCTCAGTTAGTTTTAACTGTTGTGATCCTGCCCTTGCAGGATCCACTTAACCTAGACACATCTATTCGTACAACAAAAATACAGCCGTGATTTTACATCTTGATTCAAGGTTAGCTAAGGCTAACCAGTCGAAATCCAAATATAAAGAAACTACTTATTGAATCACTTCAAAAATGAACGGTGACTCATTTTTTCAAGTCTGACATATAATTTGTTGCCGGGATATTGTCAAGAAAATTCAGCACTGATGCCTGCTGTGCTCACTCATAATTTTGACGAACCAGGACTTCGCGCGGCTTGGACCCATCTGCGGGTCCCACAATTCCCTCCCGTTCCATTTTTTCGATCATTCTCGCCGCCCGGTTGTACCCTATGCGCAGGCGCCTCTGGATCATGGAAATCGAGGCACCACCCGCCTCACCAACAACGGCTACGGCCTCGTCATACCGGTCGTCATAATCCTCATCGTTATCTCCTCCGGCGGCCTCATTGCCTTTCTCGACTTCCTCTATCACGGATTCATCATACGTTGCCGCACCCTGATTCTTCCAGAAATCAATGAGATCAGACGTTTCTTTCTCAGAAATATATGCTCCATGGATTCGCTTCAACGAACTGCTGCCGGGAGGAAGGTAAAGCATGTCACCCGCTCCAAGAAGATGTTCGGCACCCGAGGTGTCGATGATGGTGCGGGAATCAACTTTTGATGACACCTTAAAGGAAATACGGGTAGGAAAGTTGGCTTTGATCAACCCGGTTAAGACATCAACGGAAGGACGCTGGGTTGCCAGAATGAGATGGATCCCGGCTGCTCTGGCCATTTGGGCCAGCCGGGCGATGGCGGATTCGACATCTTTTGAGGCAACCATCATCAAGTCTGCTAATTCATCTACAATAATGACGATATACGGCATTTTTTCAGCAGCTATTTCATTGTAGCTTTGAAAGCTTTTCACCTTGGCCTCCTCCAGGGCGCGATACCGTCTTTCCATCTCGCGCACGGCCCACATTAAAGCTCTGGAGGCAAGTTTCGGTTCAACAACAACAGGATGGAGCAGGTGGGGAATACCCTCATATCCGGAAAGCTCAATGCGTTTGGGATCCACCATGAGTATGCGGACTTCTTCCGGGGTCGCATTGAAAAGAATAGAGGAAATAATGGTATTTATAGCCACGCTTTTGCCGGCACCGGTAGCCCCTGCTATAAGTAAATGAGGCATTTTCGAGAGATCGGCTAGAGCAGTGTTGCCGACAACGTCCAGTCCCAGCGCTATGGTGAGTTTCCCTGTGCTCTGCCGATAGCTCTCGGAGCTCAACAGGTCCCGAATATAGACAATTTGTCTATCCTCATTGGGAATTTCTATTCCCAGGGCGGCCTTGCCGGGAATCGATCCCACCACCCTTACCGACTGAGCCTTGAGCCCCAGAGCGAGATCATCTGCCAGACCGGCTATTTTGTTGATTTTGACTCCAGGTGCCGGAGAATACTCATAGGTGGTCACCACCGGGCCCGGCGAAATGCCAACTACCGTTCCAGAAACACCAAAGTTTTTCAACTTTTGTTCCAGCTTTTTCGAGGTCTTGTAATAGGTCTCTTTAGCGACCTCTTTTTTCACCTGTTCATTTTTTCTAAGTAGAGACAATGGTGGAATTTTCCAGTCGCCACGCGCTACAGGAGCAAGGGCAAACTCCTCATCGCTCTGTTCATTCTCGATTCTTGCCAGCTCCTTTACAACCGGTATCGTACCTTCCCGTCCGGTCTGTCTCTGTTGTACAGACTGCTGCCGAGTCTCGTCGACTCTCTTGAGCTTTGGTGGTTTTTTCAGACCATTCTTTCTTTTCCCGGTGAAGACTCGCAGAATAAAGGTGAAAAAACCACTAATAATCCGCCACAGTGAGGAGAACAGGCGATACGGGGAAAAATGGGTGGAGAGCATGAGCGAGATCAGAAACAGTAGGACTAGCGTCAGTACGGTACCGGGACCGCCTACAATCGAGAGCATCATGGTAAAAATGGTGCGCCCGAGGAAGCCGCCGCTATCGATAAAATTCTGCTGGTACAGGGAAAGAGAAGCCAACAGTCCGCAGAAGGAGAGAACGGCACAGGTTATCCCCAAAGTTACCTGCGGCAGCCTTTCAAACGACATACTGGGACTGAAAAAAAGCATGGAAAGAAGCAGGATCAGAAAGGCCAGCATATAGGCTCCCATCCCGGTAAAACCAATGAGAAATTGAGCTATCAGAAGCCCCATTTCCCCACACCAGTTACCTTCCGTCGCCAGGGAATACGAGAGAAGACTCAAAAAAAGGAAGATAGCGAGAAAAATACCTAAAACAGCTATAAGTTCCTGTCGGAGACTGGGGCGGGATGCCCCATTTGCCTGTGCCATGATAACAAAACTCCTGCGTATATTGTGTGCATGACCTGCACTATCACTGAAGAGGATCAAGAGGTGATCCCAGTCTTTCATGAAGATGGGAACGATGGGAAACGACAGCACCCGAACCCGAAAAATCTAAAAATCTGCATCTCCGGAAATTCCAGATACGCCGGAGGACGAACAGAGGTATATTGTCTTAGAAAATTCCTTCCTAATATTTAAAGAAGAATATTTTCTGGATAGTGTCCCTCTGAGAAAAGGCGCAGCGGGCAGATATAATTATTGTATTGTTCAGGTGTAATAGGAAAATTACTAAAATGCAAGTTGATCTCTCCTCACCGGGTGGAAAAGAAGAAATCAGGCGGGAATATGCTTCTTGACGGCATCCAGGATGCCGTTTACAAAGGATGGTGATTCAGCGCTGCCATAGCGTTTGGCGATCTCAACCGCTTCATTGATGGCAACCTGATGAGGTACATCGTCACTGTAGAGTATTTCACTGACGGCAATGCGCAGCAGGTTCCTATCGCAATAGGCGATTCGCTCCAGTCTCCAGTTGGTGGCGCACCGGCGAATAATATCATCGATATCCTGGCGATTGATCAGGGTGTTTCTAAGGAGTTCTATCGCATAGGCCCTGGCCTTACGGTTCACCTGATACATCTCCCGGAAATGATCGAAACGCTCTTCAAGGTCAGCCGGGTCTTGCTCCATCTTGCTGCAGAAATCATCCTGAAAGAGAAACTGCAGAGCGGCTTCCCGCGCTTTTCGTCTAGTGCCCATGAAAAAAATGTTCCAAAAAAAGAAGAAGGAGCAATCCCGTATGATTTAGGATTGCTCCGATTAGATAGTATGATTCGTAGTATGATACTTTATTAGTGCAGCAGCGGCAATGTGGTAGTATCAATTCAGGCTGGTAACGAGATTGGCCATCTCTATTGCGGCAACCGCCACTTCAGCACCTTTGTTACCGGCCTTGGTTCCCGCCCGCTCAATCGCCTGTTCTATCGTCTCCGTGGTCAATACCCCAAAAAGCACGGGAACTCCGGTCTCCAGTCCCACCTGAGCCGCCCCCTTGGAGACCTCGCTGACGACGACATCGAAATGGGGCGTCGCTCCGCGGATAACGACACCAAGGCAGATTACCGCGTCATATTTTTGGGATTCGGCAAACTTTTTGGCTACCAGAGGAATCTCAAAGGCACCTGGTACTCTGGCGATGTCGATATCAGCCTGCGCTGCACCTGAGCGAGTCAGGGTGTCGAGTGCTCCCTCAAGCAATTTTTCTGAAATAAACGAGTTAAAACGTGCTATAACGATAGCAAATTTTTTCCCGTCAGCATTTAAATTTCCTTCAATCACGTTTGCCATTTTTTTCCGCGCCTTTGGTAATTATTTTTGATATTCATTTCTAATAAATATATTAATCATCGCTCACTTCTATGAGATGACCCATCCGATCTCGCTTACAGAGAAGATAACTCTTATTCTCTATATTAGCCTCCATTTCCAGGGGGAGCCTGGCAACGACTTCAATGCCGTAGCCTTCGAGGCCGATAATCTTCTTGGGATTATTGGTAAGCAGCCCCATTTTCCTCACACCGAGATCACGTAATATTTGAGCACCGATGCCATAATTCCGCAAATCAGCCTTAAAGCCAAGCTTGATGTTCGCCTCTACGGTATCCATCTGCTCGTCATCCTGAAGTTTATAGGCTCTCAGCTTATTGACCAGACCAATGCCGCGACCTTCCTGGCGCATGTATAAAATTACACCGCATCCCTCCTGATCGACCATTCTCATCGCCGCGTCAAGCTGCAGTCCGCAGTCACAGCGTGAAGAGCCGAAAACATCTCCGGTCAGACATTCTGAGTGAACCCGCACCAGTATTCTCTTGTCCGGGTCTATCTCACCTTTGACCAGGGCGAGGTGCTCATGATCATCCACGTCGTTGGTGTAGACAATGGCCTTGAATTCCCCGGCATTTTGGGTAGGAATGCGAGCCTCCGCAGCGCGGTGAATCAAAACATCCTCCCGGAGCCGATAAGCGACCAGATCGGCAATAGTCGCAATTTTGAGACCGTGTTCCGCGGAAAACTTCTCCAAATCCGGCATCCTGGCCATGGTGCCGTCTTCATTCATAATTTCACAGATCACTCCGGCGGTGCGCACTCCGGCCAGCCTGGCCAGATCGACAGAACCTTCCGTTTGGCCGGTTCGGACCAGCACGCCGCCTTCGCGCGCCTTCAGCGGGAAGATATGCCCCGGGCTGATAATGTCATGCGGTTTTGCCTCAGGATGGACAGCGGCAAGTACCGTTCTGGCGCGATCTGCTGCGGAAATCCCGGTTGACACCCCGGTTCGGGCTTCTATACTGATAGTGAATCCGGTACCAAACGGTGACTTGTTCTGCGACACCATCATCGGCAGATCAAGCTGTTCGATGATATCAGGGCTCAAGGTAAGACAGATCAGGCCACGTCCATTGGTTGCCATGAAATTTATTGCTTCAGGCGTTACCGCCTCTGCCGCCATGCAGAGATCACCCTCATTTTCGCGATCTTCATCATCCACCAGGATGATCATCTTTCCTGCTTTAATATCCTCAATTACATCTTCTATCGGACTGATGGCCATAATACTCACACATTTTTTAATTAACTGTTACTAGAAAAACCCATGATCGGCGAGAAAACCCGGCCCAATATCGGTTGCGGCAGCCTCCTTGCCTTTTGACTTGGCTGCCATAAGCTTTTCCACATATTTGCCGATGATATCGACTTCAATATTTACAACGCTTCCTTTTTTCAACTGGCCAAGGGTGGTGATTTGCAGGGTATGAGGAATAATGGAAACTGAAAACCTCTGTTGCTCACAGTCATTTACCGTCAGACTTATTCCGTCGATGGCCACCGATCCCTTCTCTATGATATATCTACTGAGTCTTTCCGCAAGGGCAAAAGTAAACAGGGTAAATTCACCTGCTTTCTTAACATCGACTACTTCGGCGGTACAATCGATATGCCCTGAAACTATATGACCCCCAAGTCTGTCGGTTAGTCTCAGAGCCCTCTCCATGTTGACAATTCTTCCTACGCTCAACCGCCCCAGGGTGGTACGCGAAATGCTCTCAGGTGAAATATCGACGGAAAATCTTCTTTGTTCGATATCGTAGGCGGTGAGACAGCTTCCATTGACAGCTATTGATTCACCTTCCTGCGGATCAGCAAGATCAAAATCCGCCTGCAGCCGGAATACCAAGCCTCCGCCTCTACTTCTCTTCTCCAGCAGTCTACCTGTTCCTTCTATTATTCCGGTAAACATCGACTCCGCTCCCCAGCCATCTTAGGACCGCTTTTCCAGCTCTTCAGCCTTGTCAATATATTGGCCTGCGGTCTTCTCATGCTTGAAATTCCTGTGGATCGAGGCAATGGTCCGATATGCATCCGCAGCTTTGGCCACCTCACCTGATCTGACATATATATCAGCCATGTTCTCAATGATCTCAACGGTACCTTTGGGATCGTTATTTCTCTGATACAGTTCGATCAGGTCCAGGCACCGGCTAATCGCTTCTTTATACCGCTCTGTTTCCGTATAAACAAGTATAAACTGCCTTGAAAGTGCCGCAAGACTCAACGGATCGTGGAGTTTTCGGCATATCCCTTCAGCCCGCTGAAAATGCTTAAGTGCTTTTTCATACTCGCCGCGCTGCACGCAGACTTTGCCCAGCTGATTTGAAGCATTGGCTATGCCGCTGTCGTTATTGTTCTCTTCAAAGCCAAGCAGAGCATTATGCAGGGCCACAGCTGCAGGCCCGGTCTCATTGCGCTCCAATAAGGTCTTGCCTTGTTCATATTCAGCCTGAACGGGGTCTGTGGCTGTTTTTTTCTGTCCCTCCGCCATCGGAGAAATTTCATTGATGTTTTGGATGGTGTTACTCATTTACTGTATCTCCGTGAATTGCTTTTATGGCTTTTGCAGCTTCTCGTGCAACATCTGTGTCGAAGCACTTGCCGTCTTCCCAGATGGTTAGAGGCGCATTATCATCGCTCAGTCCCATGAGCTGAATAGACGCCTCCGTGGCTTTGATCCTGCCAAGGAGACGGGCAATCTGGCCACGCACCTCAGCTCTGGGGTGATTGAGAAAGTGAAATAGATTAAAGAACGGTGTATCCCGGATAAGATCTGGTCGTTTTTTGGCTATTTCCGCCAAAGACCAGATGACCTGAACCTGGGTGGAGTCATCACCGAGATAGTTGAGCAGATGTTTGGTGAAGGCGCCGAATATGTCCGGACGCTCCGCGATTACCGAGCCAAGTGTTTCCACCATTCCCCAATTGGTTGCGGCGGAATCCGAGCACGCCTCGAACAATCTGTGCAGAAGCTCGGAAACCTGGCCAGGCTCGCGAGTCGAGAGGCGCGCTGAAACCTGGCCTATTAGCCAGGCGGTATGCCAGCGGCTCTCCTCGGCCGGATCATAGAGCCTCCGCTGCAGCAACCTTAAAGTCTTTTTATCATCGAAACAGAGAGCGACCAGGCCGTCAATATCATTGTTTTCGGCCAGTTCATTTACCCGCTTCTTATTCGCCTTCTCCCGTTTTCTCTTAGGGTCGGGAGCCGGTTCAATGGCAACTTTTTCAATGGCTGCTCCCGCTGTTCCCGCAAAGGCCGCCTGCTTTTTGCTGCTAAGCCGCTCTACCAGTTCAGACATTTCAGTGTGCAGACGGATAAAGTAGAGAACGCCACGGGCAGGTCTGCCATCAATATTGCCCTTGTCCACAACCTGATGGGTTATCTCGTCATAGTTCTCCACCCTGCCGGTGAGATAATCATCTTCCGGCAGAAGTTCCCAGGCCAGATCGGAATTATCGCCGCAGGCGTATACCAACGCTTCTACCAGAGCGGCGCCGACATTATGACCTGTAACATCGCAGCAGTAAACGGCACCGCACTCGCAACGGCCCACCGGAAATTCATTCATTTTTCGCTGAACAGCATCACTTGCTTTGCCGACTTTATGTCCGCAGAAAGGACACCAGGGAGGCTTCTTAATTATCTTTTTTCTCATTATTCCATACAATGACTTATACTCAGGGATTTCTTTTCCGCTTCCTGCCTGATAAGAATTCCCATAATTTACATCCTCGAGCAAGCATCTACCGAGGGATACTCCCACGAAGAACCTTTATTAAGGATCAAAGGTCGACCGGGCTGCAGACACTAGCCGAGCTTTTGATCCAGGCTGGCCTTAAAGTTGGGATCGACCGAATAACCGAGCAGTTCGGCCTTTTCCATATGCTGCTTCGCCTTTTTGAAATCCTCACCGAAATACAGTGCTACTGCCAGGTTGTTGTGGGCTAGCGGGGAATCCGGTTCGAGTTCCACGGCTTTTTTAGCCGCCTTCAGAGCACGCTCGTCTTCACCTTTCATAGTCAGCACGGAGGTGAGGTTCATCCAGACACTGGCAAGATTAGGATTATACTTTGCCGCTTTCTCATAGGATTCTATAGCCTTTTCAATTTGATCCTGCTGTTGCCGGATAAGTCCAAGATTAGCATGGGCCTGCGCGGCTTCCGGCAGAATTTTCAAGGCCTTCTCGTTGAGCTCCTCGGCCTTGGAAATATCCCCTTTGCCGAAATATATAGCACCTAGATTTATCAAGCTTTCCACGGACAAGGGGTCTATCTCCAGTGCCCTCTCGAGGGATTTGGCAGCTTCTTCCATCTTGCCGACCTTCATATACACCAGTCCCAGATGGTGGTGGGCTATGACATTTTCGGGTGATTCCTTGACTTGCTCTTGCAGCTCCTCAATAACTTTCTCTATATCTTCTTTCTGATTTTCAGCCATTTTCTCCCTCTACTGATAAACTTCATACTGTTACGGAATACCATCTTCCGTACGGACCGGAAAAGCATCCGATTATTGACAAACCCGGTATTTATAGGAACTTGACAGCATACCATTTACCCGCCGATATGCGCAAGCGCATACACTATAGACACCATGGTTGTACTTGCAAGCAGAAAATCCAAGGAGATCGCACCGCCGCAAAGCAGCAAATCTTTTACCAGACAAACCTTTGCTCATCCTTGACGGCAACATCAAGCACCTCTCTGGCACTGAGGACATCTTTAGCAATCTGCTCCGACAATTCCCGGATGGATGTAAACTTCACCTCCCCTCTAAGAAATTTTAACAGATTGACTTTGATCGGTTTGCCGTAAATGTTGTGGTCAAAATCAAAGATATGGGTTTCAGCCACCAAAGTTTTTTCGCCGAAAGTAGGATTGTAGCCAATATTAATCACTCCGCCATAACAGACATCGTCATAGATTACCTGACACACATAAACCCCTGTACGAGGCACCAGATCTTCTTCTGATATATGTAGATTTGCGGTTGGATATCCGATTTCCTTGCTCCCCCGCTGCTTGCCCCGCTGAACCTTGCCGCGAATCTGATAGTACCTGCCCAGCAACCGGCTGGTGTCCATCATTCTTCCTTCAGCAACCAGTTCTCTGATTTTGGTGGAACTGACAATGGTATCATTTTCATAATAGGCATCAATCACCGTGACGGAGAAACCTTTTTCTTCTCCCTGTTTTCTGAGAAAGTCGATATTGCCCGCCCTGCCTTTGCCGAAAGCATAGTCATAGCCGACAAAGAGATCCTTCACTCCGATCCTGCGCAGCAGAATTTCATCGACGAAGGACTCGGCGGTTGTGCCGGCAAACTTAAGGTCAAAGGGAACTACGATAAGGACATCCATGCCGGAGAGTTCGATCAGCTCTATCTTTTGTTCAATTGTTGAAATCAGTTTAATGCCACCGGGCTTGAGTACCTGAAGCGGATGTGGATCGAAGGTGATGACAATGCTGGTGCCACCCACCCGGCGGGCATTCTGCTGAACAACTTCAAAAAGCCTCTGGTGACCTAAATGCACTCCATCGAAGTTACCTATGGTGACGCATGGATTTTTATATTTTCCAGTTATGTCTTTAATATTTCTAATAATTTTCATATATCTTTTATTTAAAACAACTCTTTTTTAATTGAAGCGCCAAGAAAGTCTTGACAAAAAACCTGCCAGCAAGCATATTCTTCTGCGTTGCCGAAGTGGCGGAATTGGTAGACGCGCTAGGTTCAGGGTCTAGTGGGGGTATCCTCGTGGAAGTTCGAGTCTTCTCTTCGGCACCAATTTTTCTATAATCAAGCTGTCTTCCTTTTTGGGAAGGCAGCTTTTTTTATATCCTATCTTTTCTCCGCTCATACTCAAGGTAATACATTTTCCTGCCCCCGTATAGCATGATCCTTGCTTTATCGCAATCACACTCTTTCACGCAAACAATTATCGTTCTATGAATCCGAGCGTTCGCCGGCTATTCTCCGATCGTGGCGGCGGGAACACCCGGTCTCCTTACCGTCATTACCTCCAGACAGAATCGGCCGTTACAATGTTTTTTGTTCACTTCAATAAATCAATGCAATTTCTTACACTTGCCTAAGACTTCCTGTCCCATCAATTTTGGTATCACGAATATTCAATAATGCTGAAAGTATTATGTGCAGAAGTGCGATATTGTTTGACGCTCCACCTAAAAAATAATAGAATGCTTATGTAAGTCATTTTAAACAGGCCCTATTTTCTCCAACAGGGCATAGTCTATATACCACTATTACATAACTTCAAGGAGTTAAAGAATGCTTGAACTTAAACAGGGAGATGATATTCTCGCCGCTGTCGGGGGAATATCCACCATCTCCGAGGGCAGAAAGCTGATCAACGAAACACTCGATGCGGCAAACAGGGAGAAGATCGCTCTGATCAAAAACGAGGAAGCCCTTCTGAAGCTGGCCAACGCCATCTCCATGTGCAAGCCGGAACATGTTTTCATCGACACCGGCAGCGCAGAAGACATACAGTGGATCAGAGATTACGCCCTGGAAACGGGAGAAGAGAAGAAACTGGCAAAACCGGGACATACCATTCATTTCGATCTGCCCCAGGATCAGGCCCGGCTGGTCAACCAAACATATTATATTATTAACGAAGGCGAGCAGATGAGTTCGCTTGCCAAATCAGTGCTGCGCAGCGATGCCCTCGACTATGTCAAGAAGTATATGATCGGCATCATGCGGTCTAAAACCATGATGGTTGGTTTTTTCAGCCGCGGCCCCGTTGGCGCCGAAGCGACCGTCCCGGCAATCGAGATATCCTCATCATCCTATGTATTCCACTCCGCGGAGATTCTTTATAGAAACTGTTTTGCCGATTTTGACGCTGAAGTTGAAAGAGCCGGTCTCTTCTTCACCAATGTTCACGCCCAGGGTGAAAACAGACCCGAGGATGTCCCGCATGCCCGAATTTTCATGGACCGCAGCTGGCAGACTACCTTCTCAACCTTCTGCACCTATGCCGGCAACACCCTTCTTCTGAAAAAAGGTAATCATCGATTTTCCGTGGATTACGCCACGTATTACAAGCTTGAAGAACAGCTGTCCGAGCATATGTTTATCACCGGCATGACCGGTCCCGGTGGGCGCAAGACCTTCTTCGCCGGCGCCGCACCTTCAGGGTGCGGCAAAACCACTACTGCCATGGTCGGCTCCGATTTCATCGGCGATGATCTGGCCCAGATCTGGATTGCCGAAGATGGTACTATTCGCGGGGTCAATCCTGAAAAGGGGATCTTCGGCATCGTCGAAGACGTCAACAAGGTGGGTGATCCCTACCTGATGGACTGTCTGCGCGGTGACGGTACCGAGGTTATCTGGTCGAATGTCCTGGTAGACGAAAGCGGTACACCGCATTGGGTCGGCAACGGTGAAAAGGTGCCGGAAAAGGGAGTCAATTTTCAAGGCGAATGGCACCAGGGCAAAACCGACGGCGACGGCCACTCGATCCCCATGTCTCACAAAAACTCACGCTGCACCCTGCTCGCTTCAGCAATTAAAAATCATGCTAGCGAACTGGCTGAAGATCCTGCCGGTGTACCCTTGAAAATATTCACCTATTCAGGGCGCGATGCCGACACCATGCCGCCCGTATGGGTCGCCAGAACAGCCGATGAAGGTGTGGCTATCGGCGCCTCTATCGTCTCACAAGCTACAGCTACCGAAGTCGGCGCAACAGGGGTGCGCCGTCAGCCATGGGCGAATGCACCGTTTATTCCAGGTCCGCTTGCAGATTATATGGATGCCCAATTCAGGTTCTTCAACTCCAAAAAATTTACAGAAGAAGCCAAGCCTGTACTGGCAGGACTCAACTACTTTCTCACCCACGCCAACAGAGGTGGTAGCGGCAGCGGTCTTTTGGGAGAGAAAAAGGACGTCAAGGTATGGCTGGGATGGCTGGAAAGATTTGCCAATAAAGAAGTGGAGGCGATCGAATCGCCGATCGGAATGCTGCCCAGATACGAAGATCTCAAAACGCTTTTTGCCGACATTGACAAAGAATACCCCAAATCGCTCTATGATATGCAGTTTGCTCTGTATGTAGACAACATCGTCCAACGGCTTGACCTGCAGCAGCATGAGTACAGTAAAGAAGCGGATATCCCCCAGCGTCTCTTCGAGATCTACAGCAGACAGAAAAATGAACTTCTTGCCCTGAAAGAGAAGTTTGGTGCGATTGTCGCCATTGACAATCTCTGCTAAATAGCCAATTACACAGGAGCTAATCAGGGTCGTCCAAATCCGGGCGACCCTTTTTTGTTGTTCCGACTGCAGCAGTGACCGCAGGTCCGTCTTGCTTCATTCTTCGACAATGCATAGTCTTTAAGAACCAACTCCTCTCTACCTGTAAAAACCGGCCTCAATGACCGACCCTAATCATTCCGAAGAAACCGCAGTTGTAGAAACAAGCCAACAGGAACATCTTTCCGCCTGTTCACTGGTGCTGACGGCGGTGCAGATTCCCCACACCATTTCTTCTGAGGGAGAGACATTCATTATATACGTTTCCCGCGAAGATGCCGAAAACGCCAGATATCACCTCTTATCCTACCAGAGCGAAAATGTAAACTGGCCGCCGGCGCAGCCGCAATTCAGCGAACAGAACTCTTCGGCCATCCAGCCCCCTACGTTCATCGTCATCGGAGCATTGGTCCTTTTCTACAATGTTACAGGCCCATGGAGCCAACGTTCCATCTGGTTCAGCAATGGGGCCGGCGATTCGACCGCAATCCTGCAACATGGGGAATACTACCGGATCATTACTGCTCTGACACTTCATGCCGACCTGACCCACCTGCTGGGCAACTGCTTTCTGGGAGGCTTTCTTCTCCATTTTTTCTGTAAAACCGTAGGGCCTGGCGTTGGGGTTTTTGCTGTCCTCCTCTCTGCCGCCCTGGGCAATTACATCAACGTCTATCTGCATGGCCCGGGGCATCATTTTGTCGGCTACTCCACTGCAGTTTTTGCCACCATTGGCATGCTGGCCATGGCTAGTTACCACAGCAAAAAGAGTGTATCAACCCTGCAGATTCTCGTCCCTTTCATGGCTGGTGCCGCATTACTTGCCATGACGGGGAGTTCCGGAGAACGAACTGATCTGGGTGCCCATTTCTTTGGGATATTGAGCGGTTTTTTCATCGGCAGACTGCTGATTACTGAGCTGGCTATCAACTTGCGAAAATCATCTTTACTGCAGCTGGTTCTTTTCCTTTTTACGGCTTTTGTTGTTTACTTCAGCTGGGATATTGGAATGCAGAGGGTATATTGACGTATCATTCTCCTGAAGATGCAGTCCATTGCATTATCCCCCAATTGGCCTGTTTTCACCATGGCGAAATGAATCAAATGATCCGTTAGTTTTTTTTCCCGGGCGCCGCGAAAATACAGCGGTTGCTGCTTTGCAAAAGTCAATCTTCTCTTTCCAACTCCGCTTTTTCATGGTAAGTTAGGTTCTTATTTTTTAAATTTACAAGCACTGGTTAATACTTATTTTTCTAAGTTGATTATTTACGGAACCATAACTTTACCTTCCGGAAAGGATAGTATCCTCGCCGTGAGACTTCGGAAAGTGAAGACAACAACGAAATCAGGAGATTTATATGTCCAATCATGATCAACAGCCTCCATGGGGAAGCAAGAAAAAGCCCCAGACCCCCGAAGAAATGGTGGCCCAGATTATCAAGAAGCTACAGGATTTTTTTTCCGATCACAAAAAGCCGCCGGGTGGCGGTGATGACGGAGACAAGCCGCAAAAATCATTCAATCCCTTTTCCGGAATCGGAAAAATACTGGCTGTAGTGCTGGTGATTCTTGTTTTTCAGGGCGTCATGTCTTCCATCTATAAAATAACTCCGGGTGAGGTAGGTGTTATACTGCGCCTCGGTAAATACAATAAAACCACAGAACCTGGCCTCCATTTAAAGATTCCCTATTTCGATAAACTCTTCAAGGTTGATGTGGAGAGCATCCGCAAAGAGGAATTTGGTTTTCGCCAAACCTCACCCGGCCAGAGAAGCTCTTTTGCCAGAGGTGAGTATGAGCACGAATCTCTCATGCTGACCGCCGATAAGAATGTCATTAACGTTGCCTGGATCGTGCAATACCGGGTCAACAACCCCGGTAACTTTCTGTTCATGGTAAAGGATGTTCGCCAGGCCATTCGCGATCTCTCGGAAGCCACCACCAGACGAATCGTCGGCAATATGGATTTCGATTATGTTCTCAGCAACCGGGATCTTCTGGCCATGTCGGTGAAAAACGAGCTGCAAGCACAGCTCAACAATATTCGTGCAGGCGTCGGCATCGGCACAGTTCAGTTCCAGGACATCAATCCTCCTGAACCCGTGAAGCCGGCATTCAACGAAGTCAACGAAGCCGACCAGGACATGAAGCGACTGGTCAACCAAGCCGAAGAGCAATACAACAAGGTCATCCCGAAAGCCCGTGGCCAGGCCAAGCAGATCATCGAAGAGTCCTATGGTTACGCGGCAAAGCGTGTCAATAACGCCAAAGGTGAAACGGGAAGATTCCTCGATATTCTCGCAGAGTATGCCAATGCACCGGATGTCACCAGAAAACGAATGTATCTTGAAACCATGCAGGAAATCATTCCGACAGTCAGATCCGTCTACGTCCTCGATAAAAATCAGCAGACACCAATCCCCTTGTTGAATCTGAGCGGTGACAAAGGACTGGATTTTTCCACTCCCCAAAATGACAATCAGCAGAGGACCAAATAATGAAAAACATAGCAAAATTTTTACTCGTCGGCTTAGTTCTGGCGGCCATCGTCATCATCTATGATGGCTTCTTCATACTGGAAGAGGGGAAACAGGCGGTTATAACGCAATTCGGCGCACCAGTCGCCTCGAAAACCGAGGCAGGGCTCCACTTCAAAAAGCCGTTTTTCCATCAAGTTCAACTTTTCGAGAAAAAGATCCAGATCTGGGATGGCGAGCCGAACCAGGTTCCCACCAACGATAAAACCTACGTCTATCTCGATGTCACCGCAAGGTGGAAGATTGCCGATCCCCTGCAGTTTCTGCGAGCGGTAAAGACGGAGGCACGAGCTCAATCCCTGCTGAGCGATATCATCGACGGTACGGTCAGGGATATGGTCAACAAAAACGATCTTAGCGAAATTATCCGCAGCTCCGACTGGTCGGAAGCAACCATGACTCCGTCCAATTATGGACTTGAGGCCAGACCGAAAATGGGCAGAGACAAGATCGCCGCACGCGTACTCGAGATTGCCTCAAAAGTTACGCCGCAGTACGGCATTGAGCTTAATGAAGTGATGTTTAAGCGAGTCAACTATATCGAATCGGTACAACTCCGTGTCTACGACAGGATGATCTCCGAGCGAAAGCGTATCGCCGCGGAGAAACGCTCCTTCGGTGAAGGCCAGAAGGCTGAAATTCTCGGACAGGTTGAGAGAGAGTATAACGAGATCACCTCCGAGGCCAATCGTGAAGCACTCCGCATTAAAGGTAAAGCGGATGCTGAAGCGACCAAGATATACGGCCTCGCCTATTCCAAGGATCCTGAGTTCTATTCATTCCAGAGATCACTCGAAGGCTATGCTAAAATTATCGGTGCGAACACCAACCTGGTGCTCTCTGCCGATTCAGAACTTTACCAGTATGTAAAGGAGGTTTCCGGCAACACCGCCGAATAAAGGATAACCTTTGACAACAATACGGACGGGGGCAGAAAAGCCCCCGTTTTTTTTTACCTCCGCTTCCTCCGACATTACCTTGAAAGAAACGGTCAGACGAAGGCTTCACGCTTAGGTGCCTGTTATTCAATCGTCTGAATCTTCTCCGCCGCTCGGGTAGGCTGGTGCATGATGTCCAGAAAAGGGGATTCTGCCCTTTTCATCCAGCAAAACCTCCAACCGATCCAGGTCCCCTTCATCGGCAATCTCATCGACATGCAGCTTTTCAAAACGGCAGTTGCAATAGGTTAACTGGGCGTCACACCAGGGGCATACTTCAACAGGGCAGCCCAGATGATGATATTCTCCCTCAGCCACTGCGCAGGCGGGACAAAAAGCACTGGGAGGTGTGGCCGCGTCGATTTGACGGTTATCGCGGGCATCCACTTTATTGATAAAATCCTCATCACTGGCATATCCGAAAAAACTCAATACTTCATCATTACCGATACCATCCTTTTTCTCACCCAGATACACAGGTATCTCATCATGATAAAAATAAAGGTATTCGTAGGTGCCGGTCGCAACTCCCAGCAGGAAGACATCATGCCGGGAGATTATCTGGGTGACTCTACACACCGCCTCCTCACGAAACTCCGGCAGCCTTGCATAAAAATCACGCAGGACATGCAGGGCAACTCTGTTCTCCTTATATTTTTCCAAGGCTTCCAGGGCAATCCGGCGCTCATTCTCGGCCACCGAATATTCAATGAAGAGTTTAATTTCTTCAATATCTTTCCTATTATCTTCGTCAGTTATTTTTACCATTACTACTCTCGGAAATCAGTGTCATCCATTTAGCGGTTTCCTGCTGAATGTCGGGGGCCTGACTAAGCGCCGTCACCACGGCGATACGTCGTGCACCGGCGGCAACCAGCTCGCCGACATGATGACTCTTTATGCCGCCCATCACTGTGAAGGGCAGCGAACACAGGGCGGAAAAGCTGCGAACCGCGTCAGTTCCCAGATAATCAGACAATCCTTCTTTGGTCCGCGTTGCATACAAGGGCCCGATGTTATAATAACTGACCGGGTTAGTATTAAGTGTACCATCTTTTGCCACTGCAATCACGTCTTCCCGGCTGTTACAGGAGAGTCCGATAATCATTTGCGGGGCGATCACCTTAATTTCAGCAGGCGGCAGGTCGCCCTGACCGACATGAACTCCATCGGCATCAGCCATGATAGCGATGTCCACCCTGTCATTAACTATAAACAGTGCACCTGCTTCACGTGTTTTTTTTCTGAAATATTTGGCCTTTTCCAGCAACTTGTTGTCTTTACTTTTCTTATCACGCAGCTGTATCATCTTTGCTCCACCACCAAGGACGCCTTCCAGCCATTGCCTGTCCGAGCTCCCGGCAGACAGTTCCTCGCAGCTGACCGGATACACGGTGAGAGCATCGATCAACTGCTGCAGCCGTTGTCCGTAAAGAACACTTCTGTTTGCCTCACTCACTGTTTTCTTCTCCCAAAATAGTGTCATACAGATTCCTTGCTTGTTTATCCTGCAGGAAAAGAATCTTGCCGAAATGTTATCCAGCTCAATAGGGTTAGACTTACTTTACCGAATTTCTTCACTGCCGACGTAGTGACTCTGCCGCCGCAACGGTGTAGTTTCAACGACTTATTTTTCAAACCAAAGTATAGATTGAAAACATACTGTTTTTCAGGTAGCATTGTCTGGTTATATTGAACTTACGAGACAATCGTCTCGCTTCCGTTGTTGTTCGGCAAGGCATTGCTGCTTTTGCCAAACAAAACCCCCTCTGGAATGATCGTCATCATTCCATGCTGCCGGACAGCTATAGTACTCCAATCCTGCGATTGGTGCATTAGTGCCTGGAAATTATTTTCTTGCGTATAAAAAATGATTGCGTAAGGGCACACTCCGTCGGCACAACCGGGTTGCTTGTGCCACCCACCGAACACGACGATTTTTATTCTGCAAGAAATGGTATTCCGCCAGGTTTTGCCCAATAACGAGGTATACGTATGTCAAAAAAATATGCAGAGCTAACACTCGACGGCGTCACTCACAGCTACCCTATAATACAGAGCACCCAGGGTGAAAACGCCATCGACATCAGTACGCTATTACGCGACACAGGTCATATAACCCTAGACCGGGGGTATGTCAACACGGGTTCCTGCACCAGCGCCATCACCTATCTGGACGGCAAGGAAGGCATTCTCAATTATCGCGGTTACGCCATCGATGATTTGGCCGAAAACTGTTCTTTTGTCGAAGTCGCCTATCTCCTGCTCCATGATGACTTGCCCAACCTGGAGCAGCTCAATGATTTCAGGGAGCTTATGTCGACCTACGCCCTGATCCATGAAGACATGATTCATTTTTTTGATCACTTCCCTCCCAATGCCTCACCCATGTCGATTTTATCGACAATGGTAAATTCGCTGCACAATTTCTATCCGGAAATGAGCACCCACCCAGAACCTTTTGAATCCTTTGATAATGTAACTACCCGCCTCCTCGCCAAGGTAAGGACCATCGCCGCCTTTTCCTATAAGAAATCCCTGGGACACCCGCTGATCTACCCACGCTATGACCTGAATTA
This sequence comes from Desulfopila inferna, assembly GCF_016919005.1. Classification (NCBI taxonomy): domain Bacteria; kingdom Pseudomonadati; phylum Thermodesulfobacteriota; class Desulfobulbia; order Desulfobulbales; family Desulfocapsaceae; genus Desulfopila; species Desulfopila inferna. The sequence continues at coordinate 317,690 of NZ_JAFFQE010000005.1, forward strand.
TTGTGAAAATTTTCTCAATATGATGTTCGACAAGCCGACAAAGCCATATACTATTCTGCCGGAGGTGGTTTCCGCCCTCAACAAGCTTCTGATCCTCCATGCCGACCATGAGCAAAATTGCTCGACCTCCACCGTCAGGCTGGTCGGCAGCGCCGGTGTCAACCTTTATGCCTCTATTGCCGCGGGAATCAATGCCTTGTGGGGACCGCTTCACGGCGGCGCCGCCCAGGCTGTGGTCGAAATGCTTGAAGGCATTTATGCCGATGATATGGATTTTGAGAAATATATCAGGAAAGCAAAGGATTCCAACGATGGCTTCAGGCTCACCGGTTTTGGTCATCGGGTCTATAAAACCTTTGATCCCCGAGCCACCATCATCAAGAAGGCCTGCGACGAAACCCTTGCCGCACTCAATGTCGATGATCCGCTTCTCGATATCGCCAAGGAATTGGAAGACAGGGTTCGCAGCGATGACTATTTCGTCAGCCGCAATCTCTACCCCAACGTCGACTTCTACAGTGGCATTATCTACAGAGCGATGGGCATACCCACGGATATGTTTACAGTGATGTTTGCTCTGGGAAGGCTACCGGGCTGGATAGCCCACTGGCGTGAAATGAACAGCGATGAAGAACGGCGGATCGGACGACCGCGGCAACTCTACATCGGTTATCCGGCAAAAAAATATATCCCTTTGGACGAACGCTGATGATGAGGGTGAACGGTATGCAAGCTACCGTTCACCTTCACCAGGCGCCGGCGAACCTGGCTGGAGGCCCAGACTGTCCTTTGTTCTTGGTAATACATTACTTGCTTCACTGACAATTCGATCGGTATTCTTTCGAGCAGTCTCCCAAGTTCACTACTCCTTCGGCGACTGACCACAGGCGGTCTTGGCGCCTTCGGCGATCTCCTCCGGAGTCAGGTCCCTGGTGTGGGTGGCAAGGCTCCAGCTGTAACCGAACGGATCCAGCACCGAACCCATGCGGTCTCCCCAAAACATCTCCTCAACAGCCATCTGGACTTCAGCGCCTGCATCAACCGCAATTTTGAAGGCTTCGTCAACCTTTTCAACATACAAATAAAAACTGACGGGAGAGCCACCGAAGGTCTCAGCGCTCTTACAGTCATACTGCGGATTTTCTTCGCCCAACATGATGATCGAGGATCCAATCTTGAGTTCGGCGTGCATCACCCCTTTGCCGTCCGGTCCCGGCATGACGAAACGCTCTTCGGCGCCGAAGGCTTCTTTATAGAATTCGATGGCCTTGCGGGCATCCTTGAACACGAACATCGGTGTCAGGCTTTTGTATCCTTCCGGGATTGGTTCTACCATGATCTTGCCTCCTTATTGGCGGGTGAAATCTCATGTCCCCCGATTAAGTTCTTCGTTAAAAGTGCTTACTACAGGGTAGTAACCCTAGAGTAAAGTTAGGTTTTCTTGTCTGAATTGCAATAAGCGGAAGGAAAATCCGTAAAAGTTTTACAGCGAGCAGGGGGGGCCGGGGCACCAGTGTCAGGCTTGACGGAAAACATTCTTATCCCGTCCCCGTGGTAACTGCTGATAAGCTGAGTTAAAGATCTTAAGGCAGGACGAACCGGACTCTCAGGTAGTAGCTGCGGTCGCCTGGTGTGGTCTGGGCACGGTAGGTCGAGCGCGCGCTTCAGCGTCTAAGTCCCAGCGACCGCCGCGAATCAGGTGGTTCGAGGCTGAAGCATCACCTGAGTGATCTGTTGTCTTTTATCATGCTGTCTGCAATCATGTTTTTGCAAGACTTTCCCCTGTCTTAAAATTGACCACCAGCGGAACATCCAGAGGCAGGGCCGACTCCATGGCCTCACCGATGATTCCTGTAGCTTCTTCGACTTCATGGTGCGGCAGTTCGAAGACAAGCTCATCATGAATCTGTAGGAGCAGACTGGCCTGCAGTCTTTTTTCGGCAATCACCTTTTCAACTTCTATCATGGCCAGCTTGATGATATCCGCGGCGGTTCCCTGAATCGGAGTGTTCAAGGCGATTCGTTCTGCAAACTCGCGCAAGTTCTTATTTTTCGAATTAATTTCGGGAACAAGCCGGCGCCGCTTGCACAGGGTTGTGACAAAGCCGTCCCTGCGTGCCTGTTCCTTGATCTCCTCCATAAACCGCTCCACTCCGCTATAATGGGCAAAATATCGGTCGATAAAGAGCTGAGCCTCCTTTCTGCTCAGGCCCAACTGGTTCGCCAGACCGAAGCTGCTCATGCCGTAGACGATGCCGAAGTTTATACTTTTGGCGACACGGCGCATTTCCGGGGCGATAAATAACGGATTGGAGAAGATTTCCCGGGCCGTGCTCTCGTGTATGTCCAATCCGTTATTGAAAGCATGGAGCAACGCCTCATCTTGAGAATAGTGGGCCAGGACGCGAAGATCTATCTGAGAATAGTCAGCCGAGAGAAATAATTTCCCCTTTTCGGGCACAAAGGCCTGACGAATGCGGTTGCCGTCTTCCGAGCGAATCGGGATATTCTGGAGATTGGGATTGCTGCTTGACAATCTTCCGGTCGCGGTGATGGTCTGGTTGAAGGAGGTGTAAATCCTGCCGGTTTTCTCATCGATCAGAGATCCCAGTTTTTCAACATAGGTTGATTGCAGTTTGGCAACAGTGCGGTACTCCACAATTTTAGCGGGAAGAGCATGCTTGAGCGCGAGTTTTTCCAGTACCTTCACATCCGTCGAGTAGCCTGTTTTGGTTTTGCGGCCCGAAGGAAGCTGCAGCTTTTCGAAAAGGATTTCTCCCAGCTGTTTGGGTGAGTTCACATTAAAATCCTCTCCGGCCATTTGGCAGATTTCCTGCTCAAGGGAATCGATTTTTTGCTGGAATTCTACAGAGAGCGCCTGAAGTGCAGCAGAATCGAGGCAGATCCCCCTTCTCTCCATTTCGGCAAGAATCGGCAACACCTTCATCTCCATGGAAACAAAAAGCTCCATCATGTCATAGTCGACAAGCTGTTTCTCATATCGGTTCCACAGGGACAGGCAGCCGTAGACATCCTCGCAGCTGTAGCAGCTCGCTTCCCCCATCTCGACAAAAGCAAAACAGTCCTCTCTCTTATCTCCGTTCACCACTTCTGTAAAAGGAGTCAGCTGGAGATCGATATCGTAGCACAGGTCATCAAGCTTGTAAGTCCGCCGACCCGCGTCGACAAGATAGGCGGCAATCATGGTATCAAGCAGTGGGCCATTGCATCTGATCCCCAGAGTATACCAGAGAACGGCATAATCATATTTAAGGTTGTGGGCAAGCTTGGCCAGTTTCTCAGAGAGAAGATACGGCGCTAAAAACTCCTTCAATCGTTCCAGGGAAATCTGGCCCTCCACGGCACAACCGTTGCTCTCTCTGTGGCCGACGGGAATATACCAGGCCTCTTCAAGGCTGACACACAAGGAGATGCCGACCAACTCGGCCTTTCGTGGATCAAGCGAGGTGGTTTCAGTATCCAATACCAGCAGATCGGCGTCATTGATTTTCGCTGCGATTTCAGCCAGCTGATTTTCAGTAGTGATACATTTGAAATTTTCAGCTGATATTTTTACTGCGGTATTCACCTCTTGGAGAAAGGAGGAGAATTCGAGCTCTTTGAATATTTCCGCGAGCACCTCGGCATCGGGCTCTCTTCTGGCCAGTTCCTCGAGGGAGGATACGACCTCGACATCTTCCTTCAAGCGGATAAGATCGCGGGAGAGATAGGCTGATTCTTTATTGTCGATCAACCTGTCTCTCATTTTCGTTTTTTTCATAGAATGGATGTTATCGTATATCCCGGCAAGCGAACCATATTCATGGAGTAGTTTGGCCGCGGTTTTCGGACCGACTCCAGGGACACCCGGAACGTTGTCGGAACTGTCTCCGATGAGTGCAAAGTAATCGAGCAGGTCCGAGGTTTTTATGGTGTATTTTTTCTCAATTTCCTCCGGGGTCATGATTTTATCCTTCATGGGATCCCACATAACGACTCTGTCGTTGACAAGCTGTAACAGGTCCTTATCACCGGACACAATGATGACATCATGCCCCTGATCGCCCAATTTCACGGCTAGAGAAGCGATAATATCATCGGCCTCAAAATCATCCTCTTCGAAGCAGGGAATATTATAGCCTTTTACCAGCGCCTTGATATAGGGAATCTGAACTGCTAAATCTTCAGGCATATCCGGCCTGTTGCCCTTATATTCGGGATACATTTCATGTCTGAAAACCGGTCCCCGGCTGTCAAAGGCGACGCATAAATAGTGTGGGGCCTTATCCTTTATCAGACGCCGCAGTATATTGACGAATCCGAAGACGGCATTGGTGGGTATTCCTTTACTGTTGGTCAACGGAGCAATGGCATGATAGGCCCGGTAGATATAAGCGCTGCCGTCAATCAGATATAATGTCTCTTTTTTCAAAGTATATTGCTCCTTTCATAAATGTAAGTCATGTAGCATATGGTAATCTTTCATTGTACCGTTTTCCTGCAATTAAATCACCCCGGGAATAAAGAAAGAGAAGAGATTATTCGTTTTCGGGCTCCGCTTGGGATCCTGGGAAAGCAGAGGCCGCCAACACCTCTTGAGGATATCCTCAAAACAACAGTATTGTATTGGAATAAAGACGATATATGCAACTAGCCCTTTCCAGAAACCACTTTTTTTGATGAAATGGTCACAGGTAGAAGAAGCCTGCTAACTGACCGACAAAGCGCACCAGCTTAAAGATGACATGTACAACTCTTAAGACCCCCTACAAGAAAGGGATATATGCCGTTTGATTTGAATATCCAATTATGGCATGATCATTGCTGTAAAATAGCAAAGGAAATTCACCTCCGGTTCCCTGTTGTTTTTTGCCGTTTCACTGCTTCTTGCTTGACAAAGGATGAGGCTGGGGGTAATGAGTCAGAAAATAGCCAGTGATAAGGAAAACCGTCTTGAACGCTATGTATACTTTCGCATCTTCAGCCATAAATATCCCTATGCGGCGTCTTTATGCCGGCCTGGTTTTTCGAGAACCTCTTTTTAAAAAGTACAACAGCGCGGCAATATCCTGCTATACGGATATATGCCGCTTTTTTTGTGGTTAGGGAAACCCTTGTGCAGAAATCAAACAACGGCATTCCTGAAAAAGTCAATTATCAATCATTTCTCTAGCGGCGCTCAATGGATTATCAAGACGACATACTGTATACGAACTTCACATACAATCCCGATATTTATTACTTTATCTATATAGGCGACCTTAAGGCCTATGGCCTCAACACCTTTGTGCAGGAGACGCTCAGCCGGCGGGTATACAACAGAGAGGTTCGTTTTATTGCAATCATCCCTGATATCTGCATCCAATACAACTATGCGAATATTTTCGTCATCAACCCTGAGGCAAGACAGGGCTCCGTGGACGAGGAAGCCGGCCGACTCAACCTCAAACCGTTCAGAAAGAGCTGTCGCATAAAATACGACAGCTTTATCACCGCGGTATCGGAAAGCCCCACCATTCATAAGCTGATCGACACCATTCTGAAGAAACAGAATCAGCTCTACATCAGCTTGTATGAATCCATTGAAGAGCTCACTCTTGATGAAATCGAAGGAGTCTCCATCCTCGGCCCCGACAAGTCTATAGCCAAACGATTCAACTCCAAAATTTATCAGTATGAAAAATTAAACGGAGTTGTTCCCATCGCCGACTACCGCGTCTGCAACGATCTCGAATCACTTCTGCAAACCAGCAGCGCACTCAGGGAACAATGGAGCGACGGCATTTTCATCAGTGCGCCTTATTCGGCAGCAGGATCTAATTCAGCGGTAACCCAGACACAGGAAGAAGTTGCCTCCATTTTTACCGAACCCGACAGCCTCTACCTGCTCTCACGATATATGCCGCATCAATACGACCCCACGGTACTTGCCGTCGTGGCCAATGAAAACGAGGTCTATATCGCTGGCATCGCTGACCAGAATATAGTGGGCGGCAACAGGTTTGTCGGTTCCAACTACCCAACGATCCTCGACGAAACTCATCAAAAAGTCCTGCGCGAATATACCGTTCGGGTGGGCCGGGTACTCGGCGAAAACGGCTATCGGGGGATCTTCGGCTGTGACTACCTCATCGACAATGACGGCAATGTCATCTTTCTGGAAATCAACGCCAGAAAACAGGGAACAACCCTGGAATTCTGTCATACTCTTGAGCAATCTCTGCCGGAAGGCAGTCCTTCCCTGATGGAGCTCGAGTATTTTGCCGTTACCGAGAACCGCTTCCCCAAGAACGCCAGAGAGCTGACGGTTAACGCCAGAAATCTGCACTGGGGCACTTACAATTACAAAATCGATACTCAAAAACGAACAACTGGATATATCCCTCAGAATGTCTATGAGCGTGAGACCTTCAAAAAAGTAGCCAGTGGTGAGTTGCTCAAAGACTTTGCCATACTGGAACATGTGGGTACCAATTTTTATGTCATGCCCGGCACCTTTCTTGCGCGCGTTGTCTCCGTCGCCACCAACAGAGACGACGTCAACGAAGGACTGTGTCAAGGTGTGGGATTCATACAACAAACCATCGAAGAGGCCTAAACTTTTATCATGGAACCGCAAACACGTAAAGATCAGGATTGTCACAACGCGCTGGACAAATATACTCTGGATCTCATTGCAGAACTAAGCGCCGGTATCAAAACTGAAAAGAAGAAACCGGCAGACGCTGAGGTGAAGAAAGAGATTTCCCAACTTTTCCAAACAGCCTGCAAGAAAAATCTGACAAATCCAATCATTCAGCTCTTTCAACGGCTCCAGGCCCGGCGGGATTGCGGAAACAGTATTGACGACTTCGGCCTCACCAAAAAGGATCTGTGCACTCTGGCCCTCAAACACCAGCAGATCGATGAACACATGGTATCGCTTGGTGGACGCCTCACCCAGGCCCTGCCCATAGCGAGCAGGGCCAATGCCCGGGTGGAGGACTATCTTGAACGAAAGGACAGGGAAGCTCCAAGCGGCATAGAACTCTGGGATACGATTCAGGAGAATGCTGCACGGATCCGCCGTCAGCTGAGGATGAGTGAGGAAGACTGGTTCAGCTACAAAGGACAGATACGAAACTGCATCACTTCCGCCGACCAGCTTGCCCTGCTCATCGACCTTCCCGAGGAAGCCATCGCCTCGGTAGCCAGGGTAACGCAGTCTTTCCGCATGCGCCTTACCCCCTATTACACCAGCCTCATCCTTCCCGGCCAGGTCAATGATCCTATCATGCTGCAGTCCGTACCTACCGGTGAGATGGTGGATAATGCCGGAATTGAAATTCCTCCGGTAGCGGCCGACCACTCCCCGGCCAGGCTCATCGATCAGTTTTATCCGAGGGTTTTGACCATCAAGGCCACCAATATGTGCGCCATGTACTGTACGCACTGCCTCCGCCTGGCCCATATCGGCAGAAAAGACAACACCTATTCCAAAGAGGCCTACGGTGAAGCTTTGGATTATATCAGAAGCAATAAGCGTATCCGCGACGTTCTGGTAACCGGAGGAGATGCTTTTGTTCTGCCCGATTCTATTCTGAAATGGCTTCTCGGTGAACTTGATTCCATTGAGCATGTCCAGGTAAAAAGACTTGGTACCCGAATTCCGATTACGGCTCCGATGCGGGTCGATGACCAACTTCTCGATATTCTCGAAGAATCCAATGACAAAAAGCCCATCAGGGTCGTTACCCAGATCAATACCGCCCAGGAGATCACCCCGCTATCCCGTGATGCCTTCAGAAAAATTTCGAAGCGGGTGTTTACCGTACTCAATCAGGCCGTTCTTCTCAAAGGCATCAACGATACCCGGGTAAAGATGTGGAAACTATGCGAAACCATCCATGAATCCTACGTGCGGCCCTACTATATTTTTAACTGCAGTTATAGAAATCCGCAGTTCAAGCATTTCCGGGTGCCTCTGGAGGTAGGAAGGGATATTGTCGAATCGATGTACGGCAATATTTCCGGCGATGCCATTCCCCGCTTCATCGCCACTGCAGGCGGCAAAATTCCCCTGCACCGCTCCAATGTGGTTTCCACCGATGGTGAATACATTCTCAGGAAACCCTGGAATGACCAGGAGGTCGCTTATCCTGATGCGGAACCTGAACTCTACGCCGCGGAGGACTTTGCCTTCGGCAAATATCACCGCTAGATCATGGATCAAGACCTTCTTCTCTATCTGCAGGCAAGCGAGCGGGAGCAGTTCCAACTCCTGCAGCGGCTTATTCTGCAGACCAGCTCCAGCGCAGACAAGGCAGGGGTTGACCGGGTGGGCGCGATCCTCGGTGAAGCACTGGCGGACTGCGACCTGGAACTCACCATCGACAATGTCGAAAGCTATGGAAACAACCTGGTCTTCCAGTCGGCGGCCTGCCGTTCGCACCAGCCTCATATTCTGCTGGTGGGCCACATGGATACGGTCTTTCCAGCGGACAACAACTTCACCTCCTATAGGGAAGATGATTTAAAGGCCTACGGTCCCGGGGTCTGCGACATGAAGGGAGGGCTGGTCACAGCCGTTTATCTGCTCAAGGCCCTGCAGAGCAGGGAGCTGCTGCGCCGCATCCCTATCGTATTGATCTGCAACTCCGACGAGGAGATCGGCTCCCCGAACTCAGCAGACCTGATCAAAAGCTTTGCCGAAAAAAGTTGCTGCGCCCTTGTCTTTGAGTGCGGCGGCACCGCTGGTGAAATTGTCACCGGCCGTAAGGGAAAATGCGGTTATCGTCTCGAGGTGCACGGCAAAGCAGGCCATGCCGGATTCTTCAATAGATCAGGAAAGGCCAGTGCGATACTGGAGCTTGCTCATAAGACCATTCTGTTGGAGCAGCTTAACGATGCCCAAAAAGAGATGGTGCTCAACGTCGGCAGAATAGAAGCCGGGATAGCACCTAATGTTGTCGCAGAATTCGGGTGTGCTGCCATCGATACCCGTTTTCTCACCAACGAAGACGGCATCTTCCTCAAAAACAGCATTGAACAGATCGCCGCCAAAAGTACAATAGCGGGGACAACAAGCTCTGTCACCAGGACGAACAGCAGGGTTCCAATGGACGAATCGCAGGGCAATCTGGCCCTCTATGATATTTTTCGCAGACAGGCAGCTCTTCTTGACATACCCCTTAAAAGAGAGATACGAAGCGGAGTCTCCGACGCCAATACCGCGGCTGAATGCGGAATACCTGTTATTGACGGGCTGGGCCCGATCGGGGAGCTTGATCACAGTGAGGATGAATATATAGTGAAAGGCTCACTGGTACCGCGCTGCAAACTGGCAACCCTTGCAGTTCTGGAAATCTGGGAGAGGCAGCAGCAAGGAGGATTGGAAATACAGCCATGATTACGCCGCCATAGCCTTAAAAACCAAAAAGCCCGAAGCATCAATGCTTCGGACTTTGTCGATCACCAGGCGTGTATCAGCTTTTCTAACGCCTCATATATTACCTTGGCCGGATATATCACTTAGCCAGACGCACCCACGAGGCCTGAGGCCCCTTATCTCCTATGGTTTCGCCGTATATCACTCCGTCTCCTTCGCTTAATTCGTCCATGTTGGCATCCTTCAAGGCATTTTCATGAAAATAAATATCCCGCTCGTCATATGTGGATATGAATCCATAGGATTCATGAGGAGAGAGTTTGCGGATAGTTCCGAAACTGTCGCCATCCACGAGCGTTTCAGGGGCCTTTTTCACCTTCCGCATCTTCCTTAAGTTTTCTTTCAACTGCAGAGATAGTACATCAAATGCCTCCACAAGCAGAGGTCGAACTGCGCCTCCCTTTCTTGCTACTACAACAGTATCATTTGGTACTGATGCAACCAGTTTGATCTCAAACCCTCCTTCCTTATGATGAGTAGTAGCTTCAATAACTACTCGAAGATGAAGCAGATAGGCGGCGTAATTTCGAATCAGTTTTTCTTTCTCCTCTTCGATTTTTGTCTGCCATCCTTTCCGCAACTCAATGTTTCGGGTTTCGATCTTTAGTTCCATAGAGTTCCTCCAAAGATTACATAAAACGATGCCGAAAAACATCGTTGCCTCTATGCGTCACTGGACGCATTCCCCAAGTGAAATTTCAGTAAAGAAAGAGAAAACGCTCATTTTATCTCTAAAATTTCACCCTTAATAGTATTATATTTCATAGAGCCCTGTTGGCAAGGATGTCGAGCCCTTTTTCCGGCTGCAGCACTTTTAAGATTTGCCCGATGAAAGTAGATTTTGCATGTTCGCTAATCTTAGTGTAAGCTACGGCTTTATTCATTGAACAAACAAAGAGAAAGGTGGGTTTTATGGCGGAGAAGACCGGAGTTATCCTCCTCAATATGGGGGGTCCGGAAAAACCGGAAGATGTTGCCCCATTTTTGTATAATCTTTTCTCTGACAGAGACATCATACGGTTAGGCCCAAGGATCCTGCAGAAACCAATCGCCTGGTATATTGCCCGGAAACGCGCACCCAAAAGCCAGAAAGCATATGCCAAAATCGGTGGGGGGTCACCTCTGATCCGGATCACCAACGAACAGGCGGAGTCGCTGCAAAGAGCGCTTGCCGACAGTGGTGAGTATACCGTAGTCACTGCAATGAGATATTGGCAGCCCACCGCCACTCAGGCACTGCGGAATCTGGCTGAGCAACATATATCCAGAGTCATTGCCCTTCCCCTCTATCCCCACTACTCACGCGCCACATCCGGCTCATCGCTGGCCGACCTCAAGCGATCGGCCGCCATTTCGGCAGAGACCTTCGACATCAGTGAAATACACGGCTGGCCCGACAATCCGCTCTATATCAGGTGCCTTGCAGAAAATATCAAAAAGGGTCTTGACGCTTTTTTCTCAAATGATGTTGAAGTTCTTTATAGTGCACACAGCCTGCCCACCTCCTTTATAGATGAAGGGGATCCCTATTTGGAGCAATTGAAAATCACTATCGCCAAAATAGAGGAAGCTACCGGAATTACAGGAAGATTATGTTTCCAGAGCAGAAGCGGACCGGTGGAGTGGCTCTCGCCTTCCACTCCGGAAATGATTGAACAGCTGGCCAAAGAAGGGTGCAAAAATATTCTTATGGTACCGATCAGCTTCGTCTCCGATCATATCGAGACTCTCTATGAGATAAACATGCTTTATCGTGATATGGCTCAGGAGCAGGGAATAGATTGCCGCCCCAGTGAATCGCTCAACACCCACCCTCTCTTTATCGAATCACTAAAGCAACTTGTGCTGTCACATCGTTTTTCCGCCGGGAGATAGAACCTCGCTCTTTCGACTGAAAAGCAGCGGATATGTCCACTCTCCTTGAAACCGCAGAGCAGATCAGGCATCCTCCTGGTGGTTGCCTCTGCCCGGCTGGAATCTTCGCATGCGCACGTTCATGAGAATGCCTAAGGCCATAAGGGTAGTCAGCAGAGAGGAACCTCCATATGAGACAAGAGGCAGGGGAATACCGACAACCGGAAGAAGCCCCAGTATCATCAGGATGTTGATCAGGGCCTGCCAGAAAATCAGCATCACCACACCATAGGCAAGCAGCATACCAAACCTGTCCTTGGCATACATTGCCACCCGCAGCCCCCAGAGCAGCAGTAGAAAATAGACGCCAAGGAAAAACAGGCTGCCAAAGAATCCCCATTCCTCGCACCACACTGAAAAGGCAAAGTCGGTGTGCCTCTCGGGCAGGAAATGGAGATGCCCCTGAGTTCCTTCAAGATATCCCTTGCCGAATTTGCCGCCGCTGCCCACCGCTATTTTAGACTGCATCACCTGATAACCGTGTCCCATGGGGTCGTTTTCAGGATTAAGAAAAGTCTGCACCCGCTGTTTCTGGTAGGGTTTCAAAAGTTTCTGCCAGGCAAAAAGCACCGCGAAAAGACCGCTGCCGCCAAGTATAAGATATGTTGACCTCCGCAGTTTGACAAAAACAGTCATTGAAACGAAGATTATACCGAGCATCAAGGCCGTGCCGAGATCCGGCTGCATTAGAATCAGCAGGAAGGGGATGGCTGTCAAAACTATTGGTGTTATCAATTGCTTAATCGAGTATCCATCCAGCACTTCTTTTCTGGAATAGTAACTGGCGAGAGTGACTACCAGCATCAGTTTGGCGGGCTCGGAGGGCTGCAGGCGAAAAAATCCCAAATCAATCCAGCGCTGCGCTCCTCCTGCACTCTCCCCCATGAAATATGCAGCAACCAGTAGAACGATAATGAATAGATAAAAAGGATAATTCCAGATGTGAAGCTCGTTATAATCGAAGCTGAGAATAAACAGCACCGCGGTAAATCCCATCAGGAACAGATAGCTTTGCTTGAGATATGGAGGACTTCCCCATCCCTTTGGAGGATATGAGGCACTATAGAGATTAAAGAGCGCCATCCCACAGAGCAGCATCAGAAACAGGAAAAAGGCCCAGTCAAAATGCAAGAATAACCTTCTGTCAATTCGTAACATATCGTACCATCAACGATTTCACGGAATAAGCGCCGGCCGCTGAAATGGAACCGGATATGCTGACATCGAACAACTTGGCAGCTTTCATCATTTTTCTTTCTCCTGCCCCTCTCGGGTGAGTCGATCCTCAAAGTAGGTCTTTAATACCGCCCTGGCTATGGGCGCAGCCCCCGAGCTTCCATGCAGGCCGTGCTCAACCAGTACCGTTACGGCAATCTCGGGATTTTCAGCAGGGGCAAAACAGGTGAACCAGGCATGATCCCGGAACTTATATGGGATATCTTCTTCTTTCATATTCTTGTAGACGGCAATTTTAACGACCTGAGCCGTACCTGTTTTACCACCGATTGTTAATCCCTCGACCCGGGCTATACGTGCCGTTCCCCGCTTTCCATGGACGACCTCAACCATTCCTTCCCTTATCAGGGCAAGTGATTCTTCAAGTCCCGTCAACTCATAGATGAGTTCCGGTTTTATCTCTTCAACGATATTACCATCAGGGCCGATAATTTTTTCGACCATCTGCGGACGATAGTTTTTACCGCCGTTGGCAATCATGGAGGTCATCACCGCCATCTGCAGCGGCGTAACCAGGTTGAATCCCTGTCCGATGGCAATCGAGAGAGTTTCGCCCTCGTGCCATTTTTCATTGTAGCGTTGTCTTTTCCACTTTCTGGTGGGGATGAGTCCGTCCTGTTCATTTTCGATCTCCATTCCGGTTTTTTGGCCGAGTCCGAATTTCTTGGCATATTCGGCAAGAATATCAACACCGACCTGTTGACCGACCTGATAGAAGTAGACGTCACAGGATTCGGCTATGGCGCGTTTTAAGTCAACTGCACCATGTCCGCTATGTTTCCAGCATCTATAGATCCTTCTGCCTAATCTATAATAGCCAGGGCAGTAGAAGGCTGTTTCGGGAGTGATGATCCCATTGTCGAGCCCAGCCAGTGCCGTTATCATCTTATAGGTGGAGCCGGGGGGATAGAGGCCCTGCACGGTTTTATTGAGAAGCGGTGTCTTGATGTTGTTGAGGTAGGCATTCCAATTTTGCTGAGATATTCCGCCAATGAATTCCTGCAGCCGAACAGGTGGAGTGGAGGCAAAAGTGAGAACCCTTCCGCTGTTCACCTCCAGCACCACCACGGCTCCCGACTTTTCTTCACCGTTCATCATTTCCTCAGCCATCTGCTGCATCTTCGCATCGATCGTAAGATGTATTTCGCTGCCGGGCAGGGGGTCTTCGCGCTTGAGCAACTGCTGCTCAAATCCTCTGGCGTTCACTTCGGAATAACTCATTCCCTTTTCTCCGCGAAGAACCTCATCACGTAGTTTTTCAAGTCCCATCTTGCCGACCTGATCTCCACCGTCATACTCTCCCCCGCTTTGTTTCTTGAGTTCCTCCTTGCTAATTGAACCAAGATAGCCGATGACATGCGCGGCAAGATCGCCGAAATGATATACCCTGCGGGGCGTCACTTCGATGCGAATACCTGAAAATTCGTGGTTATGATTTTCCAGGTAAGCCAGCGTCTGCCAGTCAATATCCTCTTGCAGACGAATGGGAATATGCAGAGGGATATTGGATGCCTCGCGTATTCGCTCCCACAGCTGGGATACATCAACATCAAGAACACCTGCCAGCTTTTTTAACAGATGTTCATCATTTTTTGAATCTTCCCGTATGAGAAGAACGTTGAACGACGGCCTGTTTGTTACCAGAGGAATACCGTTCCTATCAAGGATATGTCCCCGTGGCGCAGCAAGAGTGCTAATGCGAACCCTATTATTATATGCCTTGTTAATATACTCATCGCTGTTGGATATCTGCAGGAACCACAATCTGCAGAATATCAGCACGGCAAAACCGATTATAAGAGCCGCGGCCAATATAATCCTGGGGCGGAGCATATCGAGAGCACTGTCGTCATGCTCATTTATTTCTTCCAGCTCGGTAAAAAAGGACCTTTTATCTTTCATGTGGATTTAACGAAATTGATTGCCGCTGCGTTTACTGATTACTCGATGAATGATGCCGTTTTTATTCAGTATTTCATATAAGGAATTGAGAAGGACAAATAGGGGTATGGTGGCCAGCAGCAAAATAAAGGTATCCTGGATGATCCTGTTCCAGGACCACTCAGGCAAGGTCTCCGGCATCATCAGGGAATAGAAAAAATAGAACCCCATCTGCACTATAAAATAACTGATTCCCACAAGTGGAACCTGATACGCACCCTCCCGCAAGGGGCTGTTTTCGGTGAGCAGTTTCAGGAAGGAAAATACCAGAATGCTCTGCAGCGGATAGATGCCCGGATGGATGCCGGAGACAACATCGAGCATCCATCCAAGGATAAAGACAAAAACCATTCCCGAAATCCAGCCGAATCTGTATGCTGCAAAGGTAATGAGAATATAGAGAAAATCCGGTCGCCCCAGCCAGTCCGGAAAAAGTTGCAGGAAGGTGGTCTGAGCGACAATGACGAAAACTCCCAGCATTAAGAAAACAAAAAACAACATCAGGGTCTTACCCGCGAAAGATTATTCATTTCGGCTTCCCAGGTCAATCTCTCGGTCAGGTTGATAAAAACTGTTTCCAGGCGCTGAAAATCTACCCATGGCTCCACCTCGATTTCCTGAAACATGCCTCGCTGTTTTTTTCTGACGGCTGACACCCTGCCCAGTGGAATTCCAGATGAAAATACTCCACCAATGCCTGCTGTGATGATTTTGTCCCCCACAGCAACATCCGCCTTCTTTAAGACGTAATAAAGGGTGAAACCATGTTTTCCGGCACCCTTCAATATCCCGCGAACCCTGTTTTTCTGCACCATTGCATCAATAGCACTACTGGGAGCATTGGCCAGAAGAATTTTGGCATAATTGGGAGACACCTGAATTATCTGACCAACCACGCCCTTCTCGTTTCTTGCAACCATTCCCTCAACAATGCCGTCATTTTCTCCACGATCGACAATAATCGTCTTGAACCAGTAGGAAGGGCCTTTTCCCACCACTCGCGCGGAAATCGACGGGAAAGATTCCTTCTCTTTGAACTTCAGCTTTTCTACGAGGCCCAGATAGGTGGAATAGGCTTCGGTATACTCGTTGAGTTTTTCATTATAGTCATCAAGCATGGTGCGCAGACGCTTGTTTTCGTCGCGAACAACCCACAAAGCAATATAATCGTTCCAAATACGCTGGACTCCACTGGAAACATTTGTGAAAACGACCTGGACAGGGCCAAGGGTTTCAAGGGTAACCTGATGGAACAGACCGAATCTGCCTCCGAATGAGGCGGCAAAAAGAATTAGGCAACTGACCAGAACCAGAAGGAGAACCACCTTCGTCATTGCCAGTCCTTTAAGTCCCTTTTTGGGGGTGTTTTTATTTATCACAACCGGAATGAAATATTCTATCTCTTTTTGAAAGCTGGTCTCTTGTCCAGCTAAGCCGGATTTTTTTCAATGTCACCACGCAGTAATATGGATATTGGTTGGCCCCTCCACTAAACACCCTACCCGCTAACTTGCCTGATCAGGAG
Organism: Desulfopila inferna; assembly: GCF_016919005.1. Taxonomy (NCBI): domain Bacteria; kingdom Pseudomonadati; phylum Thermodesulfobacteriota; class Desulfobulbia; order Desulfobulbales; family Desulfocapsaceae; genus Desulfopila; species Desulfopila inferna. The sequence goes on from NZ_JAFFQE010000005.1 coordinate 333,733, forward strand.
GGGCAGGACTCAGGGAGTTGCGTTCTCCCGCGCCTCCCTGGACAACCGATCGGCCGGTCAACTGATTGTCACCTCCTTGAGGATGTCGAGGTTGTCGAGTGCCTTTCCGGAACCGAGAACGACGGAGGACAAAGGGTCTTCCGTGACGATTATCGGCATACCTGTTTCTTCTCTGAGCGCCATATCTAGGTTTTTCAGCAAGGCACCGCCTCCTGTAAGGACAATTCCCTGATCAACGATATCGGCGGCCAGTTCCGGCGGAGTTACCTCCAGAGCCACTTTGACCGCATCGATAATGACATCCACCTGTTCGGCAATGGCCGACTGGATCTCATCAGCCGAAATAGTCAGTGTTTTAGGAACACCGGAGACAAGGTCACGTCCTTTGATATCCATGGTCTCGTAAGGGGGTTCAGGCAAGACATTGCCGATCGTCGTTTTGATCAGCTCGGCGGTTCTCTCTCCAATGGCAAGATTGTGTTTGCGTTTGATATACTGGAGGATAGCCTCATCCATCTTGTCCCCCGCCACCCGAACGGACTTGGCATAGACGATACCGGCCAGTGAAATGACAGCGACCTCGGTGGTTCCTCCACCGATATCAACCACCATATTGGCCGTCGGCTCGGTGATAGGAAGATTAGCGCCGATTGCTGCCGCCATTGGCTCCTCAATAAGATAGACCTCCCTGGCCCCTGCAGATTCGGCGGATTCTCTAACTGCTCTTTTTTCTACCTGCGTAATACCGGAGGGAACCGAAATCATTATCCGGGGATGGACCAGTGTCCTGCGGTTATGAACTTTATTGATGAAATACCTCAGCATAGCCTCAGTAACTTCAAAATCAGCAATTACACCGTCTTTAATCGGCCGTATTGCAGTAATATTACCTGGAGTTTTCCCCAGCATCTGCTTGGCTTCCTGCCCTACGGCCAAAACCTTGCTCCCCCTTCCGTCCTGCCGGACCGCAACAACGGAAGGCTCTCTCAAGACAATTCCCTTCCCTTTGACGTAGAGCACGGTATTGGCCGTACCCAGATCTATGGCAAGGTCATTGGAGAGCCAGCCAAATAAAAAATTAAATGGTGAATACATGCGAAATTCCCTCTTCGGAAAACACGTTTGATTGAATTTTTATATTTCTCAGCAGAGATAACGAACTCTCTTTCCTCAAAATGATCTCTGAAAATTATCGTGAAAGTCAAGAACTCCATAGCCGGAAGCTACAAGCGGACAAGAATACCAGAGCTCCCTTGTATACGCAAGAAATATGCATTTTGGGCTGGAGAAATGACCAAAATTTTATTGACACCGACCGGAAAGCCTGTTATTGATTGACTCGAATTTAGCCTATGCGTTTGTGGGGCTATAGCTCAGCTGGGAGAGCGCTTGACTGGCAGTCAAGAGGTCGTCGGTTCGATCCCGTCTAGCTCCACCAAAAATTAAAGCACTTATCTGATTTTCCGGTAAGTGCTTTTTTTGTTTTTACGTACAAGCCCCTCCCAATCTCCAGGCTTTTTTGCAAAAAATACCACCTCTCGCTTGCCTATAGTTGCGCTTGCTCTAAAGTTTCGTACAGTCCCTCTGGTGCTAATACCATTTCGGAAAACATTGGACTTATCTTTACCATTTCTTTTTATCGCCTTTCTTTTATCGCAAGTTCGCTCTTGCTTACTCAGGCAGTAACCGTATTGGTCGGATCTTGGTGAGGTAGCTGCAAGTTTACCATACCACTATAGAACAAGGGCTTAGAACAAGGACTTGGCCTAATCGCTTTTCCAAAAACAGAAAAGGTTATACTATTCCCGACCACCTCCATGGATCGGCCTGGACATACTGAAAAAAAACCAAAAATGAAAAGAACAGCGCATGAATGAGGCACATTTCCTGCCTTGCCTGCGAAAGAGTGGCAGGTTCAATTACTGACAGTTTGCCCCGCAAAGATATAGTACTTCTACTTTTTGTACCTATGTGCGGCTAACACCGAAGCCTTCCATGACGTCATTCTCCCGCAGCACGGATCCCGGGTTCCAACAAAATAATCTGCTTCTTCAATTCCCTATAAACGGCATTCTCACTCATGACGAATATCTTCTTAGTGGATGAATCTTCCCAATTTGTTGTATCAATATTCCTTTCAGTATTTCATGCATATAGTAACAGGACGTTTTTCCCAACTTACCGATCCTTAGGAATGACCCGTCCACGGCTGGTCTTTCACTGAAGTTTCACTACATTGCCCAGGGTTTCCCCTTCCCTCCCAGAATATGCATATGTAGATGAAAAACTTCCTGACCGGACTTTTCACCGTTATTAAAGATGACCCTGTAATCATCCCCGACGCCTTTCTCTCCGGCAAGTTGAGCCCCAATGCGGAACAGCTTACCGGTTAACGGATCATCGTCCTCTTTAACATCCACGGGCCTTGGAATATGTTTTTTGGGAATAACGAGAAAATGGACAGGGGCCTTGGGAGAAATATCCCAGAAGGCCAGGACGTCGTCATCTTCATACAGTTTTTTTGCTGGAATTTCGCCTGCAATGATTTTACAGAAGATACAGTCATTCATCGGTATCGCCCCCTTTGGCTAATTTATTTATCAGGAATAATGGTTCAGTATGTGCTCAGCCCCTTTGCCAGCTACTCGCTTACATCCGTCTCTAATATTTCCCTGGCGCGGGAAGTGAAGGAAATTCCCTGTTGAAACTGTGCCCCTATCATGATCGACTCAACAATGGGAGGATTAACAGGCCCATCGGAATGCCATTCAACAAGAAAATTAGCGCCCGACCCGCCTCTGTCGTCCTTTTCAGCTATGATATATCGCAGGGAATCCAGCGGCTTTAACACCACCGCTTCACCAATATACTGTTTTAACAGCTTTCCCTGAGTCTCATAATAATCTACCAACGTCAGCCTGATGGAATTTTTCGGGTCAATGTTTCTGATGCTCAGTGTCACTGTCAACAGAAAAGGTTTCTCTTTATTGCCGCTGTAGATGTGGGAATAGGCGGGTACATACAGAATCTGTCCCTTTGAAAGCCCGGAATTTTCTGCGCCATTGACAACAAGAGGGCATAGCCAGCAAATACCGAGGAGAAGACCTGCGATCTTATATGAAAATTTTTTGCCATATCTCTCTCCATTTATTTATGGGTACCGGACATTGAGCGACTACGAGCCCTCAATTTCGGCTTGGGTCTCCGATGTCTGCTCCAGAAATGCGGTTACTCCAGTGACAATATCAGCATCAAAAAGTATATATTGCAGTGGACGAAAAATACTCTGCAACAGATCCTCTTTGTCATCAAAAATCCAATTATTTTTCTCCAGTTTTCGTCGATCGCTGTCGTTTTTCATAATAGAAATTGCCAGCTCTCTTCCCCAAAAATGAATTATCGGATATCCAAAGTCGATGCCGCCATTTCCCTGCGGCGTATTCCATGAATAGTAACGCACAAATAAAAAGCTGCGCTAGGAGTGTGTCGGAGAATTGCAATTTTTCCTCAGATTAAGGCGTTTTTAGGAAATCAAGCACAGCCATATACTTAATATTGCGAGCATTGGAAGGCGCCATGGCTCAACATTATCGCTGAACACCTCTTTTTCCCTGAAGTTTTTAAGCAAAATATCATACCCAACATCCTACCCAATGATGTAGACATTAATAGATTTTTGGTTCGCCGGAAGAAAGTGTCTGGGTCAGCACTCTCGACAAAGAGTGTAGCTGATAGGGCTTGCTGACAATGTTGCAAAAACCAAATGATGAATAATTGTCCAAAATGGGATCACTTGAGTAGCCGCTGGAAACGATAACCTTAGCCTCAGAATCAATGGTAAGAACTTTTTTTACAGTCTCTTCTCCGCCCATACCTCCCGGAATGGTTAAATCCATGATAACCGCGTCGAAGCGCTCGTCTTCTTCGAGATGCTTACCGTACAAGTCAAGAGCTTCCCTTCCGTCTCGGGCCTCGACGGTTTTGAAACCCAGGTGGGCCAGCATCCGGCACACTACATTGCGGATCATCTCTTCATCATCCATGACCAGGATGAGTCCTCTGCCGTGACTCACAATCTCTTCCGGCACTGCAGCAGCCGTACTCTCTAAACTATCCAGCGCGGGTAAATAAATATCGAACGTGCTGCCGGTTCCAGGCGAGGAGTCAACCGTTATGGCCCCGCCGTGTTTGGAAATGATGGAATGAACGATTGCCAGGCCGAGTCCGCTGCCCTTATGGCTGTCCTTTTCCTTGGTGGAAAAATAGGGATCGAAGATCCGTCCCAGGATATCCTGCGGGATGCCGATACCGCTGTCCGTTACGGAGACCCTGACATACCGGCCACCTCTCAGGGCCAGATTTTCTCCAGGAGTGACATTGATATTAGCACAATTAATTGTGATGTAACCACCCTCGGGCATAGACTGATCGGCGTTGAGGACAAGATTCTGGATAACCTGATTGATTTGGGTCTTATCCATGTTGACCGGCCACAGCCCCCTGCTGAAATTGAAATTACATTTTACATTGCTTCCGGAGAGTACAAAAGACGCCGACTCCTCCAGGAGCTGCGGCAGTGGCTCAGCGGATTTTACCGGATCTCCACCGCTGGCAAAAGTAAGCAGCTTTACAGTGAGATCTTTCGCTCGGTTCGAGGCCTTCTGGGCGGAAACAAGGAGTTCATCCGCTCGGCTGTCTTTGCCGATAAAACGCCGGGCCAGTGAGATGTTGCCGATGATGGCGAGCAAGAGATTATTGAAATCATGGGCTATTCCACCGGCCAGAACACCAATGGACTCCAGTTTCTTCACTTTGAGCAGCTCTTCTTCCATCTTCAGACGTATGGAGACATCCTCCAAACTCCAGATAACGCCCTCGACTCCACCTTCAACAACTACGGTCCTTCCCCGCCAGTAGCACGTTATCAGCCTGCCATCCTTTGTTTGAAGCTCGGAATAAGACTGGCAGAAACCTTGCTTGCGGAGAATCGGATAATAGGTTTCGCCAAGAGTGAGAAATATTTCTCTGGAAGGATAGAGCCTTTCAGTGGTGCAGCCGATCAACTCTTCATGTCCGTACCCGGTGATACGTGTAATTTCAGGATTGACCCGTTGAATTCTGCGATCAAAGCCGACAAAGAGTATGCCCACCGGAGAGTTGTCGAGCAGGGCCTGCAGTTCCGCTCCGACCACTCGCAGATCCTGGTTCATTTTTTCCGCTTCAGTCTTAGCGAGGTAGAGATCAGCTGTACGTTCCATCACCTTTTGCTCCAAGGTGTCAAAACTGATTTTCAGCTGATTTGCCATAAAGTTGTAAGCTGCAGCAAGCCGGGCAAACTCATTATTGCCTTCAATCTCTATACTGCTCTCCAGATTTCCTCCGGCGATCTGCTTGGCATGGCTCTCAAGCCGCATCAGCGGTTCAAATACATAGCGTCTGGTTATAAGGACGGATGTCATTAGAATGGCAAAACACAACACCAGGACCAGCGCTAAAACGGTCAGGCCGGTGGCGAGCACCCCCCGTGTCATTTGAGCGCGTGAGATGGCCACTTCAAAAAGACCGACATTTTCGCCCATCCGTGTAACCGCCACGGATTTGACGGTGTATTTTTCTGAATCCCGGAACAAAGAAAAATCGAGGGCCTCATATTGCGGTTGAGCCTTGGCTGCCGCCAGAATATTATCGGTAATTATTCGTGCCGAAACAATGGCATCATTTACCAGGATAGCTTCAAGGATATCCTCCATTGAACCACGATCCATCTGCCAGACAGCAGTAGGCAGACTAGTTTCTGCAAGTTCCAGGGTATTGGCGAGCTGCCTGTTGAGATCTCTCTGGATTTTGTAATAATTATAGACTGCTCCTCCAAGCAAAAAGAAAAGCATAATTATAAGGACAACTACGGAAAGGGTGACACTGAAACGACGACTGAGGCTACTCCCCGTTGCCGATTGATGGTATTTTAAATATGAGTTCATTAAACGACCTATTGCCACTTCCTGCCAATTGCCTCAAGGCCACCCCGCTGCTCGACCAGTCGATGACCACGATCAAAATCATTGATTATCTCCAGGGTCTCAGGATTATTCTTCTTTCCCAGCAGATACTCCTCAACTATGTCGAAGTGTCCTAATTTTTTATACTTCTCCGTTACACCATGAGTTTCCAACACATAATCATAGTTTGTTTCATAGCCGACTACGGCATCCAGTCGTTTTTTCTCCAGAACCTGGAAACTCTGAAAAACAGTATCCATGAACTCCTTGTTGATCTTCTTGTTGCTCTCCCATTTTTTGCCATAGGCCCATCCCCTCACAGCGCCGACATTCAGACCATTAAGGGAGTCGAGGCCGCTCCACACTATTTTGGAATCCGCCGTCGCATAGACAACCATGTTGATACTGTCAACATACTCCTTTGAGTAACTGAAGTTTCTCTCCCGTTCTTCCGTTCTGTTGGCGGGGAAAACGGCATCAACCCTATCGCTTTTCAAGTAATGTATAGCCCTGGCCCATGGGAGAACGTACAACTCGATGGTATACCCGAGCTCATGAAAACTCTCACGAACGACATCCCAGCTATAGCCCTGAAGTTGTACTGAATCTTTTCCCGGCGGTACCATCTCCTTATTGAGCGGCAGGGAGTTTGGCTTATTGAAGCAGAAAGGAGGAAAATCAGTCAGGGTGGCCAGGGTCACCACTTTTTCCCGGGCAGAGAGGCTTACTGGGGAAAAGAGGAGCACAACCACTACCAGGGCTTTCATTGTGAATCTTGAGAGGCAGCAATTCATTGCAATGGATTATTATTCTGCAAGAGCAGATTCTTCCGGGATGATCCGACGACAGTGAAACAGGACCATCAATTTATACGTTGAATGGTTCAGAAAAGCAATATGCCCCGCATCTCTTTACCGTATTTTTGATAAATTCTTTAACATACAAAGAAGGAAAAGTGACGGTCCGCCCACGCAGACACTCCGATTGCCTTGCCCACCTGAGCCTTCTGCAACGCTGGGGACAGGGTATTTTACGAGTCCACCATGTTAACTTCCCAGCAATTTGACGGTAAGGGAGATTACTCTGGAGCCCGGCTAAGGGCCAGGGCAGTATCCAGCATACGGTTGGCATAGCCCCATTCATTATCAAACCAGGCAATAACGGTAACCAGAGAGGCGCCGCTCACCAGAGTCTGGGAGCCGTCAACCACGGCAGAGCACGGATTATGGTTAAAATCGCAGGAGACAAGCGGTAATTCGGTATAACCCAGAATACCATCAAGCCGCCCTTCGGCCTCCTGTCTGAGAATGTTATTTACAGCCTTAGCGGTCGTACCCTCTCTGACCTTTATGCTGAGCTGCATCAACGAGACATTCATGGTTGGAACTCTCAGGGAAACGGCCTCGAAGCGTTCGGCAAGATGAGGGAAAAGCCGTGCGATTCCCTGGGCCAGCCCTGTACTGACGGGGATGATGGAACTGCCGGAACTTCTGCTTTTGCGAAGATCCGGATTGTGATAAGCATCGATCACCGGCTGATCGTTCATCGAAGAGTGCACAATAGTAATGATGCCCTCCTCTATTCCCAGACGATTGTCCAGTAGATCTATAACGTGGGCAGAACAGTTGGTCGTGCATGAGGCATTTGAAATAATCCGATGCTCCTTTTTCAAGATTCGCTCGTTGAAACCGTAGACAATGGTAGCATCGACATCACGCGTTGCCGGGCAGGAAAAGATAACCTTGGCCGCGCCCTGGTCAATATGCTGTTGGGCGAAACATCTCTCCGAATAACTGCCGCTGCATTCGAGGACAATATCGACTCCCAGCTCACCCCAGTTGATCCGGCGTATATCGCGCTGGGAATAGACCATGATTTCATCGCCGTTGACGTAAATTACTCCATCACCACGATTGACTTCTCCGGTAAAGGTGCCGTGCGTAGAATCAAACCTGGTGAGATGAACAAGAGAGTCGATTTCCGACAGTTCATTAATACCGACAATCCTCACCTGGTCACGGTAGCCGGACTCATATAGAGCCCGGAGAACGCATCGGCCTATACGGCCGTAACCGTTTATTGCAACTCTAATAGTCATTATTTGTTATCTCGTAAAAATCATCGCGGTCGGCGGGATGGAGGCGTTTTGCCGCTGCAGCGGTTATTGCCCCGATACGGCTTTGGCAATGGCGCCCTCCACCGAAACCGCATAGGGATCATGTTTGTGTAGAAATACCGGTAGACTGTTTCTCGCCTGCCGTGCCGAATCCAAATCAGGATATTCTCCATAATATACATACACAGTCGAGGCGTTACCCTTGATAATAAAAATATTGTCGGCAATCTCGCGGTACTCTTGCTGTTCGAACCTTCCCTTTAAATTGTCCTCTGCATGTTCAGCAGTGAGCGCCATGAGCTGGACCGTATGGCTACCGCGGGCTTGACCACTAAGCCATTTCCCTCCTGCAGCTTCCCGCATCTCGAAGAGTCTGACGGCAGAGATGTTCTTTTCCGATGGGACTGCCTCTTTCTCCAGGTTTTCCGGGGCAACGGCAATCTTGATCTTGGCTGGAGCTATCTTCACTATTTCCTTTGCTCCTCCAATGTCCGCCCGCGGCGGAGGCAACCTTTTCTTCATTCCTGCAAACACTACCGGTTCGACCTCTCTCGCACCTTTTTCCTCTATCACCCCATCCATCATATTTTCCACCTTTACCGGAACCGGAGTCAACGCCGAAGCACTATCAGATACTTCTTCCCTGACAATGTCGGCTTGAGGTGAATTCTCCGGCCTTTCCGCTGCTGCCTCCGATTTTTCTTTAACCGCAAGCGCTTGCGCGGCTATCTTGGAGATCTCTTCGATTACCTCGGTTTTTTCGGCAGTGCCGATGGCAGGTTTTTCAATCCGCGGTGATATAACCGGATTAGCGGTGGCTGTTGCTGCTGCCTCAGGTTTGCCTTCTTGCACCATCTTTTCGGCTTTCGGTTTTGCAGGCTCTGCACGCTGATCCGCAGCGGCCACAGAGAGAATGTCTCCAGCCTTCTCTGGACGATTTCCTTCCTTTTGCTCTACCGGCAGCCGGATCTCTTTTGCAGGGAGCTGCCTTCTATTTTCTGTCTCCGTTGATATTACCGGTACAGCTGAATTATCCTTGACATCATCAGGCAATATCTTCGGGGCCGCATTCTTATCCACTGCGGCTAACTTGCGGCCGCTGCGCTTTTTTTCAGGTGCAGCTTCAGACTGCTCCGCTACCGCCTCCTGCACTTTCTCTTTCTCGGGAGCGGTATCCTCAAGCCTTTTTTCAATGACCACGTGAGGACTCTCTTGCTGTTCTCCTCCTCCGGCAAGAAGAAAAAATACAACCAGTACAAGCAAACCGCCACCGCCCAAACTCCATTGCCACCCAGGCAGCCGTGCCTTCGACCATAATTTTTTCCTTCTCTCCAGCTTGGCCTCTTCTTTGCTGCTGACGTTATCCAGGAGGACCATAAAAGAGGTCTCGGAATCAGCGGCATCCAGGGACTTGGCTGCCAGCATATTAGTCATCCGCAGATTACCCTGAGCCATGCTGAATATCTTTTTGGCGGCCTCCGGTGTAAAAATATTCTTACCACGGCCCGGTGATCGTTGTTTGGCGCAATGGTTCAGGTAGGCATAAGTTTCCGAAAGACCGAGGAGGTTCAAGCTGAAATGTTTTTCCTCAACATCCTGAAAATTGCAGATTTCAAGCTGCCCGAGATTTTCCAGCAGACTCTTGCGTCCCGCGAATATTATCTGCAGCAGAGTCGAGTTGACATTCATTCGATCAAGCATTTTGCGGATTCTCTCGATGGTTGCCAGATACATTCTCTCGGTCTGGTCAAAGACAACGACCAGACGACTGTCATTTTCTTCCAGGGTACGGGCAATTTCATCAACAAGAATTTTTGTCGTTTCCGGTTTGTCCGCACTTGGCGTACCGACCTTCAGCGCTAATACACGGACAACATCATCGAACGATTCCAAGGTATTAGGCAGGTAAACACACGTGATCTGCGCCTGCACCTCTTTCTCTACCATCCTGCAGATCATGGTCTTTCCGGTTCCCTCTTCTCCGGTCAGGGTAATTACCGGAATGCCGTCGGCAATGGATTTCTTAATTTCATCGAGAAGTTTTCGCCGCTGCGCTCCGGAAAAGAACACATTTACGCTCACCCGGTCCTGAAAGGGAGCAGGATCACCGGACGGGCTGTCTGTTTTTTTATCCATGATATGGTATATGTTGCTGATAAGATCAAAAAAAACGATAGATTGCACCCACAATAACAATAGTGTAGATTGACAAAAAGTGCATAATAGTACCAAGGTTCAAGCGAATCAACAATACGTTTTCCACAATCGATTTCCATAGCCTTTAATGTTAGCCCGGCTTTCCAACAGCACATGATTTTTGTTGATACAGGTTCACAATGACCGTGATATTTGCAATAGGCATGATCTTCTTCCTGGCTGCGTTCGTGCAGGGACTGACCGGATTTGGTTCGGCACTTATCGCCATGCCGCTGCTCTGCCTGGTGGTCGACATCAAATTCGCTATTCCGCTCTCTGTGCTCACCAGCCTTATTATTACCTCCCTGCTGACATTGAAGCTCAAATCTCATCTGGATATCAGGAAACTCCTGCCCCTGTGCCTGTCAACGCTTCCGGGAATAGCTGTCGGGGCCACACTGCTCAAACATGTCCAATCAGAGACAATGGCGCTGCTGCTCGGCATTCTGCTCATCTGCTACAGCTCCTATAATCTCTTTTTTACCCCGAAGCCGAGGGCGATCCACCACGGCTGGGGGTATCTCGCCGGATTCTGCTCCGGAGCAATAGGATCCGCCTTCAGTGCCGGAGGACCACCGGCCATTATTTACACCACCCTGACGGGCTGGAGTAAGGATTATATCAAAGCCACACTTACCGGATTTTTTCTCTTCAACTCCGCTATGGTAGCCATGGCTCATGGGATAAGCGGCCTGACCACCCAGTCTGTTTTCATATCCTTCCTCTATTCCTCTCCCTTCGTCTTTGCCGGCACACTCCTCGGTTCGTTCTGCTATCGTTTCCTTGCTGGAAAAATCTATTTGAAAACCGTCTATCTCTTCCTTATCGTCATGGGTATGATGATGATCGTATTGAAAAGCTGAAAAACAGCACAGCTCTATATAATGTGATCGTTTGAGGCCGACTCACCGCTCTCCTGAGTCTTGCAGGTTTTGGCATTGTGCGGTGGTCGAGATTATCGTATCGAGCGAAGCTGATTGACATAGATGAATGCCGGGAGTAGATTTCCACATGCCTGTTTTTCGATTGACTGATGATATTATTTTTCCAAGGCCAGGTTTGGCTGAAGAGAATGGATTGCTGGCGGTTGGCGGAGACTTGAGCCCGGCACGCCTCATAGCTGCATACAGGCTGGGAATCTTTCCCTGGTTTTCTGACGGAGATCCGATTCTATGGTGGTCGCCCTCACCCCGGTTTGTGATTTATCCGGAGAAGTTCCGGATTCAGAAAAGACTGGGAAGGTATATGAAAAAGCCCCTATACCGGGTTACCATGGATGAGGCCTTCGACCAGGTGATCGAGTCTTGTGCTTCCATTCGCAAGGAGCAAGGCGAAGAGACCTGGATAACAGCAGAAATGAAGAAAGCCTACCAGTTGCTGCACAAACTGGGATATGCACATTCCATTGAATGCTGGCAAGGTGAGATACTTGCCGGCGGCCTCTACGGTGTAGCCCTGGATCGTGTCTTTTTTGGTGAATCAATGTTTACCCGGCTGTCAAACGCTTCTAAAATTGCCCTGGCATCGCTCGTTATTTACCTGAAGAGACGGCAGTTCAGACTTATAGACTGTCAGATGATGACTGAGCATCTTCTGCGCTATGGCGCCTGCGAAATTTCAGGCAGAGAATTTAGAAAACATTTACAGGATTATATCCTCAAAACATATCCCGACGGAAAATGGAAATATGACACCAACAATTAATACCGAAAGATGCGATGGCTGCGGTGCAGATAAGCCTGTGCATGAAATTGCCGGCAATGAACTTTGCAACGAATGTCTTCTTATTGCAAAAACATTGCACCAGGACCCCAGCAAGCTGGCACGAATTGTCAAACTCACCGGGATCGATGTCGCTCCGGAAACCGTTTTCTCTGGCAATGACGGCAGCCGGTCGCCTCGATTCGACGGCTTGCCTGAAGTACTTGACGCGGTCCGTTTTCGTACCACCGATTGCGACAAAAACAAATGGTATGTATCGATCAGTGAAATTGATAATCAACCGGTGGAGATTTTTGCCTCCACCGCCTTTGACCGAGACCATCACCTGCAAACCCGGATATCCAATCTCACCACCATCACCAGGCTTATTTCACTCATTCTGCGACATGTCTTTTTAGGAGAAGTACTAACCCTTGAAAAAACCCTGAAACAGCTTCACAGAAGCTCACGTCAGCAGAACGACCTGCCGGATATGTTGACGAGAGTTCTCAGCAAATACTGCAAACAACCGCAGCAAACAGATACTGAAAAAGTTTAGTGATGGGCTCGTAAAAAGTTTGATATATAAGGCGCGGCAGACCTGGATTTCTCGAAGAGTTTATGCCCGTACCGGTGTTTTTTGCAACGCCATTTTAGCGACAGGTTCTTATCCAGTCAACTGCTGGATTAATAGTCAAATTCGAACTCAAACCGAATACCTGATTTTTCAAAATGTTTCAGGACATTGTTGAGAATGGCGAGATTTGGCACCTCAAAATTCAATTCCCAGGCCGGAGTTTTGGTGGGCTTGGAAGAGACAACTGAAAGCTCCGAGATGATCATCTCCACTGGAGCCACTCCGGTTATCATCATAATTCTCTGACGTTTTGCCTCAAGAATATGAATCGATTGCGGTTTCTTTATCGGGGTCTCCAGGGTTTTCCAGACAATATTGACGGCATCTTCCCGAAGGAATTTTATCTCTTCAAGACGCCTGCAGGTTTTCCTGTGGATGGAAAGGCGCTCGCGAGTTAATAGGGCGCAATTATTTTTCTCGGTGGGCAAGGGCTTACAGCAGGATGACAGCTTGATGGTGACGGGATCAAGAGTAGTGAGCTCAATGGTATTATATTCCTCGCCTTGAGGGACAACTTTAAGATTTTCAAGATGAAATTCATGTCTGAACCGGTTGATGATCTCCGGTAGACGCAGACGCCCATCACCAATATGTTCATACAGCTCATCCGCATCCTTCAACGAGAAGAAATTATAGATTTGCTGCATTTCAAAACTCTTAAGGAAATCAAGAGGGATTCCATATCGCTTCATTTCCTGGCTGAGGGTTGAATAACCGACATCCCTGGCAACCTGCCGCCTGCGTCCGCGAAAGCCTTTCGATAATTCAGCCCGGGTCCTGGGCACCTTGCAGAGATCGAGAATATCCGGATCAAATTGCAGTGGCTTTGCCGATCTGATGATACGCACCATGTCTCCGTCTTTGAGAATATGGCCGGCGCTTCTGCGGATATTACCGACCATGGCGCCCATGCAGGAGTGCCCTACATCGGTGTGTACCCGAAAGGCAAAATCGAGAACAGTGGAGTGCAGGGGCAAACAAATCAGATCTCCCTTTGGGGTATAGGTATATATCTCCTTTTTACCGCTTGCAGCAATGACATCACGATAAGAAACCGAGACATCTGAGCCGATAACATCAAAAAGCTCCTTTATTTCATGGATAAATCTTCCCTGTTTGCGATTCTTCGAGCTCCAGTTCCGGAAAAGCCCGCGCTGGGCGCGCCGGGCCATATCCTCGGTTCGTATCTTGAACAGATAGCGCTGCCCTTTGATTATGGCGCGGGCATGAAGGCCCTGATAACCGGTGGGCTTGGGGTTGGCGATAAAATCCCTGATTGTCCTGGGGATCGGCCGAAATGTCTGATTGACAACACCGAGTGCCTGATAGCAGGCGTGACTGTCATTCACGACTATCAAAATCTCATAAGGAAAGTCTATCTGCTGAAGAAGTATACGATTGTTATGATCGTAATAGGCCCACAGCTCCTTGACGCGCAGATCCACTTTTGTCTCTGGAAGTGTTTCCCGGGCCTTAAGCCGCAGAGTTTCGATAATTTCTTTAGGAGCCGCCGCCTGCTTCAGGTTGTTGATATGGACGTCTAATTTAACCCATTGTTTAGGAAACTTGTAGGTCAGGGCAAGATTGTACATCTCTCGCTTCATATTAAACAATCCGAAAACAGTGGCTAGCGGCGCATAAATATCCAGCGTCTCATCGGCGATTTTCTGCTGTTTTCTCTTGGGCATCGCTTTCAGTGTACGCAGATTGTGCAGCCTGTCTGCCAATTTTACCAGCATAACTTCGGGCCGCAGCGCTGCTCCGGAGAATATTTTTCGATGAACCCTTTTATAATGAGACTGTTTGTCTCCGGATGACTGGGTTACCTTGGTGCAGCCCTCGACGATGGCCTGGACATATTGTCCGAATTTTTGACCGACCACCTCTCCGGTTACCTCCTCAACATCCTCGACAGTGTCATGAAGGAGAGCAGCGGCAAGTATCTCCGGATGAAGAATATCCATTTCAGCGGCGAGAATATTGGCCACGGAACAAGGATGGAGGATATAGGCATCCCCAGACTTACGCCACTGATCGTCATGGGCCTCGGTGGCAAAGTTGAGGGCATCCCAGAACACTTGCTCATCAGGTCTGCCGCCGATTAAGCTGTGCATTTGTCTGCGATAGAGTTCCAGGTCAAAAGGGATATGCTGCATACACGTACTGCCTCGCTCAACTTCCAGAAGGTATCTAAATTTCAACTATATTGCTTTTTTTGCGTGTGCTCCTATGCTATGATAATAGAAACACTCCTTAAATGGGGCCACAAGAGAACATAACCTTTATGGAGAACCACTTCAACACTCACGGCTCCCGGCCTTCCATTTCAATGACATACTGTAAGTCCTGTCGCTGGTAATGCCCACACTCTAACAAAATTCCACTATCAGGGAAAATAAAAAACCTAAATGGCTAAAAAAAGAAAGTTTTCCAAAGACAAAAAGCAACATCAACCACGAACCACCAGGAAAAACAAACTCCAGGGATTCTTGCAGTCTCTTTCAACCTCCATTTTGTCTTTTGTCGCCATGAAAGGAGAACCTGTCAACCTTTCGGAAATTCAGGAAGCGTTATCTCAATATCTTCCGGCAAAAAAGGAAATCGAAGAGGCTGTTGCCGAGCTGGTTCGCAGGGAGGAACTGGTCTCTGCCGGAAAAAAACGCTTTCGCCTTAATAGCAAAGGACGTATCTTCACCGGAAAAATAGAAAAAAACCCCAGAGGATTTGGATTTGTCATTGATCTCCATCCTGCCGAGGCTGCTGATTACTACAAAAAGGACCCCTTTCTGACTGTGCGGAATATGGGGACCGCGAATCATGGCGATATCGTCCTTATACGCGTTAACAAAGTTCGCAGGGACGGCAGGCCTGAGGCGGAAATTCTCTCGCTTCTCGAACGCTCCTCAGAAAAACTCACTGGTTTTTTTAAAGCAGGCAATCCCCCCAGAGTTATCCCGGAAGATCCGCGCTATCCCTCGACCATTGCCATTGTCGATGCAATCGCTGACAACATAGAGGAAAACGACGTAGTTATCGTGCAGATCCTGCCTGAACCTTCTGAAAAAGGATTCGTGCAAGGCAAAATCTGCGAAGTTCTGGGTTCGGCGCAAAATATCGACGTGCAGATGCGCATGGTCATTGAAAAACACAACCTGCCGCATATTTTTCCCAAGCCGGTTGTGCAGGAGGCGGAGGCCCTGTCCTTCAATGCGGCTGAAATAGCCGATCGGCTCGATCTGCGGAAAATAGCACATGTTACCATCGACGGCGCAACAGCCAAGGATTTTGACGATGCCATTGCCGTTGAAAAAACGCGGGGCGGTTATCGACTTTATGTTTCCATTGCCGATGTTTCGCACTTCGTCAGACCTGATACTCCCCTGGATAAGGAAGCGTATCTACGGGGAACCTCCATCTACTTTCCCGGAAGAGTTATTCCCATGCTGCCGGAGAAGCTCTCCAATAACCTCTGCAGTCTTGTACCCGATGAAGACAGACTGAGCTTCTCCGCTATTCTAGACTTTAGCAGAGACGGCAAGCTCACCTCGAAGACGTTCGGCAAGTCGATAATGCGCAGCAAACATCGCTTCACCTACACCACAGTTAAAAACATTCTGATTGACAAAGATCCTCAGGTACGACGGCTCCATAAAGAATTTCTCAACCCCCTGAAATGGGCCGGAGAGCTGGCTCAATCCTTGCACAAGCGGCGCATGGACAGAGGTTCCATCGGCTTCAATATCCCAGAACCGGAGGTCTCACTCGAAGAAGACGGCAAGATCAGATCCATCAAAAGAAAAGAGCGAAACTTTGCTCATCTGATAATCGAAGAATTCATGCTGGCCGCCAATGAGGCAGTAGCTGAACTCTTTACCCAACGAAATATTGACTTTATCTATCGTATTCATGAAAAACCGTCTCCAGAGAAAGTCGAGGAATTCGCCTCCTTTGCCGCAACTCTGGGCATAGATCTGCCCAAAGTCAGCGCCGAACCGCGATGGTTTGGTCAGGTACTGGAAATTGTCAATGGCAGTCCTGGCGAGTATGTGGTCAACAATCTTTTGCTGCGCACCATGCAGCAGGCACGCTATGATCCTGACAACAAGGGGCATTTCGGACTGGCTGCCACCGACTACACCCATTTCACCTCTCCGATCAGAAGGTATCCTGACCTTATGGTTCACCGTTTCCTGGATGCTCTGCTGCAGAACAAGCCCATTAAAGATAGTGAAAAAGGGCCATCCCTCAAGGAGCAGGCCGAACACCTCTCCAGCCGTGAAAGAGCAGCGGTGACAGCTGAAAGAGACATCAACGACAGATTGAAGGTCTTTTTCATGGAGCAATACATAGGAGAGAACTTTAAAGCCGTGATATCCGGAGTCAGCGAGAATGTTCTCTTTGTTGAGCTTCTTGATCTGTTTGTAAGTGGCTCGATAGATATTTCAACACTTACCGATGACTATTATCTTTACGATATCAAGCGATACAGACTCATTGGAGAAATTAGCGGAAAGACCTATCAGCTTGGTGCTTCGCTCGATGTCACCCTCGTGGATGTCGATCATCGCCTCAGAAGAATCAACTTTGCTCCGGCTCGGGAGAATGGTAAATGAATCACACAGGGCATTGTGCGGGAAGAAACAGGGCTTTGCTTTTGCAGCTTGACTTGGTACAATATTTCGCATAAAGAGTTTTATTATTCTTTATTGAAAGAGTACCGAGAAAACCATATCCTGCAACAAAAGAGCGCACGCGGGTGAAAATATTCATATTGGAGGAGTAGCTGATGGAAGAAACCAACTGGCTGATGTCGATCGTCAATAACCCTTTTGCCAAAGGTCTGGCTTTGGGAATTATCTTATGTCTGGTTATATACATTCGTGGTTTTCTCCGCCGGAGGGAACTGACCAAGGAAGTAGACCGCCTGAGATCGCACCTTCACACCAAACTGGAGATCGATTCCGCGGAAAATGAGCGGAGGAAACATGAGCTCGAGCGGCTGAAGCAGGAAAGAGATAACCTGCAGATCACAGTTCAATCACTGAACCAGAAACCGGGACGCAAGGAAATCAGACAATATTATGTCTACCAGACCGCCCTTGACATTATGTTTGAAAAAGCACCCGGATTTGCACCTGCCTGGCAGATAACCATCAAGGAAGCAGAAGAACTGTTTGAGAAATCAGAAAGGGGCGTTGTCCCTCTTCTCAAAAGGCTGATGCCTTCTACTCCGGATAAACAGGCCGAGGAGTATGAAAAAATCAGCCGTATCTCAATAGAAGATGGTGTAAAGGCGAACCAATCCAGCTAGACCCTCACCTTTTATACTCACCAATTTACTCCCCCTCCCACCATCTGTTGGGGGGAGGGGAGTAGTCAATCAACAAGTCTCCCCTGTGCCCAGGTGCCAGATCCTAATAACGTCAATGCCGACAGAAAACTCCGTTCTTAATAATATAGCCATAATACTGGTTCAACCCAAGTTCCCGGAAAATATCGGGGCAGCGGCACGCAGTGCCTTCAATATGGGGCTTTCGCGGCTAATTATTGTTCGCGATCATCCTCCCGAATATGAAGCAATGGCCAAAATGGCTACACACAAAGCAGTCCATCTTATTGACTCGATGGAGCTGCACAGCAGTCTGGAAGCGGCAGTCGCGCCTTTCTCTTATATTGTCGGCACCACGGCACGACGCGGGCGGCAGCGTGGCTCCGAGCGCAGCCCACGACAAATTATCAACGGCATGGACGAGCTTCCTCCTAATAACCAGATAGCCTTTCTCTTTGGCCCGGAAAACTGCGGGCTTGCCAATGACGAGCTCAAATATTGTCATGACATCTCCGCCATTCCCACTGCAGATTTCTCTTCTCTAAATCTGGCTCAGGCTGTGGCCATTCACTGTTATGAGATCTACCATGGCTTAGTTCATGAGCGGAAAGACATTGAACCGGCTCCACAAATTGCCACCTCGTTCGAACTCGAAGGCATGTACCGGCATGTCGAGGAAGCTTTGATCCAGATTGACTTTCTCGAAGAAAAAAATCACACATACTGGATGAACAATATACGTCGGTTCCTTGGCAGGCTCCGCTTATCATCAAAAGAATCTAATATTATCAGAGGTATTTGCAGGCAGTTTTTGTGGCATCACGGTCAATCCCGATAAAATAAAAACAGAAGGTGTTCTATGAATGCAACATTGACACCGCTTCACTCTTCGATTCCTTCCAATAAGTTTTATCCGCCGCATATTGATGAAAATCAATCCCTTTTCCGCTCCAATCTTATCGAAAAGATCTTGCCCAAAAGGGGACGGGACAATAAGATAATTGCCATAGAAGCGCAGGCGGGCCAGGGCAAGACCACCTTGGCTTATCAGTACATTAACCATTACAAGCACAGCCACATCTGGTATCAGATCGGCAAAGAGGACGTCGACCCGGTCCTGCTGCTTTCCGGACTTCTTCACTGCCTCGGTATAGCCGTCGAGAATTTCTCTTCTCCGCGGCTGGAAGCCATCATCAACAAGGGAGAAATCGGGCCTCTGGATCTGCTGCGGTGCGCCAACATTCTGCTTAACGATGTCGACAGGTATCTGCGCGGCAACCTCTATATTGTCTTTGATGACCTGCATCTTATCAATAATGCTGATCTGACCAATCAACTGCTGGCACATCTACTCGATACTTCCCCGCCGAAACTTCATTTTGTACTGACCAGCAGGCATCCCTTTGAACTCAAATCAAAAACCATCAGAAACCGCAACGCCGTTGCCTACCTGGGAACCGATGATCTGGCCCTTACCAGCTCAGAGATCGAGATGCTCTTTAACGATGTGTTCAAAAGAAGCATCAGCATCGCCGATGCTCGAAAGATAGAAGACGTGACGAGCGGCTGGGTCATGGGCATTGTCCTCGCGGCGCATCCCATGTCCGGCCGCAGATCCATAGAAAAGGCCTCGGCTACAAATTTTAAACTAACCGGGGCTCCAACACAGAAGGATATGCTTGAGTATTTTCAGGATGAAATTTTCTCTCATATCCCGAAGGAGCTTCACCTCCCCTTTCTCAAACTTTCTTTTCTCGATGAAATTCATACAGATCTTGCCGGACGTATCACGGCTATTGCCGGTATCTCCCTGATTCTGCGGAACCTGAGCCAGGAAAACCTTTTCATCTATAATCTCGATAGTGACTATATCACTTTTCGTTTCCATCATCTTTTTCAGGAATTTCTCCAGGCACGTGCAGCAAAGAGATTAAGTGAGCAGGATATTCGGGATATTTACACCGAATCGGCTCTCTATTTTCTCGAAAGAGACAAGATTGATAAAGCGCTTTCCTGTTATCAGCAGGGAGGCAACTATCAGATGATGGATCGGCTACTTCATCGCTATGGCGTGGATTTTTTAGCACAGAACAGAACCTTGATGATTCTCACCATGCTCAAATCGATCCCGGAAGAAACGCTTCTGCAATACAGCTGGCTCACTCTTTTTTCAGGGATACTGCAGAGCGACTTTCAGCCACAGAAAACTCTGCCACACCTGGAAGCGGCTCGACAGCTCTTCGTACGCTCGGGGGAGGAAGTCGGTGAACTGCTGGCAATTGCAACAATCCTCTATTATCATTTTGTGGTTTCGGGAAATTATCACACCGGTGCTTCATTGCTGCCGCGAACGGAAGAACTACTGAACAGGCATCGCAAAAATCTTTCCAGCCATATTACTGTCCTGGCCATGAGGAATCTCTCTGCAGGTTTCTGTTTTTTTTCCGCCGATATGGAAAAGGCTAGACACTATATCGAAAAGGCACGACAGATTGCCACTGATGATTCTATTCATAATTTCATGGCATCCACAGTATTCATCAAAGCATATATCGAATTGCTCAGCGGGAACCGCAAAGGATTTCGCTGTGAAGTTGAAGCTTCCCATTCCCTGATGAACGATCCGTTGGTTGGTATATCCAACAAACTCAGCTTACGCGTGCTTCACATCTGCAATCTCAGTATGTTTGGCGATATACCCAACTACTTCCACCAGCAGCAGCTGATACAGAAAAGCATTGACGAAAAGCTAGTAAAACAAACCGTAGCAGGACCTTACTTTTTTATTTGGGGATGCAGCTGTTTTCTCTCGATGGGAGAAAGCGCCAAAGCCCTCGATCTGATCAATAGAGGGGTGAATGTATCCTCGACAGCCAAGTCGGAGCACATGCTTAGCCAATTACTGCAGTGGCAGGCATATATTCTGGCAATTCACGGCAACTCCAAAAGCGCTGCAGTAAAAATCGAAGAATCCTCCCGGCTCAGGGAAAATGCCGGTGGTCCTTTTTATCTGGCATTCCACTCCATTATGGCTGGCGCCGTTTTCGCTAAACTCCGGAAGAAAAAACAGGCAAAAGAGGCTTTTGCGAAAGCACAGGAACTCGCTGAATCGATCCCTTCTCCTTATCTTCTGTCATGTTGTCTGATGCAAAGAAGCTCCTTCCAGCTCAGATCATATGGGGAAAAATCAGCTCTTCAGTACCTGGAGCAGGCATTGACCATAATGGCTGAAAATGGGTATGACCATTTCTGGAGCTGGGAGCCCGAACCAATGCTCGAACTGCTCAGACTGGCAGTGGTTAATGACCTGCATAGAGTATTCAGCCAGCAACTGGCCCGCCAGCGTTTGAAGGTTAACCTAACCGATGATGGCACAGTAATTCCCCTACTCCACTTTACTATCCTCAACGGCTTTTTCCTGAAAATCGGTAACACCACCTATCTTACTGTTGAGCATTTCACCCCACTGCAAAGAGAACTGCTGAGCTTGATGCTTTTTTCCAGAGACAAAAAAATCTGTCAGGAAAAAGTACAGTTGCTTCTTTGGCCTGACAGCAGCCCTGAAAAATCAAGAAAAAAGCTGGACACGCTGCTTGGCCGCCTGCGCAATACTTTTACAAAATCCCTTCCAGCAGGAGACATCAAGAATTATATAGTCCTCAACAAGGGCATTTTGAGCCTGGAAAACACCACCACCGATACCGAAGAGTTCCTGGATTTTTGCAGAGCCGGTTTTAATCATGCAGACAGGGAAGAATTCTGGCAGGCGGGCAATCGATTCTATAATGCCCTGACTCTATGGAAGGGGAATCTGCCTTCGGATACTTTCAGAAACGACTCGACCTTTTCCTTCGAGGATCTTCTTATTGCGACCCATGAAAAAATGTCGCTGCGCTGGAGCGAAATTCTCATAGATGCAGAGAGACATGCAGAGGCAATTCCGGTACTCTCCGCAATGTTGCAAACCAATAGCCTTTCAGAAAAAGGAGTATGGCTGCTTTGCAGAATATACCAGACCACCTCTCAGCCGCTCAAACTCAGAGAAACCCTGGAGAAGTACACAAGGGCTCTTCGGGCCGAGGAATACCATGAAGATGAAATTGCAGAGATGATAGAGGAGATAACACTGACGCTCAGACAAGAATAAATACCTAAACCGCCGTACAAATACAAATCACCTTCTTTCCCTTAGGCAGGTCGTCCGTAATACAAGAGTGAAAAACGCAGGGGCCTGCCATGAGTTGTGATCCCGAAATAGTGCAATCCTGTCTAGATTTTCATCAGTCCATAAAAAGTGGCAACTTTTTTATGACACCATCAGTTTTCACTACATGCCCTGAAGCGGGCAATCACTACAGAGAGGGTTGGTTTTCTTACAATATTCCTTTGCGACTCTGACGATAAGAGCATGATACTCATTAAAAAGTTGTGCATCTTCCGGAAGATTATCCATAAATCTTTCCTGGATATCCCCGTAAGTGCATTCTTCCTCCAGCAGGTTATGTCTGGAGAAAACCCGGTGAGTATAAGTATCCACGACAAAAATAGGATGACCGCAGGCATACAGCAGAATTGAATCGGCGGTTTCTTCTCCAATGCCGTTAACCTGCAGTAATTTCTCCCGGCAACTGCAAAGTTCTTCCTCCAGCAAACGCTGAAGACTGCCCTCAAACTCCTGACAAAGCATGTTCAGCAGATTTCGCAACCGCTTGGCTTTAAGATTGTAATATCCAGCGGAACGGATGCAGCCGGCAAGCTCTTCATTACTACTGCCACTCAAAGATTCTATGGTCATAAGGTTCACGGCCTTAAGACAGGTTATAGCCTTGGCGACATTTTTCCAGCTGGTATTTTGAGTAAGAATTGCTCCGACCACCATTTCAAGGGGGGATTCGGCAGGCCACCAATTCTGTGGGCCATAGTGATTATAAAGAGTCGTATAAATTTCAAGGAAAATATTTTGTTGAGCCATACCTGATTTATTAATCGCCAAGACAGATGCCGATATTCCTTGCTGTAAGAATTTTATCACTGTCGAGGTTGACTTTTTTGCGCGCCCTTATAGCATCGGCAATCGGAACAGCCCCCATTTTTGAATCTACCAGGGCAACCATATGCCCAAAAATTCCCTGCTCCACGAGACGCACAGCTGCGGTACCAAAGCGCAGAGCTAGCAGACGGTCGAAAGTTGTAGGCGACCCGCCCCTCTGCAAATGTCCCAGGACCAGGGAGCGTGTATCTTTCTCGGTGTCATGCCGAATTTGCTGAGCTACCCACTCTCCAACCCCGCCTAAAATCACCTCTTCACGACCGAGTTCCCCGGCACCTTTATTAAAGACTTTGCCGCCTTTCTCAATGGCACCCTCGGCTACCACCACTATGGAATAATGTTTATCCCGCAGCTCATTATCCGATATTTTGGCATTGACCTTCTCCATATCGAAGGGAATTTCAGGAATAAGAATAACATCCGCTCCCCCTGATATTCCCGAATAAAGCGCTATCCACCCCGAGTCGCGTCCCATTACTTCAACAACCATCACCCTGTCATGGGATTTTGCCGTGGAATGCAGCTTATCCAGTGCATCAGTAGCTGTGGAGACAGCGGTATCAAAACCGAATGTCCTGTCGGTGGCTTCCAGATCGTTGTCTATGGTTTTAGGAACTCCGATGACGGGCATACCTTTTTCGGCGAACTTCTGGGCCAGTTGCAGACTGCCGTCACCGCCTATAGCTATATGACAGTCAAATCCCATTCTATTAAAATTTTTCAGTATCTTATCGGAAACATCGACGATCTGAACTTCACCTGCCAGGTTCAAAACCGGCCTGGCAAAAGGGTTGCCTTTATTAGTAGATCCTAAAATTGTGCCGCCGGTGGAATATATTCCTTCGACGTCTTTGGGTCTCAACTGAATCATGTCGTCAAGATCGAGAAAGCCGGAGTAACCGCTTTTGCTGCCATAAACCTCCCATCCCCTCCGATAACAGGCGTGCACTACAGCATAGATCACAGCATTGAGACCGGGAGCATCGCCTCCCCCTGTTGAAATAACCACCTTCTTCATTTTTGTCCTCGCCGATAATTTCTGCAATGGTTTAAATACCTGGCTGAGCTGGACAAGAACCTTTAGATAGCTCGTCCATAACGGCACTTTCGGAATATACTTACCTGCCCTACTTCCGGAGTCTCTTGCTTTGTGTAACAGTTGCTCTTAAGATTTAATCCTCGGAGGTAAGAGCACACTTCGATATCAATTATATGCCTGCGGTTAAATTTATCAAGCGTCTTGATTTTTGAACAGATAGCGCAGTCTTC
This sequence comes from Desulfopila inferna, assembly GCF_016919005.1. Classification (NCBI taxonomy): domain Bacteria; kingdom Pseudomonadati; phylum Thermodesulfobacteriota; class Desulfobulbia; order Desulfobulbales; family Desulfocapsaceae; genus Desulfopila; species Desulfopila inferna. The sequence continues at coordinate 358,030 of NZ_JAFFQE010000005.1, forward strand.
GAAATTGTTCATTCCTGGACAGACACGCGTTTGTTTCCCTGTAAAAAAATAAGAAACAAATTGTAAGGTATTAAATAGTATCATCATGATTCAAACTCAAGCAATAAAAAATTATTCCCAGTTTCGCCGTGATCAAGCAATTTAATAATTAAATTATTATCTATCACTCCAGCACTTCACCAACAAGCACATGTAGCTGTTTTCATTTTACTAAATCGAGAAATCATGCTTTATACCGAAATCGCTTTTATTGTATTTCAGTCGAGGATTGATTGACTTATTCTGCAGCGCACATTATGTTTTTGCCTACGGAAAGTTGATATTTGCTTTCGGAGCATATATTACAGACACAAAGCAAACGTTAATAATAACAAGGAGAATTTAATGTCTGAGTTTACCGTCACAGACTTGGCTGTGGATAAATTAAAAGAGTATCTGGCGCAGAACAATATTGATTCTGCACTAAGAGTCGCCTTGATGCAGGGTGGCTGAGCCGGGCCCTCTCTGGGCTTGGCTCTGGATGAGCCAAAAGACAACGACAAAGTATATGACAACGACGATCTGAAATTTCTGGTTGAAGAAAGCCTGCTTGAAACCTGCGGTTCAATTAAGGTTGAATATGTAGAGGCCGGTCCCCGATCCGGATTTGGTATAACTTCTACGAATCCAATCGGAGGCGGTGGTGGTTGCAGCAGCGGTTCCTGCGACAGCGGCAGCTGCGGTTAATTCTTGCCAGACAGCTGAGGAATCACTCTCTCCAGGATTGATTCCTCAGCCCTCTTAGACGAATCCTTCTGCCCTACCAGACCTGTTTTTTCCTAATTTGTCCCCCACGACAATCTCATAAACTAATCCATCATCCAAAGATATTTTTGAACTTTCATTGTGTCATTGTTGACGCACTCGTATCGCATCATTACTTTCTACCCGAATCATTGTGTGCAGAAGTTTATTACTTATTGTTGAAGTAATGCATAGAGGAGAAAAAGATGCAATTCGACAAATTTACCTTGAAATCGCAGGAAGCAGTCCAAGGTTCCCAGAGGATCGCGCAGGAGAAAGGCCACCAGCAGATACAGCAGGCCCACCTTCTCAAGGCGATTCTCAGTCAACCGGACGGTGTAGTATTTCCCGTTTTGCAGAAAATGGGCATTACCCCCGCTGTTATTCTCCAGGAAACCGACAAGCTCCTGGATCAGATTCCCAAGGTTTCCGGAACCGGTGCCGGACAGGTTTATGCCTCGGCAGAGCTGCAGAAGAGTCTCGATACAGCCCTGTCAATAGCCTCGAGAATGCAGGACGACTACATTTCTCAGGAACATCTGTTCATGGCTATCATCAATGATGGCTCTTCCGCATGCTCCAGAATGCTCAGGCAACAAGGAATCAGCGAAAAGGATTTCCTCAATGCTCTCACCACCATTAGGGGCAACCAGCGGGTCACCGACCAGAGTCCGGAAGAGAAATACCAGGCTTTGGAAAAATATGGTCGTAACCTTACCGATATTGCCCGTAAAGCCAAACTCGATCCGGTTATTGGGAGAGATGAAGAAATTCGTCGAATCATTCAGGTTCTCTCACGAAGGACCAAAAACAACCCCATCCTCATCGGCGAACCCGGGGTAGGCAAGACCGCCATTGTCGAAGGACTGGCCCAGAGGATTGTCAACGGAGATATACCGGCAACCCTTAAAAACAAACAGGTTGTGGCTCTCGACCTGGGCGCGCTTGTAGCCGGTGCCAAGTATCGCGGGGAATTTGAAGATCGGCTCAAGGCTGTTCTCAAAGAGGTTGAAAAGCGGGCTGGAGAAATCATTCTCTTCATAGACGAGATGCATACTCTGGTTGGCGCCGGGGCCGCGGAAGGCTCCATGGATGCCTCAAACATGCTCAAACCGGCACTGGCACGTGGAGAACTCCACTGCGTTGGTGCAACGACCATAGATGAGTACCGAAAATACATAGAGAAGGACGCCGCCCTTGAGCGGCGCTTTCAGCCGGTGCTTGTCCAGGAACCCAGCGAAGAGGACACCATTGCCATCCTACGCGGCATCAAGGAAAAATATGAGGTCCATCATGGCGTCCGTATTCAGGATGCGGCAACAGTTGCCGCAGTGACCCTCTCCAACAGATATATAAGTGATCGCTTCCTACCCGATAAGGCCATAGACCTTATAGATGAAGCCGCCTCCTCGCTGCGAATAGAAATAGATTCCATGCCGACGGAAATTGACGAACTTGAGAGACAGCGCATCAAACTTGAAATTGAGCGCGAAGCACTAAAAAAAGAAAAGGATGAGGCATCTAAAAATCGACTTGAAGAGCTTAAAAGAAAATTGGCCGATCTTGGTGACTCGCTTAATGCAATGAAAGGCCAGTGGACTCTCGAAAAAGAAGCAATTCAGAAAATCCGTAAGATAAAGGAAGATATAGACGAAGCCACCAAGGAAGAGCAGCAGGCGGAACGAAATGGCAACTACAGCAAAGTCGCCGAGATACGATATGGCAAAATTGTTCAGCTGCGCAAGCAGCTGGAAGAGGAAAACGACAACCTGCAGAAGGCACAACAGGATCATCTCATGCTGAAAGAGGAGGTTGGAGCGGAAGACATAGCCTCAATCGTGGCAAAATGGACCGGTATACCCGTCGACAAACTCCTCCAGGGTGAAAAAGAAAAACTCGTGCAGGCGGAAAGTTTTCTCCGCAAGAGGGTTATCGGCCAGGAAGACGCCATCGTCGCGGTCGCCAATGCGGTGCGACGCTCAAGAGCCGGGCTGCAGGATCCGAACAGGCCATTAGGTTCTTTTATCTTTTTGGGTCCGACCGGTGTCGGCAAAACCGAACTTGCCAGATCACTGGCCGAATTTCTTTTTGACAGCGAACAGGCCATGGTCAGGGTGGATATGTCGGAATTTATGGAAAAACATTCGGTTTCCAGGCTTATCGGCGCCCCTCCCGGCTACGTTGGATATGATGAAGGCGGCTACCTGACCGAGGCGGTACGGCGCCGGCCTTACTGCGTAATTCTGCTTGATGAAATTGAAAAAGCTCATCCCGATGTATTCAACGTTCTTCTGCAGGTCCTGGATGACGGCAGGATGACGGACGGCAAAGGCAGAACCGTTGATTTCAAAAACACCATCATGATTATGACATCCAACCTTGGCAGTAGCCTGATCATGAAAATGGCAGGAGAAAAGGCCGGCGAATCCGAAATACGGCAGCGGATAGAAGAAATTCTCCACGAGCAATTCAAGCCTGAGTTCCTCAATCGGATAGATGAGACCATCATATTCAAGAGCCTTACTAAAGAAAACCTGATCGGCATTCTCGATATTCAACTCAATTTTCTCAACAGGAGACTCAAGGCAAGGAATATCACCCTGCATATACGCCAGAGCGCCAAACAGCTGATAATCGATTTAGGATATGATCCAAACTTCGGTGCACGTCCATTGAAACGGGCGATTCAGCGCTATATAGAAGATCCGCTTGCCATGCACATCCTCGATGGAACCTTCAACGAGAATGATCATATTCTTGTTGAAGCGGAAGGGAGTCAGATGAAGTTTACCAAACATGACAAATCCTGAATGACTTCAGTTAATCGCTAATCTTCTTTACCTTTTTCCTTGAATATGTTTGCATAACGCCAAATCAGGCAGAGGAGAGTATTCTTCTCTGCCTTTAAATTTATAAAAGACTAACACGGATACGACTTAATGAGCAAAACAGTTGATGACATCACCATAAATTACGAAGAAGAAGGCCTACTGCTGGTCAAGGAAATCGATAAAAAAATCCTCTCTAAAGGCGCCTGGACTACTATCATTTTCCAATATCAGAATTGGAATCGTGCCAAGGGTGAATACGGCAAGGATATGTTTACCATCCGCCGATACCAGAAGCGGGATGGTGAATATATTCCCAAATCAAAATTCAACATCTCGAGCGTCGAACAAGCCAAGAAAATCATTGAAGCTCTACAGGAATGGGTTGCCTAAAAGGAGATCTCCCCTTCGGTATCTTGTATTTTCAAAAACCACGAGCTGCCTAATATCGAATATTCAGATACATAATTAAGATATTGGAATCACCGGCACACCTATCTCCTACAATTACACCTTTTCTTCAAAAAAGGCGTTGACAGTCTGAGGGCGATAATGTAGGTTTGCTCGGTCCTTGGGGCGCGGGTGATCGGCAACGATTTGAGCGCAACGGAGGCAGAAATAAACGAGAAATAAATCTTGACAGAGTTTTTAAAATTGATTAGATTGACCATCTCGTCGCGACATCAGTCGCAACCCACGAAACATCTTT